>JBALTK010000008.1:0-36815 GCA_036964385.1 Sulfitobacter sp. | reverse complement strand
CGGCGCGGCCTCCTTGGCGGGGCAAGTTGGTACATCCAGCACGGCAGCGGCAATCTCGGTTGGTGTGGCGATTGCGATGAACGAAATCTCAAACCGTGCGGAGGCGTATGTTGAGGGTGCGGACGTCACTGTAACTGGCGACCAGGATGGTAACTCACTGGTTGTGCAGGCCGAGACATCGGCAGGACCGTCGTTTGACGTGTTGGGCACCGGACTGACAGAAGACAAATTGAAAGATGCCGCCGAAGTTGATCTTGCCGAAGGCAATCTGGACAACAACGTCGAGGGTGACCCGACAACTGAAGAAGATGACGTGATCGTAGACGCCGCAGATGCGGCGGGCGACGCAGTTATCTTGCAAGACATCAAGGATGCACTGAATTCCGTTCTGGTCGCACCAGATCTGATCACCGGTACGCTGCGGGTCTCGCAATCCGCGCTGCACGGCTGGGTCGCAGTGGCCGAAGATGGCCGCAGCTTCAATCTGCAAATAGACGGCGGTACGTTGAAGGTCGAGCGGGCCTCGATCAACGCGGTCTCGATTGCTGCGGCAATCAGCGTCTCGGTTAGCCCATCCTCCGCGTCTGTCGCGGTCAGCGGAGCAGGGGCCTATTCCGAGAACGTCATCACCAGCAAGGCGCTGGCGCATATCGACGGCTCGACCATCGACGCCACGGGCGATGTGGTTGTGGATGCGGACAATGCCTCGACCATCAATGCCTCGGTTCTGGCGGCATCGCTGGCAGTTTCGGTCAGTGGCTCCACTGGTGTTGGTGTTTCGATCGGTGTCGCTATCGCGCGCAACTTTATCGGACAAGACCGCAATGGCGACGATGATGCCGTTCAGGTCCATGCCTATCTGCTCGATTCCAGTGTGATCTCCTCGGCGGGCGATGTGGCTGTGACGGCTGATGCCGCGCAATCCATCCACGCTCTGACCTTTGCTGGCGCCGCTGCCGTTTCGGGCGGCAGTACAGGCGTTGCCATAAGCGGCTCTGGCGTCTGGAATGAAAACACGGTCAATGTTGATGTGCGTGCTGCCATCGACGGTGATGCCAGCACAGGCCGGAACGCGGCTCAAGGTGATGTGATCACTGTCGCTGCAATGAACGCATCCGAGATTGCAGCACTTGCAGGTGCGGCTGCGGTATCCGTTGCCTTCGGCTCCACAGGGGTTGCAGTCTCCATCGGGTTGGGACTGGCACAGAACATCATTGGCGGTGTGGTCGAAGCGCGTATTCAGGGGGCCGGAGACGGCGTGGTTGCGCGTACCGGTAATGTCTCTGTCACGGCAGAAGATTCCGCCGAGATCGAAGTGCTGGCGGCAGCGGCTTCCATCGCAGCGGGCTTTGGCAGCACCGGTGTCGCAGTGAGCGGTGCGGGCGCTGAGGCAACCAACCGCCTCAACACGACCACACGCGCACATCTGACCAACAGCACTGTCACCGCCACTCTCGGCGACGTGATTGTCGATGGCCGTGCGACGGGTGATATCGACGCAGTGGTCATCGCGGCATCTGCTGCGGTCGCTGTCGGGTCTACGGGTGTTGGCGCCTCCATCGGTGTTGCGGTTGCGCGAAACCTGATCGGCTATGATCAGGCGCTGGTAGCGACCACAAATACCACGGCGGATACGATCCCGCAGCTAACCAAAAACGTGACAAGCGTCACCATCGAAGCGGGTGCGCGCACAGGCGACAGCTACCTTTATATCGGTGATACGGTCACGCAGGCCGACAATGTCATCGACGATGATGACAATACTGCACCCTATGCGCTGAGCGCGCAGGATTTTGGTAACAATGATCTGTGGAAGCTGATCAATTTGGACGAAAGCCGCGCAGTTGTTGAGGCTGCGGTAAACGATAGTGTTGTCACCGCCAGAGACGCGGTGGTGGTGGATGCCAGATCCGTGCAGGGGATCAAGGCCCGCACCATCTCGGGGTCCGTGGCAGTTGCTGGTGGATCTACCGGCATTGCGGTCTCTGGCAGTGGTGCGGCGGTTGAAAACCGTATTGCCACGGATGTCTCGGCCCATGTTTCGGGCAGCGGCACGGTTGTGACCGCAGACAACGTCACAATCAACGCGGATGACATTTCCATAATTGACGCGATTTCTGCCGCACTCAGCATCTCGGCTGCCTTTGGCCAGACAGGTGTAGCGGTGTCCATCGGTATCTCCGTGGCGATCAACAACATAGCCACCAATGTTGCGGCCTATGCCGACACCGGCGCGCAGATTACGACATCGGGCGCAGGCGGCACGACCATCAGCGCGTCCACGCCTGAATTGCTGCTGGGTGGGTCCAACGCGCCTTCGGTTGTGTCGGCTGTGAATGCCACGCAACTGAACGATGCGGGCACCGAAGACATGACCGAGGACGGCGACGAAAACGAGATCCCGGATGCTGCTGACGCTTTGGCGGATGCTGTGATTTTGTCGAGCCTCAAATCGAATTTGAATGCGCAAGGCTTTGGCCTGATTGGGGATATTCGTGTCAGCACTGTGGAGGAATCCGGCAGCTGGACGGTGATTGATGCCGAAGGTACAGCCGTTGCATTGCAAAAGAATGGTGCCACGATCAATGCGACACGGGCCAATATCAACGCCGTCTCTGGCGCGGCAGCCCTTGCCGTTGCGGCGGGTCAAATCGGGGTCGGGATTGCAGGTGCTGGCGCTGTGGCGCTCAACGCGATCCAGACCAACGTACAGGCCTACGCTGACACTGCGACAGTGGTCGCAACTGGTGAAGGTGATGTGGTCATTGATGCGCGTTCCGAAAGCGAAATTAACGCCTCGGTTCTGGCTGTTGCTGCCTCGGTTGCAGTGGGTCAGGTTGGCGTGGGTGTGGGGATTGGTATCTCGGTCGCGCGCAACTTTATCGGGCGCGATCTGACCGGTGATCCGGTTGCGGATGCGGGGCAGGTTTCCGCCTTTGCACGCAACAGCAGCATTGATGCGCAGGGTGATCTGAGCATCACCGCAGATAGCGCGCAATCTATCCGCGCGCTGACCTTTGCGGGTGCGGTCGCTGTTGCGGGCGGCCAAGTAGGCGTGGGTGTTGCTGGTGCGGGGGTGTACGCCGAGAATGTGATCGACGCGACCACGCAGGCCTTCATTGACGGTGATGGCGCTACGGGCGTGCGGGCGGATTCCGTCACGGTCACAGCCAAGGACACGTCGCAGATCGACGCAGTGGGGGCCGCCGTGGCGATCTCTGCCGGGTTTGGCATGGTCGGTGTTGCAGTATCGGCAGGTATCTCCATCGGCTTTAACGAGATTGGCAGCGACGTGCATGCCTTCATCGCGAATGCCGATACAGTAGTTGAATCGCGCGCTGGTGACATCACCGTGGACGCCGACAACACCGCAACCATTCAGGCAGCCAGTGCAGCTGCTGCAGTCGCGGTATCTGCGGGCTTGGTCGGCGTAAGCTTTGCTGGCGCAGGGGCGTTTGCCGAAAACGAGATTACCACCACAACCAAAGCCGACATTACCGGCAGCGTGATTGACGCCAATGGCGGCGGCGATGTGATTGTTCTGGCGGACGGCAGTGTCACCATCGACGCATTGATCCTTTCCACAGCTGTTGCATTTGGCGCGGGCGCTGTTGGTTTGGGTGTCTCGGTTGGTGTCTCATTGGCCGAAAACAGGATCGGTAATGGCGACACGTCGGGCGTCTTTGCCCAGATCACCAACAGCACTGTGACCGCAGAAGGCGCTGTGACGGTCGAAGCAACGATGGACGAATCCAACATCACGGCCAATGTCATCGCCTTGTCCGTGGCAATTGCTGGTGGTGTTGTTGGCGGCGCGGCTGCGGGCAGCGGCTCGGACGCGATTAACGAGATCGACTATGCGGTCATCGCCGATATCAGCAACAGCACGATCACCGCAGTGGGGGATCAGGTAAGGGTCGCTGCCGAGGACAACTCGGTCATCAACGCCTATGTCGGGGCTGCCAGTGTCGCAGGCTCTGTCGGCTTTGTTGGTGGTTCAGTGGCCATCGCGATTTCTCTGTCAGAGAACACCGTAGACAATACGGTTTCGGCAACTGTTACCAATACCGATGTGACCGCAGGCAGCCTGATTGTAAACGCCGACGACCAAAGCCGGATCAACGGCACGTCAGAGGCAGCAGCGCTTGCTGCGTCCATCAGTCTCGGGTTTGCGGTTGCGGGCTCAGGCGCCTCGGTCCAAGCGTCCAACACCAGCCGAACCAGCGCCAAGATCATAGGCGTGGGTAATAACGATCTGATCAATCTGACTGGCAACCTCACGGTCAACGCTATTGCGCGCCCACAGGTGATTGGCACAGCCGGTACTGCGTCTGTCTCGGTGGGGCTTGCCGCGCTGGCAGCGTCCGGCGGGGTGGTCAATGTGACTGCGGCCCCCACTGTTGAGGCTAGTATCAGCGCCATCACTGTTCAGGCGGACGACGTGTTTGTCACCGCCGAAGGCAAACCACATGCCAAAGGCTTTGCTTACGGCATGTCGGTCTCAACAGGCCTGTCCATGGGCGCCAATGATGTGCGCGCCACCAGCACGCCGATTGTCTTGGCAAGTGCGGGCGGCACCTACATCGTTGATGATCTGACAATACGGGCCAAAACATCGCAAAATGGCAGTTTGCTCAATGCGGATTCTTATGCGGAATCCTCTGCGGGCGGTTTGCTTTTGGGCGCGACCTCTACTTTCGCAAAAACCACCGCACGCGACAACGTTTCGGCTGCGCTGATCGACAACACGCAAGTGATCTCAACCGGCCATGTTACCATCGACGCTGGCAGTGCGCTGAGCCAATATGCAAACGCCAACTCCGCTGCGATCGGTCTGATCGGGGCAGGGGCGTCGACCTCTATTGCGGATTCAAACACCACCATTGCGGCCCGTTTGGGCGCAAGTGCCCGTGTTGTAGCTGAGACCCTGTCGGTCCTGTCCACGGGGACAGCCAATAACACCGCCGATACGACTGCAGGCTCAGGTGGTTTGGTTGCTGGATCAGCCGCAGCGCCAACCACCACAACGCGCGCTAATGTATCCTCGATCATTGGAGATGCGGCGACTGTCACGCTTGGCGACGGTTTGGGTCTGCTAACGGTAAGTGCCGCACATACTGCCAATCCCAACACTTTCGTTGTGACAGATTCGTTCGGCCTGATCGGTGGGTCGGGTGCGAAGTCGAACAATACGATTGCAGTGGATGTAACGACCCGCCTTGGCGATCAGGACGGCGATGCCATCGGCGCAGACATCACAGCCAGATCGGCAAATTTGGCGGCGACAAGCACTGTTGTAAAAGCAGCGGCACCCCTGAACAACATTGACGGGGATGCGGGCGGTCTTGCGAGTGGTGCAGAGGCGCGTAGCCTGATCACCATTGATCTGGCAACCATTGTCGACATCGACGACCACTCAACACTGGTGACCACCGATGGGGCCGGTACGCTCAAGGCAAAAGCCTTCAACGCGCTTGACGTCACGGACGATGTGGCTTTGTTCACAGCGGGTGCTGTCTCGGGTGCGGGGGCATATATCGATCTGGTTACGCCGCAGCTCTTGGCTCAGGTCGAGGTTGGCGCAGACGCGTTGATTGATGCGGGCGGCGAGTTGGTTTTGGAATCAAGTGGCGAGTTCGTCGTTGATCTGCATTCCAAATCAGAAACTTACGGTATTGGTACAGTTGCAATCGGCCACGCGAAGATGAACATCGCGCCAGACAACCTGATTGATATCTACGGTACAGTTGTCTCTGACCGCGATGCGTGGTTGTCGGCGGGCACTGACCGTTACCGCAATATCGTGCAGCATGAATTGACGGCTTATGTGGACAATATTGCAGGCTCAGCCATCCCAATTGATGACTTGGAGACCGAAGTTATCATCATCGCCGACAATACAATTCACGTGCATGCTGGCGGCCTGCTTCAGGGCAATGCGAATATCGCGCTGATCGCCGAGGAAGTCGGCACAGCAGACATTGATGTGTTGGCAAAAGGGGTGAACTGGGTCTCAGTCGTTGGAGATGCTGTTGATGCCGCCCTTGGCGGGAACAATGCGAACCTGGGCCCTGGCGATGCGACAGCAAAGGCACGCGGTTCTGTTATTAATGACGGCACAGTGCGCACGGGCCAAGAGCGCCAGAAGGCTCTGACCATCACTGTTGATGATGTAACTGGTGCAGTCACTGGCACCTCCACGATCGGCGATGGTACAGGCACGGCGATTGCCAGTGTGGTCACCTATACACTCGATCCCATTCCGACGCCGGCAAATCCCAACGATGCACCAGACGTAAATGCGCCGCGCACCTATACGCGCACGGACAATGGTGTAGAGGAAGCAATCACGTTTACCGTTTCTCAGGAACTGGTTGAGACCGCGCGTTTGGCGCAATACAACCTCGCGCAGAAAAACCTGACCGAATACGGTGTTAAGGTCGGTGCGGACAATCCCGTTGCAAGAGCTAAGCTGATCGCGGCTGATCCGACCAATACGGAATATTACGTCAACTTTGATCTGGTTAAATTCTATCAGGCGCAGGTCGTGCGGTTGCAGAACGAGATGCTGGCCGCCGGCGAAGCCGTTTGGTACGATGTAAACAACAACTCTATAATTGATGACGGGGAGCTGCTGCCGCAGCTGCCGACGGTGCAATTGGTCACGGTTGATCCCGTGTTTGCCCAAGCGGGCGAAGTCGAAGTGCTCGCCGATCAGCTTTATGGCACCGGTATTTTTGACACGCCGCGCGACTCCAAGATCGACATCACCAACAATTCAAACTCCTATTTGCGCATTCTTGGTGCCGAGATTCCGATCTCGAACGGAGGTGTTTTCTTTAACGGGCGGGATATGTCCGTAGAGGCCGATCCACTGGCGCGGATCTATCAAGAAAACCTGCTGGTGAATGAATTTGATAACGGGGTCTTCTTCATCTGGGCCCCAATCACGCCAAACGTCAGCTTTTCAGCCGCGTCACTGGCAGTGTCGGGCGGCGCGCCTGAGATCAATATTGTTGTAGCTTATGACGCGGTTGCGGCGACACTTGGCACAAACAACCTGCCCAAATGGCCCGATATCATCGTAGATGGTGATGTGACCAATGAGCGTGGCAGCGTGCTAATTGACAACAACTCTGCCTTTGGATCGTCAACCGGTTCAGTCTTTTTGAACGCAACTGTTACGGGCGAAGACGTCACCGTCCTGAGTGGCGATACAATCTATATCAACGGTACTCAGTCCAATACGTCTGGTGATCCATTCGCCAAGTGGAAGACGTCTTCCCTGACGGGCAACAACTTTGCCAACCGCACAGCGGGAACGTTGAACGCAGGTGCCATTCCGGGCGCAATCGACGCCTTCCTAAACCCTGTTGTTGAGCAAACCGTGCCAAGTGTTCAGGCCAACCGTATTATCGTTGATGCAGAATATTTCAACGTCAATGGGTTGATCCAAGCTGGTAAGGCCGACTTTGTTGTTGAGCTAAACGCTGACACGCAGGCCGAGATTAAGCGCCTGCGGGAAAGCAATACAGGCAGCATTACAATTTTGCCGACCACCAACCCTGATTTCCAGATCTACTATGATCCGGCGGCGAATAACGGCAAAGGTGCTGTGCTGGTCACGCCGCTGACACCTGGCGGCGGTTACGTTGATATCAAGGCGAATGTCGTCAACACCCGAAACGGCAAGATTGTTGTTTACGGTGGCTATCCGGAAATCGAGATTAAGAACCTGATGACGTTCTCCGATGCGGACGCACCGGAATTGATCATTCAGGGCCTTGATGCCACTACGCGCGGCGAGGGTGAGTTGATCATCAAGGATCTGGCGATGCCAGAAACCTTGGGTGTGCCTTACACCACGATTTATCAGGTCAACGCAGACGGTGTGGTGGAGCTGAGCGATAACGGCGGTGGCTTTAACGAAGTAGAAGGCAAGGAATTCGAGTATAAACCACTTGATGGGCTGCGCTATGGCTGGATCATTGCGCAAGGTGTCCGTGAGACGCTGGTGGAGGAATGGACCGAAAGCGACTGGCTGGGTATTGACGCATTCAGCCCGGATTCGCGCGCACCGGATAAATTCCGCGCGACACCTGGCACACCGACATTGGTGCCGGATTCCAATTACTTCTACCTTGATGTTGCCAAAGACGGCACCGCATATACTTACGACAATGTCGAAGTTATTGGTAACGTAGACGGTCCAAAGCTGAGCGACAAAAAAGAGTGGTCCACGTGGTACGGGAGCAACCATGCGTGGTTCCAGTACACTACGATCACGGATTCCGTCATCTACTATAGCCACACAATCGAAGCTGACCGTGAAATCGACATCGAGTTCATCGGCTATGACACCGGCTCGATTGTTGTTGAGGGTGGCAATTCTGACGTTCTGGTTCAGGGCAGCATTTCCAACGCCTTCGGCGACACCGAAATCAACACGACAGGCACGCTCAGAACCAGCTCAACAGGGTTGGTCGGACAGATTGGCGGTCGGACGATCGACCTGTCGGCCTCCAGCATTGGTAAAACAACCGATCCGCTGCGGGTGAACCTGTCGGGTGTTGAGGGTGTGATTGGCCAACGGTTTGACGCGACAGCGACCAGCGGCAAGATTAGCGTCATTGAATTGCTTGGTGATCTGGCTGTTGGTACGGTGACTGCCAATTCCGGCGGCAGCGATATTTCTTTGACCGCCGAAGGTAGCATCACGCGCGCTGCAGGCGCACATCTTGTACAAGGTGACGCGATAACACTGGTGTCTGAGAGCGGCAGTATTGGCGGCGGTGCGACGAACAGTGAAGGTGCGTTTACGGACCTCATTACCATCGACACCGGCGACCGCGCTCGCTCGTCTATCAGCGCTTATGCGGAAAGCGGCGGCATTCACTTGTCCGAAGAAGCGGGCAATTTGCGGGTATATGAAATCCTTGCTGGTGGCGATGTCACGGTTCAGGTGCAATCGGGTGATTTGCTGGATGGCAACACAATCGAGATCAAGGACGAGCGCGCTATCTCGGAGCTGCAAAATTCTGTTTGGGGGGCGTTGAACCTCACCGATGAAACGAATGGCGAGGACACAGGCGCCGCGTCGCAAAAAGTTCAAGATACCAAAGATGCATTGATCCGGGCGAAGACCGATGAATATAAGGCCTACTGGAACGTACGGACGTCACAACTGTCCGAGCGTGAAGCGCAGCTTCGTGATGCTGTTCCTGCGATGTTGGAAGCGGATATCCTCGCGGATCTGGCGACATGGCATCTGACCTTCCGCACAGCGGATGCAATGTTTGACGAAAATGTCTTGCTGACATTCTCGGCAGAGGAACAAGCCTACTACGAGAATTTCTACACCGAGCAGGCCGCGACGGATGTGGACGTGATTGCCGGTACCACAACTGTCCAGCAATATGTCGAAGCAGCGATCCTGACGCTGAAGACCAGCCGGACTGTCCAATACCGCGCAATTGATGCGGTTTGGGGTTCTGATGGCGGCGCTGATGGCGACGTTGATACATTTGACCGCGACTATAAGGTTGAATTGTCGGACGACGAGGTCACCAATATCGACGCATCGATCAAGATTTGGACCGAAGACGAGTTGATCAACGCGATTGGCGGCGGGCTGCTCAAGCCTGTGACCGATACGGACGTTGTGATCGAGAACGAGAACATAATCGGCTCGGACATCACGCTTGACGTCTCTGGCAAGATCGGGCGCAGCACCGGTCAGGTTCTCATCGCGATTGATCCGGACGTCGAACTGACAAAGGACGAACGCCTCACGCTGGCCGGGGCAGAGCGCGACGATGTGTTCTTCCTGACCACAGAGTTGTTCGCGGCAACTGTTGATTTCAATGCCGCAGCAGGCACCATCACCCGCACGGACGGCGGCACATGGAGTACTGATCTGGCGGGGCAAGTCATTCAGGTTGAGGGCACGAGCAGCAATGCGACCGAAGAAGGCCCGTTCTATACGGTGCTGTCGGTTGTGGGCGGCGTGATAACATTGGACCAAGCTGATGAAGTGCTAAGCACTGGTGAGATCCTGAAGGCCGTGAAGCTGACTGGTGATGAGACCATGCAGGCTGTGACAATCTCTGGCATCGCCTTGGATCCAAAGGGGATTTCTGCTGAAGATGCTGTGGTTACAATCACTGGCGGCAATACGATCACTCGCACGGGTGGTACTGTTGATTTTAGTAATTTCAAAACCGGCATGAAGATCCTTTTGAGCGGCGATGAGACAGAAAACGGGAACGACGCGGCCACGCTTTATACCGTCATGTCCGCCATCGCTGACACCATCGTCCTGAGCGGCACTCCAGGGCTTATTGGCGAGATGGACATCACGCTTGATGTGAACCAATTTGTTGAATTGTTCGCGGTTCAAGTACAGCTGCGCGAAGACTTTGACATCATTTCAACCGGTACTTTGACGGCGACAGCGGGTGGGCAAAGCTTTATTGGGTCCGAGGCCGCGTTGGCGCTGAACCTGATTGATGTGAACGGCGATCTGCGCATCCGTGCGCAGGGGGCTATTAGTGATAACCGGACGTCCACGACCCCGAACATCACATCTGACGACCTTCTGCTGGAAGCAGGGGATGGCGGCATCGGCGAGGCTGGCCACATATTCATCAACCAGTCCACTGGCAGCGGTCTGACCGCGCGGGCTGGCGGGTCCATATCGATCACCGAGACGGCAGGCGATATGCGCGTCTCGACGATCTTCTCGCGGAGCGATATCAACCTTGTCGCTCAGCGCTCGATCTTGGATCACATAGGTACGAACTTTGTGAATATTCAGGGGGATTCCCTCTTTTTGACGGCACAGACAGGCAGCATCGGTGAGATTGGCGATGCGCTCGAGATCGAGCTGACGGATGACGGACCTGATGCAAAGGGCGTGCTCACCGCGACAGCCTTGGGCGACATTGTGGTAACCGAGCAGTTCGGCGATTTGAACATCCGCAACGTGCTTTCCACCGCAGGGAATGTCGTGTTGGAAGCGGCTGTATCCATCTTTGATGCAGTTGATCTGGTTGATCCGACTGCACCGGCCACCAGCGACGAGGCGGCAACAGGCACCGCGCAATTGGAAGCAGACGTGCTGGCACATGGTGACATCACCCTGACCGCGCGACTTGGCTTTATCGGGGCGTTTGGTAACGAACTGGACATCGACAGCCGCCGCAGTGGCACGGCTGGTCTTGTGACCACGCAAAGCGAAGAGAACACCTACCTGATCGAACAGGCGGGCGATATGTGGCTCAACAGTGTCGGGGTCAATCCGGCCGATGCGATGACCACGGCTTACCTTACCGCAACGGTTGGCGGTATCTTTAACGGCGCACCAGTCGGGGCTTCAAATGTGACAGGTGGTCGGGCGTATCTGATCGCGCAATCCGATATCGGCACGGCCCTCAAGCCATTGTTCACCGAGATTGGCACGATCCAGACGCTGTCCACATTCGGCTCCACCTATGTGACAAACGATGGCGCGCTTGAAGTTGCTGTCCTTGATAGCACAGCAGGGTACGGCCAGCGATCGGGTGGCGAAGTGAGCACGACCGCAAGCAGCCCGATCACGGTCGCCAGTGACATTCTGGCAGCGGGTGACATCACGCTGACGGCGTCGGAATCTGCGCCGGAAGATTATGATATTCTCACAGTGAATGCGGATATCTCGGTCATCTCATCGGGTGGCGATATTACCTTGAGGGCAGGGGATCACATCGTGGTCTCGTCCGGCGCACTGGTGGATGCCGTGCAGGGGGATATTTCCTTTACCAGTGATTTCAATGATATAGGCACAGGCGGCGGCGATATTACTGTCACTGGCGCAGTCAACGCTGGCGGCCAGATCGCATTTGCCACCGGCGTGAACAGTGACGTTGTGACGATCACGGGCAGCCTGACCGCGGGTCAAAATATT
The DNA here is from genome assembly GCA_036964385.1 of Sulfitobacter sp. Taxonomy (GTDB): domain Bacteria; phylum Pseudomonadota; class Alphaproteobacteria; order Rhodobacterales; family Rhodobacteraceae; genus Sulfitobacter. The sequence continues at coordinate 24,871 of JBALTK010000008.1, read as the reverse complement.
GCGATAAACACTGGTGCGACCCGTGATTTCGTAACCGTCAGCGGTGATCTGATTGCAGGGACTGACATCGCAGTCGACCTTGAGGGCGGCAACGATGTGTTTACGCTTACAGGCGGCTTCGCGGCTGGCGACACAATCCTGATCTCCGCTGGCAGCGGTGCAGATACAGTGCTGCTTGACGATGCTACAACCTTCACTGGATTTGCCGACATTCTCGGCGGCACTGGTGATGATGTCATCACCGTTGTGCGCTTGCTGGATCAGAACCGTGCAGACGACAGCCTGCTGATTGATGGTGGTGCCGGTTCGGATGATGTCTTTATCCAGACTCATGGATCCATCAGCGGTATACCGACGGACTATGTTATCGACGCCTTTGACAGCGGTGCGCCCGGTGAGGGCGCCGATACGATGGTCGTTTCGGGCACCACAGAGGATGATAATTTCCTCAGCCGTGCCGGTTTTGTGGCTCTGCTGCATGGCACAGACGCCCAAATTCGTGGTGTCGATGCGGGCAGACCTGATACGGTTGAACGGATCAACTATGACCGGTCCACCAACGGGCGTGTCACCCTTGTCGGGCTTGATGGCAACGACGGGTTTGTTTCGGACGATAACTCCGCGATTATGACATTTGACGGGGGCGCCGGAAACGACAGCTTCCAGTTCGGGCAGATTTTCGGAATTGAGCCTGTTGCAGGTAACGGCAACGGGATTGCTGAGGGTGATGATATCGCAGCGGTTCTGACCACGCGGGGATGGCTTTCCAATGGTGCCAGCTTTGCCACCGTCGCCTTTGGCGGGACAGGTAATGACAGCTTCACTGTATACGCCAACCGCGCCGAGGTGAAACTTGAGGGCGAGGCGGGCAATGACGAGTTCATTGTGCGCGCATTCCTGCTCGAAACTGGTGGCAATACCATTCAGGGCGATACGGAAGTTCTTGCGGGTGATGGCGATGACACCATCACGTATAATATCAATGCACCGGTCAATATTGATGGCGGCGCGGGCTTTGACACGGTGATCGTGTTGGGCACCGAGGGTGACGATCACTTCGTCATCAGCGAAGACGGCATCTTTGGCGCTGGTCTGAATGTCAGGATTTCGAATACCGAAGAGAGCGTTGAAGTTGACGGTCTGGAGGGTGACGACACCTTCTACATCCTGTCTACAGCTGCGGGTGCTGTTACAAATGTGATCGGGGGTCTCGGCTCTGACACCTTTGATGTGACAGGCGATGTGACTGGACAGATCATTTCTGCAGACCTTGAAGGGCGTTCGGGGCTTGTGAACCACCAGGTAACCAGCGACGATGATGACTACGATCAGACCTTTGCAGCAGGGCTTGGCACGACGATTGCTGATCCGGTTCAGGGGGCTGTTATCATTGGACAGTCGGCAAGCGGCGACCTTACACCAGGCGAAACAACCGTGAGCGAGTTGGAAGGTCAGCGTAGCGACATTTATACTGTTGTTCTGGCCACTGCACCGGTAACCGGAACCGTCTACATCACGGTCTCCGCCAACCGCGCTTCAACCGAAGACAAAGCGCTGGCCGTTCCGCAAATGGGTGCAGGCACGGGCCTGAGCTTTTCCGCAGGCGGCAATAGCCTCACCCGCGATAGCGGCAGCTGGATCGATGAGGGCTTTGACGTCTACCAATCCATCACCGTGACAGATGCCGGTGATGACAATGGCACTTACGAGATTGCCGATGTCACCGCGACGACCCTGACGCTGGTCCAGACGTTCACCACAACGCAGGCGGGCCTTACGACTGCCGCGGTGACCGGTCAGCAGGCGGATTCCGTTCTGGTCTCGGCAGATGGGACGAGCTTTGCAGACGCCATCGTGCTCGAATTCACTGCCGACAACTGGGACATAGAACAGAGCGTGACGATCCTTGCGGTGGATGATGCCGCCTCCGAGGGCAACCGCAACGTAGTGATCAGCCACTCGGTCATTGCGGAGGATGCCACCTTTGACGGCGCGCAAGTCAACAACATCGAAGTCATGGTTGAAGACAATGATCTTGCCGGTGTGCGTATCATTCAGAGCGATCTGGACACCTTCCTGCTCGAAGGTACCTCAGGCATTACCGACACATGGGATGTTGTGCTGACACGGGCACCCGATGCGGGCGAAACCGTAACTGTAACGCTGAGCGACAACAGCAACTCTGGCGATCTGTCCTATAGCGAAAGTGTGCTCACCTTCACTGCGGCGAACTGGAATGACGCGCAAACCGTGACCGTGACCGCCACTGCAAATGATGGTGACGAGAACGAAGAACGTATTCAGGTCACCCATACGCTCAGCACCGATGGCGCGCGCTATGCCACTGCCGTTGAGGGTGAATTGGACGTGACGGTTATCGATGGCGACACTGCCGGTGTGGTCATTCGCGAGACGGACGGGAACACGCTGATTGTGGACCGTGCGGGTGAGATCGACACCTATACGATGCGCCTTACCAAAGCGCCGACAGATGACGTGACGGTCAACATCTCCGAAGATGGTCAGACACGCATCGTCGCAGGCGGCCGCGTTAGCCTTGCTACGCTCGCCGCCGAGACTGTAGCGGTCTCGTTTGTCCGTGATCCGGATGGTCCCGATTACATTGAGCGGTCCTCAGGAACATGGGCGGCCGCAGGCTTTGGCTCGGGCCAAACTGTTGATATTGCGGGCACGGCCAGCAACGATGGCACCGTATTGATCGGTGCGGTTTCTGAAAATGGGAGAATTCTTTATCTCTCCGGCGGCTTGACCCTCAAGAGCGAAACCGTCACCGCCGATCTAAGCGTGACAGTGGGGCAGGTGACCTTCACCACCGCAAACTGGGCGGAAGAGGTTACAATCGTGCTCGAAGCCGATCCCGACTTTGAGCCGGATGCGATGAGCTACGTCACCAAGGTCTTCCCAGCCGAAGAGCATACCACCTCGAAGATCCGTGGATCGCTGAGCATCCAAGGTGGACCAGCCGAAGACCGGCTGATTTCCAAAGCGGTCATGCTCCCCACGGAAAGTGATCCCGGTCCGATCGCGCTGGATATCGTCACTGACGAGACAATCCAAAACGACCGCGTCAATATCTTTAATGATGGCGACGTGACAGGCACGCCGGGTCGCATGACCACAACCACTCTTCCGGGCGGTGAAGAGGCGCTGCTGATTGACGGTCTGAACATGGGTAGCGGCGTGAATACCTTCGATGAAGGTGATATTCTTACTGGTCCGATCCTCGTGGATTATGCCAAAGGCATCACCATACAAACGGTCGAGATTGTGGATGTCTTGCTGGGCTCTGGCGATGATGTCTTTGAGGTGCTTGATACAAATCGCTTCTCGGACAACCTTGTTGATCTGCCGGTCACCGCCATTCATGGCGGCGCGGGTGCGGATCATATCACCATCACCGGCGGTGCCGGGCCAGAGTCTCTTCTGGTGGTCTACGGTGACACCACGACAGATGGCTCACGCTATAACTACCTTGGTGGTGCACCAACAGGCGGTGGTTTGGTCTTTGACGGCTATGAAGCACCCGAAGACCACGGCGATATCATTGATGCCTCTGGCCTTGTGTTGCCAGTCGGTGCCTCTGTCGGTCTGGTGATTGACGGCGGTATCGGTGCAGATGTGATCTATGGCAGCACCGCGGGCGACCATATCGCTGGCGGCAGTGGCAATGATACCATCTTTGGTGGCGACGGCGCGGATCACATTTATGGTGACAGCGGCTTCGTTGTCGAGCTGGCAAAACGCAAGCTCACGGTATTGAACAGCATCATTGCAAGACCCTCCATTGATAGTGCTGATACCCGCATGCCGGGTGAAGACAACATCGACGGTGGGGCAGGCGATGACATCATCTTTGGTGACCACGGCTTTATCAAACAGGTTGCTGGTACTTTGCGCATGGCAACAACTGAAATGGTCAGGCAAATCCACACGACGCAGCTCTCCGTGGGCGAAAACGATACAGTTGAAGGCGGCGCAGGAAACGATATCGTACTGACGGGCCTCGGCGCAGACCAGATCACAGACAGCTCAGGCGATAACGTATTGCTCGGGGACCACGGGCTTATCGATTATGCGTCGGCTGATGGTGACATCTCGGACATTGATCTGATCCGCAGCACTGCGGTTCGTCTGGGCGGCAACGACGTCATCACGACGGCAGACGGTAGCAACATTGTTATTGGTGGCTTTGGCTCGGATGTGATCACCGCGCAGACGGGAACCAACATCATCTTTGGCGACGCAGGAAAAATTGTCGCGGCAGTGACTGATGCTCCGCAGATTGCAGGACTTGCGATGACTCTGAGCGTCATGCGCACATTCGCCCCAACCAAAGGTGCCTATGACACAGTCACAACTGGTGACGGCGCAAGCGTCATTTTCGGCGGTGCTGGAGCTGACACAATAACCACAGGAAACGGTACAAATGTTGTTGTTGGTGACCATGGCCTTCTGAATGTTGGAACCGGAGCTGGAAATTTAGGCAGCATCCCGTTGGAGTTGCTTACACTTAGAACCAACAATGTCGACGTTGGGTCAGGCGATACCATTACGACCGGTCTGGGTGAGGACATTGTCCTTGGTGGCGCAGGCGGTGATACGATCAATACTGCTGGGGCAAACGGCAACAGTGTTGCGGATGTCATTCTAGGCGACCACGGCATTATCACATGGTTGAACACGGACGATGGCAGCACCGATTTAGCCCGAAGGATTATATCAACAAATGTCACCACCGGTGGCGACGATACGATAACCAGTGGGGCAGGAAACGATCTGATCATGGGCGGCACGGGCGCTGACCGTATCCTCAGTGGGGCAGGAAACGACCTTGTACTGGGCGATCACGGGAAACTGGCGGGCGACATTGATGAGACCGCGCTGCCTCTGCACACAGGCACATTGCCCTTTGATGTAACGTCGATCTGGACAGGCGCCAGTCACGGGGGGGCTGCGGACTGGATTGATGGCGGTGCGGGCGACGATCTCATTCTCGGTCAACAAGGTGGCGATGTGATCTTTGGTCGTGGTGGCGATGATGACCTGATCGGGGGACACAACGTCGATCCGGGTCAGATTGGCGAATTGGCTGAAGATGGTGACGACGCCATTGACGGCGGCAGCGGTGATGATGTGATCCTCGGTGACAACGGGCGCATTTACCGCTCTGGCACGCTGCTGGATGCGCGGATGCAGACCCTGTCAGGTGGCCAACTTTACGGCACGACCGGAGCCGACGACGGCGCCGCGCTGAACGACGGACAGCGCCAGAACAACGTCGATGGCACCGTGCAGCGTGACATTATAATCTTCGATCACTCGGACACCGAAGATGCTCGCGAATACGGCAATGACTACATTGCAGGCGGCTCGGGTGATGATGTGATCTTTGGTCAGCTGGGGCTGGACACGATTCAGGGCGATGGCAGCATCGATTTGAACGCTAACGGTCTGGCGGATAACGGGTTGGCAGATACCGATCAAGTGGCAGTTGGGGCGGCGCGCGATGCGGTGTCCGGACTGCTCAGCGTCTCGGCGTCTATCGATGATTTTGATGGAGAAGGCGCTGACGGCGATGACTATATCGAAGGCAACGGTGGCGAGGATGTGATCTTTGGCAACCTTGGTCAGGATGACATCATCGGCGGATCTTCCTCGCTTTACCCCGGCCTAAACGGAGATGAGAGCGCGCGGCCGGACGGATCGGATCTGCTGTTTGGTGGGTCAGGTACGGCAATCGCGCGCAACGACCTCGGTGACCAAGGCATCGACGGCCACGCCCGCGATGCAGATGTGATCGTTGGAGACAACGGGAACATCGTGCGTATTGTCGGCACTGATGGCATCAGCAGCGGTGCGTACCTTGGCTATAACTACGACATTTACGGGGGTGAAAAGATCATCGTCCGTGCGGTTGATTTGCTCGATTACACCGAAGGCGGGGTGGACTTTGATCCAGCCGCTTTGAACGACAATGGTGCAGGCGATGAAATCCACGGGGAAGCCGGGGACGATTCAATCTACGGCATGACCGGTTCCGATGTGATCTACGGCGATGGCCAGAACGATGACATCATCGGGGGCTGGGGCCATGAGTGGATTTCCGGCGGCACTGGGTCAGATGGGGTCATCGGCGATGATGGCCGTATAATGACCAGCCGGAACAGCACCACAATCGGTGAAAGCCTGCACGGTATTGAAGCCCTTGCATCTGTGAATGATTTGATCACGGCGCCCAACGCAAATACACTGCGCTACACCATTAACGTCGATCAGCAACTGAAGAAGTCGGTGAACCTGACGCCCTTCAATGTCGATCCTTCAGCCACGCAGGATAAGCTCTTTGTGCCCACACAGGCCGACGATATTATCTACGGCGGCTGGGGCGATGACTTCCTGCATGGCGGTTCGGGTGATGATGCGATTTCGGGTGCAGAAGCCTTGCCGCTGACGGCCTTGCCGCAAGCGATGGACGGCACCGTAATCAGCTGGGATACTCCGTTTAATCCTGGTGGCCTACTGGCCTATGACAGCGCAGTCGAGGAGTTCGCGCATTACGACGAGGATGCACCGCGCACTCGTGTTGATCTGAATGGCGGCACCTTCTTCCTCAACTTTGATGCCTCAGAGGGTCCGGTTGATGTGCGGTCCCAGAACGGTCTGAGCACGGACGGCGATGATGTGATCTTTGGCGATCTGGGCAACGACGCTCTGATGGGCGGCACGGGTCGTGACAGGCTCTATGGCGGCTACGGGTCTGACTGGCTCAACCTTGATGACGATCTGAGCACCACCGGAGGCACCAATGACGATACTGACACCGACGCCAGCTATGAGGATTATGCTCTTGGCGGCGCAGGCAGAGATGTGTTGATCGCAAATACGGGCGGCGACCGGATGCATGACTGGACCGGGGAATTCAACAGCTTCATCGTGCCGTTCAAACCGTTTGGTGCACCGACTGTGATCCGTAGCATTGCCCCCTCCACGATCGAGTTCTGGTATGATTTGAGTGCAAGCGATGGAGCCGATCCGACCCGTGCCGCTGATACCGGCAGTGATCCGGCACGCAATGGTGAGCCTGACGGCGAACTGGGTATTGTGCGTCAATCGGATGCCGATTGGGGCGACCAACACGGTGGCCCTGCTGATCCTCAGCCAGGAAATGGTCCAGCAAGCCGCGATGTCAGAGTTTCCTCTGCACCGGGGGCCAAGAACGATGCTGCCTCGGGCACAGCGGATTACGGCGTAATTTCGGCGACGACATTGCCATCGGTTGGTGATGGCGGCGGCGATATTGGCGGCGGTGATACCACTCAGTCGACCCCGACAACCGCAGCACGTCCCACACAGGGTGCGCTCATCAACGCTATCGAGAATTCCGAAATCCAGTTGAGCTTCCACCCGAGCAGGGCAGACAGAAACATCGCGACATCCTCTTATGTCTTTGATGCCGATCTGGGTGAGTTCGTGCAGCAAAGCTTTGTCAGCGCGGCAGGGGCACCGGCTGATGCAGCCTATACAATGCTGGATGATGACGGTGAGTTGTTCGCCTATGTCGACAGCGCGGGTGCGCTTTGGGTGATTGATGATCTGACTGAGAATCCCGGTGGATATGCCGATGACGAACCTGACGACTGGATCTTCCAAGCGGACTATCAATCACGGTATTAACGGGTCTGACGGTTTTGACTTGTGCAAGGGCAGTCGGTAGGCTGCCCTTGGCGCGTCAGACGTAAAGTAAACACGGGCGAGAAGCTGCAGGAGACAGAATGGCCGAAACCAATGATGAGCCAAAAAACCGCGATACTTCGGTTGTTTGGAATGACAACGATATGCAGACCAGCTTTGCAAATGTGGTGAATGTACAAGGCACGCGGGAGCAGCTGGAATTCTTCTTCGGCACCAACAAGACTTGGAATGCCGGTGCAACGGGGCCTATGCAGGTTGATCTGAATAACCGTGTGATTATGACCCCTTATGCTGCCAAACGGATGCACCAGATCTTGTCAGGTGTTCTGCGGGAATACGAGCAGCGCCACGGTGTGCTGAAAGTAGACGACACATGAACGAGATCGGCAGCACTGACACACTCAAACCTGCTGCTGACGCAGGCCGTGTGACGCTGCTTGAGCAAGGCCTGTGGAAAGACCTCGGGCAAGCGGACAGCTTGGAGAGTGCAGCACAAGCATGGGCACCGCTTATGTTTGGCCAGCTTGAGAGCGCTGAAGCTGTCGTTGTGTTTCTGGTTGATCCCGAAGGCGGGCGGCTACGGGCGGCTGCGAACTGGCCGAAGGCGCGGATGCCTGCAGGAACGCTGATTGGCGCTGCTGAAGCTGCGATAGAGAACAACCGCGGTGTCGTGCGCGGCGGCGTGGGCGAGGGGGGGCAGCTGACTGGTGGGCTGATCAGCGTGGCAACGCCCCTTGTTGTTGATGGCAAGGTGCTGGGCGCTGTCGGTGCTGAAATCCTGCCACAGGCCCAGGCAGACCTTAGAGTTGAGATGCGCCGCCTGCAGTGGGGTGCGGCATGGATGCGCGATGTGCTCCGGCGCGATGCCTCGGTCACCGACAAGCGCCGCTACGCCAATGCGGTAGAGGCGCTCAATTCGGTTGTGAATGTGGCCGAACAAAGCGACATCGCAACGGCCACCCGCTCAGCCGCGACCGCCCTTGCGACCCGGTTTGACTGTGACAGGGTTACAATCGGATTTCGCCGTTTCTTCCGGACCCGCGTGTCGGCCATTTCTCATTCGGCGCAGTTTAACAAACAGATGAATCTTGTGCGGCTTTTGGGGGCCGCGATGGACGAAGCGATTGACCAGCGCGGCGTCGTGATCTGGCCCGAAACCCAGAGCGATGATCCGCGGTCCACGCACCGCCATCAAAAACTGGCGCAGGCTCAGGCCGCAGGGCACATCATGACGACGCCGCTTTACAGTCGCGGCCATTTCATTGGTGCGGTCACCTTCGAGCGGCCAACGGAGCAACCCTTTTCCCAAGACGAGATCGAAATTCTAGAGGCTGTTACAACCGTTCTTGCCCCCGTTCTGGACGAGAAACGGCGCAATGATCGCTGGTTGCTAACAAAGCTGGGCGAAAGTCTTGGGCGGCAATTTGTCAGGCTCGTAGGGCCAGGCTATCTGGGCCGCAAGGCCGTGCTGGTCTGCATCGCCGGTTTGGTGACGTTTTTCTGGTTTGCCATGGGCGAGGACCGCATCGCCGCTAATGCGGTTGTGGAGGGGGCGGTGCAGCGCACAATCGCGGCCCCAGCGGACGGATTTGTCGCCGAAAGCTTTGCCCGCGCAGGCGATGTTGTGGCCAAAGACGCGGTACTGGTACGGCTGGATGACCGTGAGCTGACGCTTGAGCGGCTCCGCTTGCTAACCGAGCTGCAGCGCGGCCAAATCGAATACGACCGCGCGCTTGCCGCGCGTGACCGGGCAGAGACGCAGGTGCGCCGGAGCCAGATTGACCAGATCGAGGCGCAGATCACCCTGATAGACAAGCAAATCGAGCGGACCGAGCTTGTCTCCCCCTATGATGGCATCATTACTTCGGGCGATCTGTCTCAGTCCATTGGCGCCGCCGTGGCGCGCGGCGAGGCTTTACTGACTGTGACGCCCATAGATGCTTACCGTGTGACCCTACAAGTGGACGAGCGCCGCATTGCCGATGTGGAAGAAGGTCAGACTGGCACTCTTGTTGTGACCTCTCTGCCGGACAGCAGCTTTCCCTTTGCGGTGCGTAAAATTACGCCCGTGGCCGAATATGCAGATGGCGCGACCAGTTTTCGGGTTGAGGCAGAACTCACCGACGGTTTTGACGATATCCTGCCGGGCATGGAAGGCGTCGGCAAGGTTGACGTGACTGAGGCGCGCCTGATCGCAATCTGGACCCGGCCGATGGTCGACTGGATTCGGCTGTGGGCATGGCGCTGGTTGAGCTTGGACTGATCGCAAATGGCGCAATCCTTCCTCAGTCAAGACTGGTACAGGGTCGGGCCGATGCGCCCGCGCTTGCGCAGCCATGTCGAGATTCATCGGCAGAGGTTTCGCCGCGAGACTTGGTTTATCGTACAAGATCAGCACTCTGGAAAGTACTTCCGGCTTAGCCCTGCTGCCAACCTGATCGCGAGTCTAATGGACGGACGCCGCAGTTTGCAATCCTTGTGGGAAACCGCCTGCGCGCAATATCCCGATGATCCGCCCACACAAACCGAAGTCATCCGGCTGCTCTCCCAGCTGCATCATGCAGATCTGATCGCAGGTGACATGCCGCCCGACATCGCCGAGATGGGCGAGCGGCATCATGAGCAGACCCGAAAATCCTTGATGTCACGCCTGCGCAACCCCTTGGCTCTGCGCTTTCCGCTGTTTGATCCGGACCGCTTTCTGGGCGCGACCTTATGGATGGTGCGCTGGCTGTTCACGGTATGGGGGTTCATGCTGTGGCTGGGGTTGATCATCACGGGTGTCACGCTTGTTGCGCTGAACTGGGGCGCGCTGACTGGCGGGTTGAGTGACCGGATTTTGTCGGCCGAGAATATTGCCCTGATTGCGCTGGCATATCCGCTGATCAAAGCCATTCATGAGCTGGGGCATGCTTACGCCACCAAGGTATGGGGGGGGGAGGTGCATGAAATCGGTCTCATGTTCCTTGTGTTTATTCCCGTGCCCTATGTGGATGCCTCGTCCTCTGCGGCTTTCCCCGAGAAATGGCGCCGTGTCATCGTGGGTGGTGCGGGGATTATGGTTGAGCTGGCGCTGGCCGCTATTGCGATGATCGTCTGGATCAATGTGGAGCCGGGGCTGGTGCGCGCTTTTGCATTCAATGTGATGTTGATCGGCGGCGTTTCTACGCTGCTGTTCAACGGCAACCCGCTCTTGCGGTTTGACGGATATTTTGTGCTGGCAGATGCGGTCGAAATTCCGAACCTTGGCCAACGCTCAAGCAAGTACTTCTGGTACATCATTCAACGCTACCTGTTTGGCCTCAAAGAGGCGGCAAACCCGGTAAGTGCGCGTGGTGAGCGGCTTTGGTTTTTGTTCTATTCTATCGCTGCGTTTTTCTACCGGATGTCTGTCTCAATCGCGATCTCTCTTTTCGTGGCGCAAAAGTTCTTTGTGATTGGCACGATCCTTGCCATTTGGGCGATCTCGAATGTACTGGTATTTCCCGTCTTCAAAGGTCTGAAGTTTCTCGTCGCAGGCCCGAGCCTGCGCGGCCAACGGGCCCGTGCAGTGACGCTTAGTGCTGCCATTCTTGCGGGTGTTCTCGCCGTGATCTTTGCGGTTCCTGTGCCGCACCGGACATTGGCGCTGGGCGTGGTTTGGCTGGACGAAGGCGAGGTTTTACGCGCCTCTACGGAAGGTTTTGTGGCGCAAGCGTCGCTGGAAAACGGAGCCGTGGTAGCGGGGGAAGACATCTTGACCATGGTGGATGCTAATCTGGTGTCACAGACACAGCTCGCGCGGGCGCGGTTGCAGGAAATTACGCTCCGCCTTCAGGGGGTGAGTGGGTCGGATGTGGTGCAAGCCAATCTGCTGCGCGAGCAGGTGCGCCACCTTGAGGGGCGGCTGGCACTCTTTGAGGAACGCAGTGATGCGCTGCTGGTTAAGGCGGCCTATGCTGGGCGCGCACTGGTTCCCAACGCCGGTGATTTACCGGGGCGCTATGTCAAAAAGGGCGCTGTGCTGGGCTATCTGATGAAAGACGAGGGGATGCGCCTGCGGGTTGCTGTGCCGCAAGATATGGCTGAACTGGTGCGCGACAGCATCGGGGTCGAGGTTCGGATGCAACGTGCACTGGCGACAGTACTGCCTGCGCAGATCGTCGGTGCCGCGCCCGAAAGCCGCCCGATCCTGCCGTCGCCCGCGCTATCTTCGGAAGCGGGCGGGGCTTTTGCCAGCGATCCCTCCGATCCAACTGGTCAGCGCAGCCTACAAAGCCTTTTTGTCTTTGACGTCAGCCCGACCGTGCCTGTCGGGCCTGCGATGGTAGGCGAGCGCGCAATTGTGCGCTTTGATCATGGCGACACGCCGCTGGGCTTTCGGATCGGGCGCAGCCTGCGGCAGCTTTTCTTGGCGCGGTTCAATGTCTGATCAGGCAATGTTCCCCCAAGGGCACGGGTTACACCTGCCCGAAGTCATCGCTTATGACGAGCGGCCGGATGTCAAAGACGAAGCGTTGGACCGGATCAGCCGCAAGCTTTTGGGTGCTGTGATCTCACGCGGGTCTGCGGGGCGCAGCAGACGGTTGAAGCCCATTTTGCGCGCCGTGCGTAGGCATGCGGACGCTTTTGAAGCGCTTGATGATGCAGGCCTCAAGGCGCATGCCCAGTCCTTGCGCGCCCAGCTGCGGCAGGCGTTGTTGTCTGGCACGCCAAAGGTGGCTTTGCTGGGGCAATCCTTTGCACTGGTGCGTGAGGTTGCGCACCGAACGCTGGGCATGCGCCATTACGACGTACAGATCATGGGGGCCTATGCGATGATGCAGGGCCAGATAGCAGAGATGCGCACAGGTGAGGGTAAGACGCTATGCGCCACGCTGGCCGTTGCCACGATGGCGCTGGGTGGCGTGCCGGTACATGTGATTACCGTCAATGACTATCTGGCCGAGCGCGACGCGGAGCTGATGCAGCCCGTCTATGCGTTTCTGGGTTTGGACGTGGGTGTGATCCTTGAGGGGCAATCGGAGGCGGAACGCCAACAGATTTACAAACGCGCGGTTGTGCACGGTGCGAACAAGGAAATCGCCTTTGACTACTTGCGTGACAGAATGGTGCTGCGCCGCCAGCCGGGAAACCTGCACCGCAAGGTAGAGCGGATTACCGGCAAGCAGATTGGCGGCGCGTTGCGGATGAATGGTCTACATTTTGCCCTGATCGACGAGGCCGATAGCGTTCTGGTAGATGAGGCTCGTACACCGCTGGTGATATCGGGCGCAGTGTCACAAGGGCAGGGGCATGATATCGAGATGTTTCAAAGCGCCATGGTCGCTGCTGAGCAGTTGCAAGAGGGGCCGGATTATAAGGTTCTAGCCAGCGAGCGCCGTGTGGTCGTGTCAAAACGCGGGTTGGAAAAACTTGATGAGATGGCCGCTGACAGCGACGGCGCTTTTGGTGTGCCAGTCATTCGCGAGCAGGCCGTGGTACAAGCGCTGACGGCTGTGCACCTGTTTCACCGTGATGTCGATTACATCATCAAAGACGATGCCGTGCAGATCGTGGATGAGAATACAGGCCGCGTTCAGGAGGACCGTAGTTGGTCCGAAGGGCTACATCAGATGATCGAGCTAAAAGAGGGGCTGGAGCTGTCAGACCTTCGCGAGACCCTGTCGCGGATCACCTATCAGCGGTTCTTTCGCCGCTATGGAAAGGTCGCGGGCATGACGGGTACGGCGCGCGATGCTGCGTGGGAACTCTACTCAGTTTACGGGCTTAAAGTTGCGCGCATTCCAACCAACAAACCGGACATCCGACGCTTCTCGCGCGACCGCGTTTTGAAAACAGAAGAAGCGAAATGGGACGCCATCGCGGCACGTACCCATGCGCTCATTAAAACGGGTGTGCCTGTCTTAATCGGTACCCGTTCTGTCGCGGCGTCAGAGGCTGCAAGTGCTGCATTGGCGCAGCGCGGCGTGATGCATGACGTCTTGAATGCCCGTCAGGACGCGGATGAGGCCGCCCTTATCACCCGCGCAGGCCAAGCAGGCGCAGTGACAGTCGCAACTAACATGGCGGGACGCGGAACGGACATAAAGTTGGGTGCAGGGATGGCGGACCTCGGCGGGTTGCACGTGATCCTAAGTGAGCGGCACGACAGCCGCAGAGTTGACCGTCAGCTCGAGGGGCGTTGTGGACGGCAGGGCGATCCGGGGCAGGTTGAGGTGTTTTTGTCCCTTGGGGACGAGTTGATGCGCTCGAATTCGGCGCGCTTTTCCAGACGCATGGCGCGGTTCATTAGGCCGATGAACTCGCGACTGGCAGGCTCATTTTTCCGGCTTCGCCAGCGCAAGATCGAAAAATTACATGCCCGCATGCGCCTTGATCTGTTGGAGGCGGATCGCTCGCTTGGCAACCTTCTTGCGGTTTCGGGGCAATTGGAATGAGAAACGTAATACCGCATTGCGAACTGGATGCTCGTCTACGTGCAGCGCTTGAGCAGGTTGAATACCCTGTCTTGTGTGAGCCCTCAGTCAAAGTCGCGGGCGGCATACTGGTGGACGGGCGCTACCTTGTCAGCTTTCCGCGTGCCGCACTGGGGCCTGGACCAAAGGGCAAGTTGCGGCAGATACTGATTAATCTGGATATTCCGCCCGAAGGGTTGGCGGGGCTGGACGCGGTACAATCGGCATCGCGCTCTGTGCATTTCGGTTATGAGCCTGATCCACACGGGGCCTTGATCAAATGCTATCTCGAGTTCGATCCCGCCAGCAGGCCGCAGCAGGACTTGGTTTTTATTGCGATAAAATGGCGCAGCGATGGAGCCTTTGCCAAAACTTTGTATCTGGACCGCGATGCATTGGGAGCCAACGCGCAGGATGACTTACTGCGTGCGCTGGTCCCTGAAGGCGATGTCCGAGACGCGATGTTGCGGTTGGCTGATCTGACGCGCGATCACACGGCGCTGCGCTTTCTCGAGGTCGTGGAGCCCGGCAGCCCACGCCGTTCGCTTGATATCAACCTGTCCGAGAGTGGGCAGACGATTGGGGCGCATCACGATCTGCTGTACGCGTTTTTGGGCGGTGGGGATGCCACGCAGACATATTTGCGCTCCCATGCCAGCGATAAGCTGGGCCATGTCGCTGCAGGCACCACGCGCGACGGCATGGCCTTTGGCACGCTGTACCACGGTGCCCACCGACTGACGAGCGCGCCATGACGGGCCGCAGTTGGACCCTTGCCAACCGGATCAAGCCTGCACGGCGGTCTGATCCTGCGTTGGACTATTGTCTGTGGCCCTATGACCCGCCCGCCTTGTCTAATGGCGAAAGCTGGCAGTCGTCGGCGTTGCTCTACCACTCCTTCGAGGTGGCGGGGGTGAGCGACCGAATGATCGCTTTCTGTGATGCGGTACAGGCGGCCAATGGGCCGTTCAAAACGGTCTGGGGGATCAAATACGCAGGAGGCCAGCTCAGCTGGGAGTTCTACTTTTACGACTATGCGCGCTTGGACCGGCGGTTTGATACGCGCGCGCTTGCCCGTACGACGCAGGGGATTGTGCCGGTCACGGTCCCGGTGGATGCCGATCAGACGCCCTATTTCATGTACTCGGTTGAACTGACGCCGCAACATGTGAACGAAGGCGCCTCAATCGATCAGATCGACATCTATGTCGGCAACCCTGGCAGCGCCGTGTCGTCGGGAATCTGCTACGGTGTGACGGAACAGGGCACGGAGCTGCGCAACTTCTATTTCTTTTTCAACGCAAAAGACCATGCCGAAGATATTCGCGCTAAGATTGCCTCGACCGCGCATATCGCTGGCCCTGATTTGCAGATGTCTGATGTCTTATGGCCGCAGATGAGCGCCCAGACGATTGTGGTGGCCAACAAACGGCACAACGACGCACTCTATTTTTCCCGCATTCCGGTGGGCGAGGTGGTCCATTTTCTGGACGTCTTGGACTTCCCTGATCCGCTGCAGCAGTTCTTGCAAGAAAACCAACATCGTTTCGCGCATCTTCTTTTTGATGTAGGCTATGATTGGATCGCCGACCCCGCTGGGGGCCTGCGCTATGTGAAAGGCAGCTATTATGGGCTTCTCTGACAAGCCACCGGTCGACCGTGCCCTGAAGGCAAGGCAGGCCGTGGATGTTGCCGGTGTGCGGGCAGGGGTCACGACGCCGCCGCAGATCGCGCACACCCGTCCGCGGATATCGCTGCGCGATCATGACAAATACGTTTCCCTCACGATGGAGTTCCGCTGCAATCTTAAGTGTGTGCATTGCATGATTGAGGGGACAATGGACCGCCTTCAGCCTACGCCAGACGGGCTGTTTCAACATGTTCTGGACCAGCAAAAGAATGAAGGCCTTTGGGAAGGGTTGGTGCTGACGGGATCGGAAATCACGTTGAACCGCGATCTGCCCAATCTGGCGACGCGGGCGCGTGAGGCAGGGTTCAAGCGTGTACGCATCCAGACCCACGGCGTACATCTGTCGCGCCCCAAATACGCAGACAGATTGCTGGACGCGGGCGTGAATGAGTTCTTCGTCTCCGTCGCTGGAGGCAACCGCGACAGCCATGACGCCATCACCCAAGTGCCGCGCGCGTGGGACAAGATGATGGAAGGGTTATCCTATCTAGATACCAAAGATGACGTGCGTTTGTTGACCAATTCGGTCGTAACTGCACTGAGCTACCGTGAGTTGCCGCAAATGGTTTCGGCCCTGTCCCATCTTAAAAAATTGGTTCAAATGGAGTTCTGGAACTTTTGGCCCATGGCCGAGAGCGACGAGAAGCAGCTTTGCGCTTCTCACGCCGATGTTTTGCCCTATCTGCGCGACGCCATTCTTGCTGCCCGTGCGCTGGACCGGTTTGTCGAAGTGAAGAATTTCCCCGAATGCCTGTTGGCTGATCTGGGGGATGCGCTGGTGAATGCGCAACCGATGCTGGTGATCGATCCCGCCTTTTGGACCGAATTTGATCGCAACGGATTCAACAACTGCCGTCACCGTGAAAGCTGTGGATCAACGGAATGTCTGGGCCTGAACAACGCCTACATCGATCGCTTTGGCTGGGAGGAAGATTTACTCTCTCCGCTCTAAACAAGTCGAATAACTGCTAGGAGCGATAGGCCCAGTAGTATAGGCTTTTGCTTGTAAGAGAAGATTACTTCGAACAGATTTTTAGGTAAGGAAATATTAGATGTCGCGACAGTTGATGATTTATGAACGTGCGGTGCCAATCTCGTCGGAGCGGCACAAGGACTGGTCAGTTCGCACTGGCGGTGACTTCGGATTTGCGCGCGAAGTGAACTCTGTTCCGCTTCTTGCGGCTGAGTTTATCGCAGCGGCAACTGACCATGCCATTGTTTTCGCTGGCGATGAGAACACGGTTTTTCCAAGTGTAATTCTTGGCATGCACGACAATGCCAATGGCAATGTTGCAGCAGACGGCAGCTGGACCGGCGGCTACATTCCTGCCTTCCTGCGCCGTTATCCCTTTGTGTTTTCACGCTCAGAAGACGGCAAGACCTTCACGCTTTGCATGGACGAGGAGTTTGACGGCTTCAACAAGGATGGCAAGGGCGAGCGCCTGTTCGATGCTGACGGCAACCGCACGCAATATCTCGAGTCTATGCTGACCTTTGCGCGTGAATATCAAGCATTGTTCGAGCGGACACAAATTTTCTGTAACCGTCTGAAAGAGCATGATTTGTTGGATGCTGGTCAGGCACAATTCAACTTGCCGGATGGCGGGTCCTCGCAGCTCGGTGGCTTTTATACGATCAACCGCGCCAAGCTGAAGGCGCTGCCGCCCGAGACGCTTGCGCAGATGGCATCGACCGACGAGCTGGAGCTTTGCTATGTTCACCTTCAGTCGCTCAACAACCTGACGCCGATGGCGCGTAGGCTTGCTGCGGGTGCTGCTGCGCCCGAAACTGAGGCCAAAGGTAAGCCGGGCAAGAAAGCCAAGGCTGACGCCTAAGGCTACCTTGGTGCGTATCATTGTCGTCGGCGGCGGTTCAGCAGGTTGGATCGCCGCCGCAACACTCCAAAGCCGCCTGAACGGTAAGGGCCGCGGCCCTGTCAACATCACCGTTCTCGCCTCGCCTCAAACGCCCCCCATCGGTGTTGGCGAAGCGACAATTCCAACCTTTCGCAGCATGCTCAAAAGCTTTGGCGTCTCCGAGCCCGCGTTCATGCGTGCGTGCAACGCGACCTTTAAACATGGCATTCGGTTCGAGGATTGGTCTGGTGAGGGGAGCTCATATCTGCATCCATTTCACCGTATTCAGGGTCCGGAGATGCGCACTGTTGTTTCGGAATGGCTCGCATCTGATGGAAGGATGCCCTTTGCTGAGGCGGTCTCGGCGCAACCGACGCTGATCTCGGCGAATAAGGCACCGCGCCACCTGACAGATCCGGACTTTGAGGGCGCAGTTCCCTATGCCTATCACTTGGATGCGGACGCATTTGCAGAGTTTATGGCAGATCACCTGATCCCGCAGGGGGTGGTCAGGCGTGCCGCTCACGTCGACAAAGTGATGCGCGATGAACATGGCAACGTGACAGGGCTGCGCACCGGGGACGAGGTCCTGACAGCCGATCTTTATATTGATTGCACGGGCCAACGCAGCCTGTTGTTCGAAGCACCCGATTGGGTGAGCTATGCAGGTAGGCTGTTGTGCGATGCTGCTGTCACACTTCGCGTACCGTCTACAAAGGCAAGCCCGCCACCGGCAAACTTCACAAGCGCAAAGGCGCTGCCGGCCGGTTGGGCGTGGGACATCGGTTTGCGCAATCGCCGTGGGCGCGGGTATGTCTATTCATCGCAGCATTGCTCTGCAGAAGAGGCCGAGGCCACGCTGCGGCGCGATGAAGGTGTGGCCGCCCAAGACCATGAGGCCCGCCACATCGGTTTCAAAAGCGGACATCGTGCCGCACAGTGGCAAGGGAACGTGGTCGCCATCGGGCTGTCAGGCGGTTTCCTAGAGCCCCTTGAATCAACGGGGCTTTTTCTTGCCGATTTTGCGTCCCGCCTGTTGGTCGAAATGTTTCCGCCGCACGCCGAAGCCGCACGCATGGCCCCGCTTGCCCAACGCTTCAATAACGTGATGGCGGAGATGTATGACGATCTCGCAGACTTCCTCTCGCTGCATTATCAGATTTCAAATCGAAGGGACTCAGCATTTTGGCGAAAGGCCAGCGCACCGGAGAGCGCATCACCCCGCTTACAGAATTTGCTTTCCATGTGGGATTTACGACCGCCATCCTTTGCTGATTTCTCCTTCCGCTACGCACCGTTTTCCCATCAAAGTTATGAGTTTATTCTTCTTGGGTCGGGTTGGCGACCTGACGGCGTTGTGCCAGGCGCTGCAGGAGCCGTTCTTCCGCAACACGTCGCGGATCTACGTCGACGTCTCTTGATGGCCCTGCCAGATCATAATGCCGCTTTGCCCTAAGCGCGCTACAGGCGTTAAATTGAAATGTTACTTGCGCTACACCCAATGCCTATCCCATGTTTCACATGGAGCCTCTCACCCTCGATAATCAGTGTGCTGAGCATCATGGCTATGTCAAAGTTCCCATCTGAAGCGGCGCCATCATAAGTCGAGACAATTTACCCGTACGGTTTTTCGCAGAGACCCACTGTCGCAATGATATAATA
Source organism: Sulfitobacter sp. (assembly GCA_036964385.1). Taxonomy (GTDB): domain Bacteria; phylum Pseudomonadota; class Alphaproteobacteria; order Rhodobacterales; family Rhodobacteraceae; genus Sulfitobacter. Next base: position 5,513 of record JBALTK010000008.1, on the reverse strand, counting down.
CAGCATGATTTTTGTCTCACGCATTCCCTGTACTATCAGGTCCGGCCTGTTCGGATGTCTACAACGTGGCCGTAAGGAGAAGTGGATCCGAAAGGTACTGGTCAACCGGGGTAGCATCTTTTGGGAACCGACGATCGGTTCTGATCTAGGCTTCAAAATTTGCTGTCTTAACCGAAGTTGAGTGGCAGTTTCTGCTGCACAGTCAGGAATTTAAATGCAGATTAAAGCAATGAATTAATGTGATTAAATAATAATTTCTGGGTCTGCTGTCAGATTGCAACTCTACCATTTTCCTAAATATTCTCTCGCTTTGGCGGCTTAGAGGCTTGTGTGGGAGCCTCCAAATGGCTCCGGAGTGGTTTGGGCTATATGGGGTTTTGCTGTTGAATTATGGCACGCGTTTTGTGGCCTGAACTATGAGGCGAGTTTTGACTGCGCTCAGTGTCGTTTGAAGCTTACCCAGCCATCAAATCCGGCGGTTTCTGTCCAACCTTTTCTTTGCTACCCCTTAGAACGGGATTTTACGGCGCATCGTGAAGTCCTGTAGTCTAGTTTTGTAAGGACCGCCGCAGTTCAAATGTATTCTGACTTCTCAGGTTGTTGCATGAGTGCGTGCGGATTGCTTTTACGGAGTTCTGTAAGGTTTACCCTTAACGCGCCGCAATGGGATTGACGATTCAATCGACGAGACGCCTGTTACGCGGGTGAGGCGTTCCGTTAGGAAGCGCTCGAAATCTTTTAGATCCGACGTGACAATCCGCATCAGGTAGTCGCGGTTTCCGGTCATCAACCAACAGTCGACAACCTCTTCAAAGGCAAAAATCTCTGCCTCGAACGAGGCGAGCGCTTTGTCAATTTGTCTGTCAAGCTGGACCGACACAAAAACAGTTACATCAAACCCCAGAGCAGCTTCGTCAAAGCGGGCGTTGTAGCCGGTAATAACCCCTGCCGCTTCTAGGGCCTTTACGCGTCGCGCTGTTGGCGTAGCGCTCAGGCCGATGGCATCGCCAAGGTCGTTCATACTCACTCTGCCATCAATGGCGAGGCGGCGAACGATTCGTTTGTCAATCTGATCTATGTTGAAGGAATACTCTACTTATGATGGCATAGGCGAGCTTTACCGCCGTATCGGCTGGACTTTCTAGTGAAATTGCAGGAATTTTTTTCTGAAGGCCGCTATAGTTGGTCTATTGCGTAATACTGTCCAAGAGGCTCCCATGACTAATCTCAAAACCGTGGAACAACGGCTGCTATGGCTGTCTCACTGGATGATCCACAACGCGAACCACATCCGCCCCAAAGCGGACGGTATCAAAGTGGGCGGGCATCAGGCGTCGTCTGCCTCGATGGTGTCAATGATGACAGCGCTCTATTTTTCGGTGCTAAAGCCCGAGGATCGGGTTGCGGTTAAACCGCACGCGTCGCCGATTTTCCACGCGATGCAGTATTTGATGGGCAACCTGCCGCGTGAAAAGATGGAGAATTTTCGCGGCTTTGGCGGCGTACAAAGTTATCCTTCGCGGACCAAAGACGTGGATGACGTGGACTTTTCTACGGGATCGGTCGGCCTTGGAGTAGCGATGACCTCCTTCGCATCGATGATACAGGATTATGTACAGGCCAAATCATGGGGCAAAGAGTTGCCGCTCGGGCGCATGATCGCGTTGATGGGCGATGCGGAACTGGACGAGGGCAACATCTATGAATGTTTGCAAGAAGGCTGGAAAAACGACCTGCGCAATACATGGTGGGTGATTGATTATAACCGCCAGTCCCTAGACGGCATTGTCCGTGAGGGGCTGTTTGAACGGGCTGAGAAGGTCTTTGATGCCTTCGGGTGGGATGTCGTACGGATCAAATACGGTCATCTGCAGCGCGCCGCATTTTCGGAACCCGGGGGAGACAAGCTCAAAGATTGGATCGACGGGTGTCCCAACCAGCTTTATGCTGCCTTGACCTACATGGGCGGAACCGTTTGGCGCAAACACCTGATGGATGATCTTGGCGATCAAGGCGACGTGACAGAGCTGTTAAACGCCCGCAGCGATGTTGAGCTCGCGGCTTTGATGGAAAACCTTGGCGGCAATTGCGTTGCAACAATGGCCGATACTTTTGCCGCGATTGACCACGACCGCCCCGTTTGCTTCCTCGCCTATACGATCAAAGGGTGGGGTACGCCGATCGCGGGCCACAAAGACAACCATGGCGGCCTGATGACAAAGGCGCAGATGGTGGATTGGCAGCTGCATATGGGAGTGCCCGAAGGAGCCGAGTGGGAGCCCATGGCCAGCGTGGAAGACCCGTCGGCGTTCCAGAATTATCTCGCGACGGTACCGTTTTTTGCAAAAGGACCGCGTCGCTTTACGGATGACCATCTCGACGTGCCAAAGATCGATATCGCAAGTGATCGTGAAATCTCGACCCAAATGGGCTTTGGTAAAATTCTCGATGATTTGTCCAAGGGCGATAGTGCTTTGGCCGACAGGATCGTCACAACATCACCAGATGTGACAGGAACGACAAACCTTGGCCCTTGGGTCAACCGGCGCAAGCTGTTTGCGCGGACTGCCAGAGCGGACACCTTTAAGGATCACAAAATCCCGTCAACCGCGAAATGGGAATTCGCCCCCGAGGGTCAGCATATCGAGTTGGGCATTGCCGAGATGAACCTGATGCTGCTGCTTGGGGCGGCGGGCCTGTCGCATTCTGTGTTTGGCAAGCGCCTGATCCCCATCGGAACGGTCTATGACCCTTTTGTCTCTCGTGGCCTCGATGCTTTGAATTATGCCTGTTACCAAGATGCCCGCTTTATGTTGGTCGGCACTCCGTCTGGTGTAACGCTTGCCCCCGAAGGCGGTGCGCATCAGTCCATAGCATCGCCGTTGATCGGGATGTCGCAAGACGGGTTAGCGGCCTTTGAACCTGCTTTCGTGGATGAGTTGGCGGTGATTATGGAATGGGCGTTCGACTATTTGCAGCGGGACGGTAATGGCGACCCTGATGAGCGGACATGGCTCCGCGATGAAACAGGCGGCTCTGTTTATCTCAGGCTCACAACAAACCCAATCGAACAACCGGGTAAACGTGCCGACGAGGACTTTAGGCAGGGGGCTATTGATGGGGCCTATTGGCTGCGCAAGCCCGGCCCGAATTGTGAAGTGGTCATTGCGTATCAAGGGGCGGTGGCCCCCGAAGCCATTGCGGCTGCTGGCATGATTGGCGAAACAAGACGGGATGTAGGCGTATTGGCCGTTACGTCTGCGGACCGCCTGAATGCGGGCTGGACGGCGGCGCAACGCGAACGCGCGCGCGGTAATCCACACGCAAAAAGTCATGTTGAAACGCTGCTCGATGCGCTGCCCAATGCATGTACAATGGTGACCGTGATTGACGGGCACCCCGCAACGTTGTCTTGGCTTGGTTCCGTTTCGGGACACAAAACAATCCCCCACGGGGTTGAGCACTTCGGCCAGACAGGCTCGATCAACGATCTCTACCGTCACTTCCGCATTGACCGTAAGGCCATAGCTGAATCGGTGAGCGAGTTGACGAGCGGGAATAGGTCTGGGTCTCGTAATTGAAAGACGACGGTGCTGTCGTCAACAAGCGGAGCCCGCCACAATTACTAATGCCATCAGCCCATGGTGGCGGGCGTGTCTACTGACAAGCGACGTTATCCGCATCCCGCCTTCTTTGAGTTCCATAAGGAACTTGACTGACCTGTTCGTCGTCAATTTGCATTGCGCAAGTGTCATTGAGTTCTTTGGCAATGTCTCCATCACAGATGCTTCATGTACCTTGCGCGAAGATCTTTCGTTTGGACTACAATAGCGCGTTCTAATTGGAACTATTGTCGCTGGATTCATGCGGTGGTTGTATTGATGCGAGCGTGAGGTTTCGGAGCATCTATACCTTGGCCCCCTGCTGGTCGGATGGAGACGTAACGGAATATCGTAGGCATGCTGGAAATTGATAACCTGTTGTGCCAAAATGTTAACTTACGAAATTTCCCGTATGCGTTGCTAAGAATAAGCAAGTGCGGGACTAAATGACCAATTGCCACCGTGGGTCCAATTTAGGCCACATTACTCGGTAAGGATTGCAACATTGGTGTTGCAGTAAAAAAGGATATTTCCATGTCACGGATTTGGGTTTCAGGCATTTTGGTAGTCGCTGGGATCGCAGGCCTTAAAACGTCAATGTTTATCTATTTCTTGATGCCGCAGGCAACATCAAAACCCGCTATAGTTTCAGGTATTTTCGCGCTCTTCTTTTCCGTTACAGCCACGGTCGCATACGTGAGCTTCACGCTTTTGCGTGCGTCATTGAAGCAGCAACGTAAAGAAAAGCTCGCACCCGGTGTAGGTGAACCTGTGGCAAAGGAGACTGTGATTTTGCGCTACGCTCCTGATTGGGGACTGTCCCAAGCGGAAGCGGACGTCGCCATTTTTGTGGTAAAAGGCTTCTCGAATGCCGAGATTGCCGAGATGCGAGGCTGCGCGATTGCGACAGTCAAAACCCAGTTGGGTCGTATCTATAATAAATCCGGATTGGCGTCGCGGTATCAGTTGATTGGTTTTGTCACCGATGAAGTTTGTACGATGGCAAATGATCACGATGAAGAGCCCGCCCAGAAAGTAACGCGCAACGCTTTGCCTTTGGCGGGGCGGCAAAAGTCTACACCCAGAAATCCCGAATGTGAGATGGCAAACGCCTAATTTCGATTTCGTAATATCTCCTGTAAGTTTGGCGCTACCTGCTCGTGAAAATAGGACGGGTAATGTTTTTTATTGCACCAGTTGGATGACCTCGCAGTAATGCTCCGTCAGCTCCAGTTCCCCCGCGCCGAGATCTAAGCCTATCCCTGCCAATGTAGCGTCCAACACGCTGTCCACTGGAGCGGTGAGGTTGGCCAAGATCATATCGGGGAGGGCGGCCAACAGTGTTGCCAACAAGGGAGCTGCCAATGTGGAGACAAGCCCGTCCTGATCAGGCTTTAGGCGCAGTTCAGTGTTTTCGGGTGACAGCAGACTTGCCGTCGCCGAAGACAACAGGTCCCCCGAGCCGAATGTCCGTACTGTGGCGCCTTGTGCGATATCGGCATGGGAAAAGCTGATCGTCTCGGTCTGGGATGTGCCAACTGCTACATGTGAACGCACTTGGATGGTCACGCCGTCGATCTTTATGGCAGGCACGAGGGGGAGCAGTGACGGGATAGTCAAATTCACGTCCAGCAGATCGGCAAACTCTAGGTCCGCGGGATCGACAGGGCCTGCTGTGGTAGGAAGTGCCCCAAGATAGAGGGCCGCAACCGCGGTGCCATTCTGCGGGTGAAGGGGCGTAGGACCCGTCAGAAACCGCGCAGCAAGGTTTTCGGGTGAGGCGGCGTCGCATGCAATTTCATAACACCTCAACACGTAGCCGGGCCGAACGGTCTCAACTTCGCGGTGCAGATGCCATTGCGGCGGCCGTATTTTGTGCCCTGATCATAAGCCTGGGTTTTCTGGTCCCGG
>JBALTK010000007.1:0-37133 GCA_036964385.1 Sulfitobacter sp. | reverse complement strand
GTGAGATCTGATCTCAACCGTTGAGCGGCAGAAGCGACCTTCCAGCCAAGTGCAGAACCTAGCTTCCTGTGCCAGTGTCATACGAGACTGGCCACCCTTCCAGCCATCAAAGCCAAGCGCATCCTGGCAGTCACGCACGTGGGTCTTATGCCACCCACGGATGGTGTTGCCGTCCAAATACAAGAAGTCTGCAATCTCTTGGCAGGATTTGCCTTCGTCGAGCAGCGGGATCGCATTTGCCAGGCGCGCAATGCCGTGGTCTTCGCGCTGACGGCGCACGCATGCTTCAAGCTCCATGCGGTCTGAAGAGGAAAGAAAACCAGGATGGATCATGTAGAGAGTTGAATCCTTCCCACGACAATCGTCAAGTCAACAAATGTGGGTTCTCAAGGACTCGATGTATACAAATAAGAGATTCTCGCATAGGTTGAGTTATTACTTAACCATAGCAGGAGTTTTATTATGAGCTTAACTGGTAGCGAAGGTTTATTTGCAGCTGTACATCAGGACGGGATAAACGATGTAGTACGTGCGTATTTTACATCCAGACCCCGATATTTAAATGTCGGCTCATCCTTTTTTGTGCCCTCTACGACAGTCAATGCAACGCGTATTGATGCGATTGACATCGGGGCTGGTATACATTTTTTAATTGAATTGGAAATCCCGCGTCTGGATTTACACCCAGACACATTTGGGTTTGCATTGCCACCTAATCAAAATCAATTTTCCTTGGAAATCAAAGGCAAAATTACGTTGCTTTGTCGAAAAGAACGCCGTGACGACACCGGCAAGGTTCCGGGTGGACAAACAATTACCACTGAACTTGGCATTTGTTCACAAGGACACATTGAGCGTACGGGTGATTTTCTACGATTTGTCATCGATAACGTTGAAATCAAAGACATTTCTCCAGACAGCCTTGAAAGCATCATGGAATGCATCATTGGCATGGTTCTTAACGAAGCGTTGTCTGATCTTCTGGTCCCTTACGAAGCTATCTTCATCCAGATTGGTACGCTCAATCCCGTTGGCGCTCCGACTATCGCGAACGACACACTTCGTGCACGCGCCAATTTCATCATTTGATCCATAGAAAGGAGATTTAACATGAGCGACATTCTTGTAGCTGCGGATGAAAACACCGCAACCGACCTTGTCACTGCTGCCGTAAATACCTTTGGCGCACTATCCTCGTCTGGCACGGACTCACTTGGCCCATTGAACGCGAATTGGACGGCTGGTGTTTCTTTCATCCCAGGGGGGGTTAGTTTACGTGAACCAGACATTGTTCGACTCAGCAATATGCAGGTGAATTTTTCCGCAAGTGTAGGCATCAGTATTGACCTAAATGACTTCCTACCTGATTTTTGTCTGCCACGGATCTGCATCCGAATTCCGTTTGTTGGTAGGGTTTGCACACCAGAGATTTGCATCGATTGGCCAACTATTAATCTGCCGACAGTTTCACATTCTGGTAATCTGAATTTTACGTCTGATTTCCGTGCATTAACCTCAATTGACGGTTCCGATTGGAAGGTTGAAATTGAAATCGTGAATATTCCAAACCTGTCACTCGACGCATTTACAACTGTGTTGATTGCAGGGTTAGTGTCTGCAACTGCCTTAGCATTATTAGCAGTGCCCTTTATTGGTCCATTCCTAGCGTTGGCCACAGTGGCCATTGGTGCAATATTCACAGTTGCCGCATTAACTGGGTTGCTCGGGCCAATTTTATCATTGTTCTTATCAGGGTTGGCGTTTGAAATTTACAAACAACCTCGCGTCCAAGAAATACTGCCCGCCAATGGCCTAACAGACCCCCAAGTTGCAATTCGTATCGATAGTCTTGGTGCTGCTGTCGAAAGCAGTGACGAAGACGAATTGGTCTTAACCGCAGACATTTCGCCTGCGTAACGCTGGCAGTAGAAAGGAAAACTATTATGCAAGCATTAGACAGCAGAAATATGGGCAGTGGGAACTGCTATATGCAAAAAATCATCGATAAAGGCGAATTGAAAATAGCGGGCGGCAAAACTGCCGAAGGTTTTTTACCAATAAAAGAGGGTAAGCGCACCCTTACCGCCAAGATAAGATCTCAACCCACAGCGGTACTGGAACAAGATGGGGTTGAGGTAAAGCAGCATATCGTACCATTGCGATTTAAGGGCAACGAGTTTCATCTTGAGGCGGAAAAACTGAATGCAGCCCAAGGTGATATGTTGATCTTTCACGCAGCAGATCGTGCCCAGCCTGGATTTTCGGTACGTGGCGAAATTGGAAAACAGAAATTTTCCTCCACATCTCTAGTTGATCAGGCGGTATTCACCCATGCATTTGGCCTACCTGGTCGCTATGAATGGGCGGACGCCAACGGAACTGGCGTTGGCGGTGTGATCACAGTTGTCAGCGAACCGGGTGATAAAAAAGACGGTGCAGACAGAGCCATGAAAAGGATGAGCGAAGGCATTTTAGTTCATATCATTGGCACCAAAGTTGAACCCAAAGAGTTGACAATTTCAACGGGCCAAACGGTCTTCTTTGCTGTGGAAAAGACAAAAGGCATTACGATCACGGATGTCAGTCTTCTAAAAGGTAAAAAATAGTAATAACGCTTCGCAGACAATTAGGCGCCCTGTCTGAAATGGCAGGGCGCTTTCCTATATTCTCGACAAAACCCCAGACCATAATATGCGAACAATGCTATAATCGGCTCTTAGATATAGAAGGGTGCTGAGTTGAATGTCGGCTTCGTCCGGCGACATGTAAGTTCCTGTATCGTGCGGCGAAAGGTCAGTATGAGATCTGGCGCGGCTGCCCCGTTTGAACGGCGGCTTTGGTGAAATATGCTGCACCGCCAAACAACCACCGCCGCGAGTGCGAACAGATACCCTCAAGAATTGGTGGGACGTCAAGAACACACGTTTCGGTGGGGAGGACGCGCTCGCAACTGCACGCCAACTACTTGGTGGCGTAGCGAAGTACGATTTCTCGACAGTGGCTGGAGATATCCCGAAGCTCGATCTGCCACAGCTCGAACCGTTCTTCCGCGTAGCAATGCAAAAGCATGGGCGCCGCGTGACTCGGTCAGATGCCGGCCTCTCGGTCGCCACTCCAGAAATCATGCGCAATGATCTTGAACTTAAACCTCGATATGATGGCCTGCAATTCGATCGCACGCTTCCCCCTCAGGGCGCGATGAGTAGAATGATGGGTGTAGGCCATGTTCTCATGGATAAGCTGCTGGATCATGCTTCGGCGCAACAGGTCTTCACTGCTATTCTTTCCGGACTGGAAGCACCAACCCTGCTCGTTAAAGTCGAAGATGAGATCACGGGGACAAAGGCAACGGTGAATCGGGTCATTCTCGGATACCAAGGCAGCACGCAAGGTTTTATTCGCGATGGCAACCTACTTCTGGCCCTGAACGGATGCGCCCTAATTGAGCAACCGGAACATAAACTGGAGAACTCGCTCACTCGTCATGTACAAGCGTTGATTGATGACGTCAGCAAGGCAGACTTGCCAGCGGTCCTCGGGTTCCGCCACCCGAAAGCTCGCCCGATTATGGTCTTGCTTCCAGCACCAGCGCGGCCTGCATGCGCCACAGAAAACGGATGACCGCATCTGTTGAGTTGCAACAGATGCAGTCAGTTGATTATCTAACTGTCCTTCTTTCCGAGGGCGGACTTGTGAGCATCTCTTGCGTCGCCAGCCCCCGCCAGATGTGAAGATCGGTGTCTTTCCAGTGCGGCGGCGGCACTTTCCCAAAGAAGGCATTCAAACACCATCAGCGTAATGGGGCGTCAATAGCCGCTTCTTAAGCTTAACATCTAATAAGAAAAAGCTCCGGCTTGCTTGGCGATTGATTTGTATCAACGCAGCTTAGACTGAGAAGGTATTAGTCAAAGAAAGTACCATTGGTAGCGCAATCGGCACGGCGACATTTGACGCACATATAAGTTGATATTCCGACTAACCCCACGTCATCAAAGGACCCTTGAAATGCCTATCCACAAAGTTGATCTCAACGACCAATCCACTCTACGGGATATCTATGCAACCGATGTCTCTGAAAATAGTCTCCCGAAGTACCGCATGCCGGACAGCGGCGCAGAACCGCATGCAGCCTATTCTTTGGTGCGTGATGAACTGTTGCTGGACGGTAATGCGCGTCAAAATCTGGCGACGTTTTGCACCACATGGGTTGAGGATGAAGTTAAGCAGTTGATGACTGACGCTGTCGATAAGAACATGATCGACAAAGACGAATACCCACAGACCGCCGAGATCGAAAATCGTTGCGTCCACATTCTTGCGGACCTGTGGCATGCTGAAAAATCATGGGAGACTGTTGGCTGCTCAACCACAGGCTCCAGCGAAGCAGCTATGCTGGGTGGCTTGGCCTTCAAATGGAAATGGCGTGCGCGGCGCGAGGCAGAAGGCAAGGACACAAGCAAACCCAATATCGTCACGGGTCCAGTGCAGATATGTTGGAAAAAATTCGCGCGATACTTCGATGTCGAAATCCGTGAGGTGCCGCTTGAAGGCGATGCGCTTGGCCTACAACCTGAAGACCTTCGCAAATATTGCGATGAAAATACCATCGGCGTGGTCGCTACATTGGGTGTTACCTTTACTGGCATCTACGAGCCGGTCGAAGCCTTGGCACGCGAGTTGGATTCAATGGAGCGTGATCTTGGGCTTGATATTCCGATCCACGTCGATGCGGCATCGGGCGGTTTCATCGCACCGTTTATCCAGCGCGACCTCGTATGGGATTTCCAAATCCCACGCGTACGGTCAATCAATGCTTCGGGGCACAAATACGGACTTGCTCCATTGGGTGTGGGCTGGGTCATCTGGGCGTCACAAGAAGATCTGCCAGAAGATCTAATCTTCTACGTGGATTACTTGGGTGGCAACATGCCGACATTCGCGCTGAACTTCTCCCGTCCGGGCGGCGAGATTATTGCGCAATATTACAATTTCCTACGGCTGGGCCGCGAAGGATATACTGCGATTCAGCAGGCATGCTCTGATACAGCGCAATGGTTGGGCGCAGAACTGGCCAAGATCGGGCCATTCGAAATGGTTTATGATGGTCATGGTGGGCTACCTGCCGTTGCTTACAAGCTGACAGATGCCGATCACGGCTTCACTCTTTACGATTTATCAGAACGGGTACGGATGCGCGGATGGCAGATCGCGTCCTACCCGCTGCCATCGAACCGTCAGGAAACTGTCGTTCAGCGCATCTTGATACGCCACGGGGTCAGCCGTGATCTGGCCAGCCTTCTTCTGGAAGATATGAAGCGCGCAATTGAGCACCTGTCCAAAAATCCAATCCCGAATTCCACCGCGAAACCGGGGTTCCATCATGGTTAAATCGGGAAAACTCTTGCGGGCAGCAGGGAGACTTGCTGCCCTGCCACTGCTACTGGTCAGCGGCCCTGCGTTGGCGCAAGCTGCAGGCCCTTCAGCGTCACAAGGCGTGATTGGACAGATATTTGACAAGATCGAACCAGTTACTGAGGCTGGGCTTCACGGCTTCTTTCAGCTCCTGGACAACCAGCCGATTGCCTACGTTCTGCTTGCGTTGGCACTTGGCACATTGATCGGGAACCTTAGCTTCAAGACGATCTCTCTCGGCTCTACCGCAGGCACGTTGCTTGTGGGGGTGGTTCTTTCGATGATCGCTGAAGCGGCCTATGGCATCACCTATTCTATCCCCGGAATTCTGTCCTCTTTCATGCTATTGCTGTTCATGTACGCACTCGGATTGAAAGTTGGCCCTCAGTTCTTTTCCGGTCTGCGAAAAGGCGGTCTGGCCTTTGTCGGGATAGGCCTGATCGTCTGGTCGCTGAATTGGGTCATCTGCTATTTCGGGGCAAAACTGGTGGGCCTCGCCCCCGGGTATGCGACAGGACTTATCTCAGGCAGTTATACAATCACTGCAATCCTCGGCGTCGGCCAGGGCGCGATGGCCAGTGGCGCCTATGTGCCGCCTGAAGGGATGACAGTTGAGGAAGTCGGCGCAAACATGGCCGCCGCTTATGCGATCAGTTATGTGCTGTCGACTGTGGGTATCATCCTATTGATCCGTTACTTGCCCCGTATTTTCGGCTATGATGCTGTAGCAGACGCCAAGATGGCTGAAGCCGAGTACGCAGGCGGTGCCATACATCCAGTGCCGGGTGCTCCGGGCGCATTGGCGATGAGCGCGTCTCCCTATGACCTTCGTGCCTTCAACGTGACCCATGATCGCTTTTTGGGGCGCAGCATTTCGCAGTTGGCTACTGATTTTCCACATGTTCCGATTTTGCGTGTGGTGCGTGATCACCAGGTAGTGGAGCTGTCCAGTGATCCCCTGATCGCTGCAGGCGATATTGTAACCGTCCGCAGCAATGTGCATGATCTAATCCTTGAAGAAGGTGAACTCATCGGTTCTGAATCCGATGATCCGCTGGCCCGTAATGTGCCTTTGGAAGTTGCAGACGTTCATATTGGTTCACATACGATTTCTGGGAAGACTATAGCTGAACTGGAAAGCCACGGTACTGGCGGTGTCGAAGTTCAAGCCCTGTTTCGAGCTGGCAACGAGTTACCATTAGGCCCCGACAGCGACGTACGTTTTGGTGATGTGCTGCGCTTGACAGGTCCGGATGCCGCAATAAAAGCGGCAGCAAAACAACTTGGCGGGCACGCGATTTTGCCGACAATGAAGTCTGAGGTGCTCTATCTCGCGCTTGCCATGTTGGTGGGCTATTTGGTGGGGATCGTCACCGTCACAATTTCCGGCATCCCCTTCGCGCTCGGCACATCTGCTGGTGTGATCATGGCGGGTGTAGGCGTCAGCTATTTCCGGAGCCGGAATCCAAACTTTGGGGGCCCTGTACATGAAGGCGCGCGTAGTTTCCTTCAGGACTTTGGACTGAATGCTTTTGTCGCTGTGTTGTCGGCCAATGTGGGTCCCAAGGTGATTTCCGCCCTCGGCGGCGACACAATCATGTGGCTTGCACTGATCGGGATAGCAGGGGCACTTATACCCCCACTCGTCGCATTTTGGGTCGGAGTAAAAGTCTTTGGCTTAAACTCGATTATTTCGGATGGTGCTACGACTGGCGGTCGAAACAGTACCCCCGGCCTGAACGCAATCATGGAAGAATCTAAGAGCTCTGTCGCTGCTGTTCCCTATCCAGTCAGCTATGCACTTACGACTGTGCTTGCATTGATTGGCGGCTACTTCTCCATGATCCTGTCATAATATCTCTTTTCGCCAAATTGTTGAAACTGGATTGCGAGCTCAACCAACTGCAACGCCCCGCCCAACGAGATGGAGCGGGGCGTCGTCACATCTCTTTGGCCAAGGAGCGGTACACGTTTCAGGCGTAGTGCGTAGCTCCAACTGAACAACACCGCTTTGTCCCAAAGGAGACCTCGGTGCAAAACGCAGTGAACGGCAGCTTTCGCCCCTCGTCCATGTCGTCGCAAACGGCCCTAACCGGACCTTGGCAGTTCCACCCAGCGCTGCAGTGCAGCTTCCCCAAAGCGGACCTTGGCGCACTGTACAGCACTGGAACCCGCGAAAGCCTTGGCGAGAAGATCGTCAACGATATCAAACGCGCCACCCGCAGACAGGCTGAGATGGCGGTCTCGAATACATCAAAGGCTTCTATAATCCAAGTCGCCGCCATTCATCATTGGTGTGGAAAAGTCCCGCCGCATTCGAGCGGAAGGTGGCTTACACGAACACTCGGGCGGCACGAAAAGACCACAGGTCCATTTCGCCTATGCCTATAATCTTCTGTCGTCGAACTTCTCGGAGTCGTTTGCCTGGGCAGATCCGATAATAGTGCGGACTTTTGTAAACCAGATCCGGCAAATCCCATCGCCCTTAGCCGAGGGCATCGGGTACACTCTGCTGCGATTAAGCGGGATAGAGGCGTTCTCCGAGCGCAATCGGCTGAAAATCGTCTATCTGCCACATCGAAGGGACTATGAGCCGCCCGGCGCGGTCCCGAGTTTGCCGCACGGCTGCGTGCAATTACGAAGATCGCCAAAGAGGTAGCTGCACGGATCGTGTGACTTTGAAAGTCACACGATCCGTGCCTTAAACGTGCGCCCTACATAGCCTATTCAGAAAACTCTATTTCCACGGTGTGACGAGGTACTTTTCGCCCGTCTTCATTGCGCGATAATCAGTCACAGCTTCCTTGGTTAGCATTTCTTCGAGATCGACCCGTTTCTTGTAGTGGCTGGCAAAGGTCGTTGTCAGATTCTCGAGCACGCGTTTACGCATCCGCCCAACGGTTTCCGTTCCGGCAGATTGAAGGAAAGGGAACAGGAGCCAGCCGGACAGCGTCCAGCCAAAGCCGTAGCTTGGTGAAAGTACCGTCGCACCCGTGTCCAGACGTCCGTAGATAAACATGCGCTTTTGCTGGTTGGAGCCGTAGCGCGAATACTCAGACATCTTGGTCACCGCGACCTGCTCCATCGCTTTGAAAACGCTGTCGACGGACTTGCCACCACCGATCGGATCGAAACCGTAGAAGGCATCAGTATCGTCAATGGCGCTCCGCAGCTGCTTCATGAAGTCATCATCCGACGAATTGACAACATGGGTCGAGCCAAGCTCGTTGAGCAATGCAACCTGATCCTCCTTCCGCACAATATTGACCAGCCCAATGCCATCGTCGTTACAGATGCGGGTCAGCATCTGGCCAAGGTTGGAGGCCCCTACCGTGTGCAGGATCGCATTCTGCCCGTCAGTCTTAGCATTTTCAACAAACCCCAGCGCGGTCATCGGATTGACAAAACCGCTCGCGCCCTCCTCGGCCGAATAATCGCCCAGCGGCAGGCACATAGCGGCGTCGGCGATACAATACTGGCTGTAGGCATTGCCCGGCACACAGGCGACGCGCTGCCCAATCAGCGCCTTTGCCTTATCTCCCTCACCCGCAGCAACCACGGTGCCCGCGCCTTCATTACCGGCGGGAAGTTTAAGCCCGTGCCGCGCCTTGGACCCCGCATTGAACGGCTCGGGCATCTTGGCGACATATTTCCCAGGCGAATACTCAGCGTTCTCCAGATCGGCCGCACCGGCAAGAATGGCCAGATCTGACGGATTGATCGGTGCCGCCTCCATTTTCACAAGGACCTGATTGCCGGTAGGATCGGGAAAGCTTACATCCTCAATCGCTACGGTGAGCGTGCCATTGCTTTCTAACGTCGTGAATAGCTGCTTGCCGGTAGTGCTCATGTTAATATCTCCAGGTTTCGGATTTAGATATCAAGGTCCATTCGGGTCTGAGACCCAGCGTGGTGGACTGAAAGACACCTCGGCCCAACGGCTCTACATCGAACAGTTGCAGCGCCGAAGCGGTACAGGTACTGAACACACCTCCTACTGCTGTTGCAACCAATATAATGGGATGGCTGCCCCTTGCTTCGAAGAGTTGACATCGATCACAGAATTGCTGCGTTCACTCGCCAATGTCCGCTTCAGGAACTCCGTCCCTAATGTCGATCCAAGGACACCCAGAGCGAACGGCCCTTAGCTGCCATTCACGGACTGTTCCGTGCTGCGCCGCAGCAGACGGGAGCTGCACTCAACGGCGCCCCGCCTCCCTACCCCCCTGAACGACGTCGCTATTAAGCTCGTGGGATCCCATTTTTTTCTTCCATCTGGAAGATGGGTTCAGTTGTGGAATACATGTTAAGACAGTGAACCTTTGAACATCAGAACAACTTCAGTTGCGTTCGACCGCAGAGAGGGTGCCGTTGAAGGTGTCAGCAAAGATTCCATTGAATTCGTTTTGTTCGCGGTCTTCGACACTTCATTAGGGCCGTCTTGACCAGTAAATTTCGAACGAGAGTGATAGTTGTTTTGAGACAAAAAAATCAAGATGCCCATCAAAAAATTGAGATCGAGTCTCCGATAAATTCAGCGTCAAAAAAATTCCAGAACCAGCGTACTTTGATGCTCTTGGCAAATATCGATCTGCCGTGTCCGCAGCTGAGAAAGCTAACTTGCTCGCGTTATCGCCTCTTACGAGAGGCCCAGCCAGTTGGATGCTGTCCAGAACATGCCAACTTGGCGTGGCATATGTTCAGGTCGGGCTGCATCGGGTCCAATCCTGATGAAGAATACACCTTCATACCATTCATATCGGCAACGGCGCAGGCCGCGGTGCCGGAAGTAATTTACAGGTTCAAAAGCTCCACTCGCACATAAGGCAAAGCATGCTCTTAAATCAAAGCAAAACAGCTGCCTCAATACGAGCATCCGCAAAATGACCGATAAGCCGTTCCATCGCATTTTTGCTCTCGCACAGGCAAGCCGCAGTCGAGAGCGCGTCCGCGACTGCAGCAGACCCTGCCGAGACCGAAATTTCATGCCACAAAGCTGGTGCAGGCAGGCCCGTGCGCGGATCAAGAATATGCCCGACCTGCGCTTCGGTATCAAAGGTGGTCCCCAAGGGGGCGGAGGTAGCAAGCGCACGGGCAACCAGAGGGACCTCGCCCCCTGCTGCTAACTTAACTGGCCACGCCCGCCCGTCGGGATGGCTTCCCAAGGCTCGAAATTCACCCGTATCGATCAGGATATTCGTGAGGCCTTCGGCCTGCAGCATTCCAGCCACGCGGTCCGCGATATACCCCTGCGCGATCCCGTTGAGGGTAAGCGCCATGTCCCGCTCCATTTCGACGACAACGGCGTCGAACCGGACCCGCGCCCAACCTGTCTGCGAAAGAGTGACGCTCAGCGCATCGGGCTTAGGCGCTTGTCCCAGCGCGTAAGCCTCTGCATAGCAGGCCCACAGGGGCTGAACAGTCGGATCGAACTGACCCTCACTTGCTGTGTGCATGGCACCCGCAAGCGAGAGACATTCGAGCAACTCAAAAGGCGGCGCGTCCAACCTGCCCGCCCTGTTCAATTGCGCCAAGCTGCTGCCTGGACGGTATAGACTGAAGATACCTTCAAGACGCGAAATCTCTGCGGCCACGCGTTCGCTGATAGCTTTTGCGTCCTTGTGGGCAAGGCGCAAGGTCGCGCGTGCACCAAGGGCGATACCCTGCCACGTATAGACAGATGCTGCGCTGCCCATGCTTGGGAAACTGGCAGCGGCGGCGCTGATGGTGAGGAAACGGCGGCGGCTTGTCATTGTCTTAATCTCCTGATGTGCGCGAAAGGGCGCGCAGGCGTTTTTCAAAATCTGCATCATTGATGTCACCGTCCAGCGCCACGGGGGTCAATACGGCATCATCGGGTATTGCTGCCAACGGCATGACCTGCCCACCGTTAAGGGCAGCGAATGCATCTGCTTTTGTCAAATCAGAAAACGGGATAATTTCGGGTGCCCCCATCCCGCCAACCACGCGGCTACCGACAACATAATGCGCCTCGTCCGCTGAAATCCAATTGGTCACTCCCGGTTCAGACCACGAGGCACCCTCCGCGCCCATGTCATTTACCCAGACGGCCAACACTTCATGAGTTTGTTCAGGAAGACGCACGTATGCAACCACGTCACGCACTTGGCTGAAAAACAGAGGCATCTGTGGCAATCCGCCCAAATGTGCCTGTGCCTTCGGGCCTTCATGCTCGAAAAGATTCATCTGACAAAAATGCCCTACGGCTTCGACAGTCAACGGGACGGGGGAAGTATCCTGCGCTACCTCTTCCTTACAGGCCACCAATGCCACCAACGCGATAATGCTCAGTAGACGGGTCATGGCTCGACCTTTCTGAAGGCAAACGTGGCAAGGCCGAGGGCGATCAACGGCCAAACCAGAACAGACAAAAGCGATTTCCACAGGGCGATTGAGGCCGCAGCAGCGCCAATGCCAGATGCCGCAGCCGTGGCCTGCGATGCGGTGAGATTCAACAGACGAAAGGCGTCAGCAGGATTGGCAAGCAAAGCCGCAGGAAAGAACTGTGTGGTGAACGTGCCACCATCATCCGCGACAACCGCCGCCAATAACGCAAGATCATAAAGCACCACCAACCCAAGCCAAAGTCCGATTGCCAGCCCCGCAGCGCCTGATGCACGCCGTGCCAACGATGACAGAGCATAGCCGATCCCAAGAAAGGTGGCGCCCAACAGGGTTGATGTCCACGTTAGACGCCACAGCGCACCAAAGCCGGCAGCGGCACCAGGATCACTGACGACGGCAATGACAGCAGCGGCACCGTACCCAGCGAAGAGGGCGATGACCAAAATGCCTGTATGTGCCACCAGCTTGCCTGCCAAAATCTCCCAACGCGCCACAGGATAGGTGAGCAACAAAGGCAACGTCCCCCGTTCGACTTCGCCTGCGACCGCATCGAACGACATCAGCAACGCCACCAGCGGCACCAGATAGACCGAAAGTGAGGTGAGCGAGGCCACCGTGATGGACAAGCGGTCAGCGCCAAGCCTGCCACTGGGGGTGGACCCTACCGCTGATAGAACAAGGGAGAAAACCATCATAAGCACCACGGCGATCAGCACCCAGCGGTTGCGTCGGGCGATATGTGCCTCTGAAATGGCCGTGGCAAGAATGCGAGCAATCATTGGCCGTCCCTCCTGCTGAAATGACTATAGATATCCTCAAGGCTGGGCGGGATAACGTCGATGTCGGCCACCTTGCCCTTGAAGGAAGCAATGAGCGCGAGGCTGGCAAGTTTGTCTTCTTGAGCGCAGTCGAGACGTAGTTCGTTGCCCACGCGTATGGCGTTGGACAAAGTCGCGAGAATATCCGTATCGTACCCGTTGATTGCTGTGATGTGCATGCTGACGGGCAATGCCGCCTCGCGCCGCAACTCCAGCAAAGATCCGGTCGCTACCATCTTCCCGCCTGACAGGATCAACAGCCTGTCTGTGCGCGCCTCTACCTCGGTCAATGCGTGGCTGGACAGCAGAATGGCCGCGCCGTCTGCGGCAAGAGCGTCCAGCAGTTCATAGAAGTCGCGACGGGATACGGGATCCAGACCGCTGGTCGGTTCATCCAACACTAACAGACTGGGGTGCCCGATCAAGGTTTGGGCAAGACCCACGCGCTGCCGCATCCCTTTTGAGTAGGTCCCGATCCGACGCTTGGCCGCGTGACCTAAACCAACCTTGTCGAGCAGCGCCATAGCGCCCGATGTATCCTCCCCACGTAGCCGAAGATAATACGTGATCTGTTCCAATCCGGTAAGGGCCGAATGGAATGTCGCGTTTTCGGGTAGGTAGGCAACTTTGGCGCGCGCGGCGGTCCCTCCCGGCGCGGCGCCGCAAACCGATATCTCGCCACTGTCCGAAGGGATCAATCCCAGAATGATCTTCATCAAGGTGGATTTTCCCGCGCCATTGTGGCCAAGCAACGCAACACGTTCGCCGGGGGCGACATTCAAAGACACATCAGACAGGGCTTTGACCCCGCCGAAGGCCTTAGTGAGATGCGAGATTGTTAACGTCGAAGTCATCGGGTTCACTTTCATTCCGCCGTGTGACCGCTTCGGCCTCCATAGCGAGATATTTTGATGGAATTTCAATAATTGGCGCGGTCATAAGCGGGCTCGAGTCCACAACACCACCGGGCAACGTGGCGGGGAAGCTGGACTGCGCCCACCGGATAAGTTGTACGATCGGTGCACCCGTCAGCAACGTGGCGGCAGGTTGGGACCACAGGATATGATCCATCATGTCATTAGGGTGAAACGCGCTGTCGGCAATCCCGTCACCGCCCAAATCAAAGCTGGCGTGATCGGACCAATAGTTGCCCTTGCCCTCAAAGCTCCATTCGATATCGCGCGTGCCTACGTATTTGACCTGCGTCCGGTTTCCGATAAAGGCGTTCCCAGTTAGCACATTGCGCTCTGACCCCGCAGTAAAGTGAATGCCTATGTTGCACCCCTCAAAGCGGTTGCCGTAAATCAGGTTCTTGTGCGCGTTATAGATGAACGTACAGCGATCAGCGCCGCCGCGAACCAGATTGCCAGACACATCAGCATTGTTTGCGAAGTTGAGCATCAGGCCGTGGCTGCGGTCAGACAGACTCAGATTATCCCGTATGATGATCTTGTTCGAGAACAT
The DNA here is from genome assembly GCA_036964385.1 of Sulfitobacter sp. Classification (GTDB taxonomy): domain Bacteria; phylum Pseudomonadota; class Alphaproteobacteria; order Rhodobacterales; family Rhodobacteraceae; genus Sulfitobacter. Next base: position 23,073 of record JBALTK010000007.1, on the reverse strand, counting down.
GATGGCATAGCCAAGATGGTTGCCGATCGACACGTTGCCCGACACCTCTGAATCGTTGGTGTACATGTAATGCACAGCAAAGCGCAGATCGCGGAACAAATTATTGCGGTAGACGCCTTTGCGCGACGCGTTTGAAAAAATACCATCACGGCCCCAACGGACCGAGTTCCCTTCGACCACTGTGCCCGGTGAATTCCAGACATATATGCCGTTGCCACGATCATTCATGCGCGGATTGCGCGTGCCCTCGATGGTGTTGTCGCGGACCTGCGCATCGCGCCCTCCGTGGACGTCAATGCCATGCAAGTTGCCCAGCACGTGGTTATTTTCAACAATGGCACGATCGGCCTTCTTGAGGATCTTGATACCTGCATCGGTCTCTTGGCTGTTCTGGCCGGAGCCTGTCACGGTCAGGTTGCTGATGGTCACATCAGAGGCGTCGATACTCACCACTGTGCCTTGGCCCATCCCATCAATGATCGCATCATGCCCACTGGTCAGGGTCAGAGGTTTGTCGATGACAATAGAACCGCTGTGCAGGCCAGATTGTAGAATAAGAACATCGCCGGGGTTAGCCCCGGCGATGGCCGTTGCAAGCGTGCCCCGCCCAGCCATCACATGCCGTTCGTCTGCCCAAAGGGGCAGTGCGATTAGCAAAGACAGCATAAGAAACAGGGCACGGATCATGGCTTAGCTCGCCTTTCGCTCAACGAACATCCGGCCGCGCATCTCCATGTGGAGAGCGTGACAGAACCATTGGCAATAGTACCAATAGACGCCCGGTTGGGCCGCGATGAATGTGACCGAGGATGTGGCTTGTGGCCCCACTTCCATCGCGACACCGTGGTTGCCCAAGGTGAAGCCGTGGGTCAGATCGTCGATGTCATCAAGGTTGGTCACATAGATTGTCACCTCATCGTCTTGTTGGACGGTAAAGGATTCAAGCGCGAAGTTAGGCGCATTGCTGGACATGTAGACTCGCACCTTGTTGCCGTCGCGAATAACGGTGTCCTGCCAGTCGTCCAAATCAACGCCGTCCGCTTCAGCCTGAATGCGCGCATCTGCCCACATCGGGTCGTTACGGTCCCACACGGATTTCGGGTTCAGCTTGGACGGATCGACCATGATTGCATCGTGCGGCTCGGCAAATGTCGGGCCGTCGTGAATCAGGGTCAGCTTGTCGCCGTCGATCGCAAACAATTGCTCGTTTTCGGGTTTAAGCGGACCAACATTTAGGAACCGGTCCTTTGAGAACTTGTTCATGGTCAGATAGTACTTACCACTGGCTTCAAGCGTCTCCCCCATCACGGTTGAGTTGTGGCCGGGCTGGTAGTGGACATCCGCTTTGGTGCGGATTGGGTTCACGTCTTCACCGTTGTACAGCTTGATCGCGTCTTCGATGTTCCATTTGACCACTTGGCTGTCCAGAAACAGCGTAGTGTAGGCATCGCCAGTCCCGTCGAAACAGGTGTGAAGCGGTCCAAGGCCCAGTTCAGGTTCTGCAACAACAACACTGCGTGGCTCGGCACCGTCATTAAAGACAGCGTCCAGTTTGCGAACGTCGATGACCGAAACCGTTGGCGACAGTTTACCTGCAATACACAGGTGAATTTTGTCCGGCGCCATGTTACAGCCGTGCGGGTTGTTCGGGATCGGAATGTAACGGGTGTATTTATTGTCTGTGCCCTTACGACCGTCCAACACTTTGACGCCGTTCAGCTCGATAAAGTCACCAGCGGCGATACCAGCTTCGATGTCCTTGATGCTGAACACAACCACGTGGTCCATGTCAGCCTCGGTCATGTCAGTCAAGGTCATGCCCATTTCCGAGTTATACGAGGTCGAGAACGCGTACTTGCCGTCATAGTCGCAGTCAGTGTTATCGAGGTTGCCGGTGACCATCACCTGCCATGCGACTGTCATCTCGTCAGCATTCACGGCAGTATAGAAGTTCACATACTTCTCTGGCTCGTCCAGAATTTTGCCATCATTGACTATCGGCACTTCGTCTTCACCGTTACAGAAGATGTAATCGGTGCGGGGCCACTTTTGTGGACGCAAACCATGGATCGCCTTGGCGTTCGGGATCTCGATGATTTTGTCGCATTTCATCACATCACAACGGACACGCGCCACACGGGTGTTGGCTTTGTCGTTCATGAAAAGATAGCGGCCGTCATATTTACCTTCGGTGAAGGACATGTGCGGGTGGTGCAAATCGCCGTTTGGCGGGAACTCATGACCATTCGCCTTCAGGTATGCTTTGGTTTTTGGCAGCAGGCCTTCGGTCAGGATCTTTTTGGATTCGTTCGTGATGCCCCAGCCTGTTGCGGAGCAGGTGTTGAAAACCGGAACGCGCATCAGCTCACGCATGGAGGGGATGCCCAAAATACGCATTTCACCGCATTGGCCCGAGGACCAGAAACCGTAGAATTCATCAAGCTGGCCTGGTGCGACTTCGGCACCTGCCGCTGCGCGTGCGCTGGTGGCTGTTGCCAACGTTGCTGCACCTGCCGCGCCGCCCGCGAGCATGGCGCGGCCACCCCACGTTCCGGCAAGAGCCGCGCCGCCTGCTGTCGCCCCAAGTAGGCTTCTGCGGGAGATAGGTAGTTTTTTATCCTCAGACATGTCGTATCCTTTCATGTGGTTGGGATTTTCAGTTGGTTCGGGTGTCCCATATCGGCGCGTGAAACATCGGGCGCTGTGCCGACTTTCTCGCGACGCTTGAGTTTTTTGATCACAACGGGACAGGTTGTTTCGGATTGGTAGAGCACCTGACAATGCAGACAGTTGATGCATTCGTTCGGGTTAATCTCACCGGTTGGGTGGATGGCCTGTACGGGACATTGATGGGCACAGGTTTGGCACGGACTGCCGCATTCCTTGTACCGCTTGAGCCAGTCGAACATCCGTAACCGTGCAGGGATCGCAAGGGCCGCGCCGAGCGGGCAAAGATATCGGCAGAAGAAGCGCTCGACGAACAGTCCGGCAATTAATAAAGCGGCTACATAGGCAACGAATGGCCAAGCGCGTACAAAGTTCAGGATAATCGCGGTCTTGAACGGTTCGACTTCGGCCAAATGTTCGGCCTGTTCGATGCTGGTCAGCGAGACACCGAACAACCCAAGAAAGATCATATATTTCAGCGGCCACAGACGCTCGTGCAGGCCCCACGGCAGGGTCCACTGCGGAATATGCAACTTACGTGCGATTTGGTTCAGCAATTCCTGAAGCGCGCCAAACGGGCACAACCAGCCGCAATAGGCACCTCGCCCCCAGAACAACAGGGCTGCTGCTACCGAGAACCACAGAATGAACGTTAGTGGGTCCAACAAAAACGCCTGCCAGCTAAAGCCAGAAACAAGCGAGCCAAACAGCGCCATCAAGTTTACGACAGAGAGTTGCGCGTTGGACATCCAACCCAGATAGACCAGCGTGACCGTCAGAAAACAGATGCGGAACCAATAAAAGCCACGCTCGTTACGGACGGCGAGATTTTGGAAAAAGAATACACCAGTAAGAATGGTCAGCATGACGCCAAGCACGACAATCTTTACCTTTTTGCCCTGCCAAATTCGTTTCCACAGGGCCTGCTGTGCGTCGAACTCGGATTGTGAGGTCACTGCGACGACACTGGCTGAAACCTCTGCAGCTGGAGGTGGTGCGACGGTCCGGATGTATTTCGACGGCAATTGGTAGCCGAGATCGAAGGTTGTAAATACCTTCTCGATCGCGCCAACTTCACGCTGCACTAACAACTGGATGCGGAACGGCTTTGTCGGATCAAAGCCACTGTCAGCTGGAATTTTGAACAGGTCCGCTTCAGCAAAGACTGGCGCGCCGTCTGCGGCGATGGCGTTGATCCGCTTGTGCATACGGTCACGAAAACGGACAGACACGTCATCCTGTATCAGGAATATCCGGTCAAAAATCCCCCCCCGCACATAGCCTGACCCTTTGAAGGAATAGAGGCCCCGACCAACAACCGCGATCGCATTGTCACCCTCGTCCAGCCACGTGTAAAGGTTTTCGGCTACCGCCTCTCCCAAAATCGCGCGTCCGATTGCAGGATGAGAAACCAGGGCTGCCTGCATTTCGATGAAAGTTGTCTCGGGGGCTTCGGTCAGCGCACGTTTGCCTGCACGCTCATCCTCCATCGCAGCAAAGGCCGCGTTGATCTGGCCCACATCCAGCGAGAGGCGGCGCAAGGTGCCATCCCCTTCCAGCGTCATCCAGTCATTTGAGGCTTCAGCATCAGGGTTGACCTCGAATTGCGGGCCTGTGCCTGTTTCCTCGACCGCCAAACCGCCCAAGCCTAACTGACGCGCCACTTTCAGGCTCGCCCGCACTATAGAGTCGTCAATCACCATGATTGTCACAGTCGCACCGGAGATAATATCAAGCTGGTGTGCGGTACCTCCCGATTCCGCCTCCGCCACAAGGTCAAGACCGCGATAGCCTGCAACCAGTGCCTTTACCTTAGCGTCTGGAATACCGATCAACACAATTGGCTCGGAGTGCTTGACCAACTGCACGCCAATCACCTGTGCCGCATCATCAATCGCGACCATCGTATGAATGGGCTTACCTGAATAACCAGTCGTCGAGACAAAATCGGAGGTAATATAGGCCCAGCCGATCCGCTCTGCGCCTTTGAGAACTTGCACAACGGGGATATCGGGATGGACTGAGCCAAAGCCATCCGCACCCTCCACCACCTCAGCAGCGTTCAGATCGGGTAGCAGCTTTGACAGGATGGTATCCGCAGCGACAGGCAGGCCCATAAAGAGCATTGTCGCAAGCATCACCAGAAATTTGAAGGAGGGCAGAAAGGTCTTCATGCGATGGCGTCCCTAAATAGAAGTCGCCCGTCGCGACGCATGATTTCACCAAGTACAGGCTGATCAGCAAAGATCAGTACCGTTTTGGTTAGTATCGATATTTGCTTAGCCGGAGGGCCACGCGGCGCGGGGAAAGTATGTCGTTTAATTGGGGTCGTGTTCAGTGCAGAAAGTTGCTCCAGCACCATTTCAACTGTGATAGACGATGGGGTCGCCATGCAATTTTCTGAGACATGAGACCCGATGACCTGACAGCAGGTCAGACACTCAGGGCAGTTCGCAGCAGGCTCAACAGGGTTGCCGTCAGCGTCGAACAGAACTGTCTTCGCAACCCCATCCGCACAAATCTCCATCGAAAAAACCGCCCCTCCGTTCGCTTGGGCCATACCGACAGGGCCATACAAAGTAAGGCACACTGACAGCAAAAGGCCGAAACAAATGGTGAATGCGGTTTTCATAACAAAAGAGTTAGCTCCGGATCAAACGTGGCATTTTGACTTATCGCCAAAAGCGAGCGCCAGATCTGAGTTTCATGGATTACTCGGTCTGATCGCTGGTTGGATTGCGTTCAAAGACCGTTCAGACTTTTTTCGAAGCTGGCTTTGGCCTTTTTAGGCATCTTGCCCTCGAGGAAGCTGTCAGCATCGACGTCATCATCTCCGACGGCGATGACCATCACCATACCCATACCCCAGTGTGGTTTGCATTTTACGCCGTAAAGACCTGGTTCTGTCAGGGTTACATCAACCTCTTGGTTAATCTTCCCCGCAAAGGCGGTCGCTCCTTCAGGGATCATACCTTTGACAGATTCAGCATTGTGCCCCTTATCAGCGGGGATAAATTTCACCGTGTCTCCCGCGGCAATCCGCAAGGAAGCTGGTTCAAAAATCATGGTGCCGCCTTCACCCTTATTCAACATTTTAACTTCGAACGTTTCTGCGGTCACTGCACCGCCGAGGGCGAGCATGACAGCAGCAGAAGTAATCAAGGTGCGAAACATCCTGTTTCCTTTCAAATGGAACATCGTTGAAAGCACCCCTACCCCCCCTTGCAACACCGAACGTTGCGCAAGATTAACCTTCTATTGTTTTCTGCTGATCAGGGGCCGCTGGCGGTCCCGCTGAAACACCTTTAGAAAGAAGCAATTCTGAAACAGGAACAGCTATGCCCAAACTTGACGAAAGCCTCCTGTTGCCCCTTCCCCTTTTTTCCAAATTGGAAAAGGCGCAGGTCAGAATCATTCTCGATCAAGCAACGAGCCGCCGCTTCGAACCCGGCGCAACAGTTTTTCATGAAGGAGCCCTTGCGGAGCGATTTTTTCTTTTGCTGGATGGTACTATCAAAGTGGTAAAAACGACGGCAGATGGCGAGCAGGTCACCTCTATACACATTCCTACGGGCCAATTATTCGGGATTGCAAAAGCGTTAGGTCGTACATCCTACCCCGCAACGGCGTTAGCGGCCTCAGAGGCATTAGCACTATCGTGGCCGACATCACTCTGGGAAAATTTCGTCACCGAGTATTCCGGATTTGCGACAGAGACATATAAGACCGTCGGCGACCGCTTGGGAGAACTGAACACTCGCGTTATTGAGATGTCGACAAAGCATGTCGAACAGCGCATCGCGAGGGCACTGTTACGGCTGATCGACCAATCGGGTCGACAAGTTGAACAAGGGATTGAGATAAGCTTTCCCATAACGCGCAAAGATGTGTCTGAAATGACAGGGACCACGCTGCAGACAGTAAGCCGTCTGCTGAGTTCTTGGGAAAAGAGTGGGCTCGTGACCAGCAAACGGAAGAAGATTATCATCTGCAATCCACATCAGTTAACCGTCCTCGGTGAGGCGTAGTCAGGTCTCAATGACCCGCTGAAGCTCGGCCCTGAAATGCATTTCATCGAGGTGGTATTCCCGACACGCGTCATTGATCGTGTGGAATGAGTTTACCGTACAGCCTACACACAACATCTTATGCTGTAGGAATACAGTAATCGTTTCTGGCCAAATGGACATCAGCGTATCCAAAGACATATTCGGGTCGTTGAAATTTGGCTTTTCCGTCATGGGCAATCCTCCATTTCAGCATGTTAATATCAGAAATTTACAGTTCATACGTTGTGGAAGCATAACCTTTCCTATGGAAATTAAGTGTGGATTGATTACTACCCTCCGATCCAATCCAATGATCAGGTTTTAAATGCATCGCTATCCGCGCCCACAGAGAATGGCAGGTTGCTCAACTCGTGTCGGGGGCGCGGATTTCAAACCTCAAGAAGCGAGGCAAGAGCGCTGCGAGGCTCGATCACATCTGCCAATGTGTAACCGTCAAGCGTGGCAAAGAACGCTTCCTGCGCTTGGGCCAGCGGACTTCGCAATCCACATGCCGGCAGGATCAGGCATGATTTATTGGTACCGAAACACTCTACCACCGGATCATTGCGTTTCATCGCCCGCACCACGTCACCAATGCTGATCCGGTCGGCGCTGCGTGCAAGGGTCAGCCCGCCATTGCGTCCGCGCTCGGAAATTGCAAAGCCTTCAGCAACGAGCTGTGTCGCGACCTTGGATAGGTGATGCTCAGACAAACCGTATAACGAAGCGATCTGTGATGTGGGAACACGCGCAGGCCCCCGCACAGCCAATGTTACGAGTATCCGTAAAGCGTAGTCGGTAAATTTATCAAGTTGCATGGTTTTATATTTAGCATTTGAAGTGCGCAATTAAAAGCGCTACATAATGCGCATCGAAAATACTGATTAAGGGAGATTCTCATGACACTTTCCGAAGCCTTTCTGTGGCCTGGCACCAAAGTCTGCGAAAAAGTTGGCGTCGATCCTGAGGGTGAGGCAGGCTTGCTGCGCTGGCTGGTTAACACTCTTGTCTATCTCGTGCTGAGCTTGGCTGTCGTCTGGGTTTTCGTGGTTTGAACATTCCGCCGCGCATTCCCGTCACTGTAGGTCACATCCAAAAGGTCGTGGCAGAGTTCTACACCCTCGTGCGTGGCGACCCCGTGCTGGGGCCTGTCTTTGCAGCGCATGTAACAGATTGGCCACCGCATGAGGCGAAGATCGAACTATTCTGGCGAAATGCGCTTTTGCTGGAACGATGCTACAACGGCAATCCGATGCAGGTTCATGCCGCTGCAGGTGACGTCAAAAAAGAGCACTTCGCAGTTTGGCTTTCGTTATTCGATACCGTCCTTGAAAAAGAACTGCCACCGCCCCTCGCCCAAGCTTGGTCAACGTTAGCCCACAGAATCGGACGGGGGTTAGCCTACGGCCTACCCTCACCATGCGGCGGACACATGGTGCCTGATTTGCGGTCTTTTTAGACCAAACTAAGTACAATCAAACGAATACTACGATCAACGCCGATGCCAGCACCCGCAGCTTCATTTTTCCCATGACGGCGTGCACAACCTTATTTGCGATCATAGCTGCGCATCCCTCGAAACTCTCGCAACACAACAAAGAGAAGCACATGACGTCCTCTGAACAAATGCGCCAATGGCGTGGACCCACGCTTTTTTCCTACGGCTTCCGTCCGTTTTTCCTGTTCGGATCACTCTGGGCAGCTCTCGCAATGGTTACGTGGATTATGTTGTTTATTGGATTGCTCAGTCTTCCCACGCGACTCGATCCGGTGTCATGGCACGCGCATGAATTTTTGTTCGGATATCTTGGGGCAATCATTGCGGGTTTCTTACTGACGGCCGTGCCCAATTGGACTGGCCGCTTGCCTGTTGTCGGCTGGAAGCTGGCCGCATTATTCGGGCTCTGGGCACTGGGGCGCGTCGCGATTGCCCTGTCTTCCCTACTGCCCACTGGCCTCTCCGAGGCAATAGACTTGCTGTTCCCGTTTGCATTGGGCGCGATGATCCTGCGTGAGATCATTGCAGGCAAGAATTGGAAAAACCTTGTGGTTCTTGTGATGCTCAGCCTGTTCACCCTCGCCAATTTGATCTTTCATATCGAGGCGGCACAAGGCTCGTTTGCGGCCAAGGGTGTAGGCCTGCGTCTTGGCATTGCATCTGTCTTGCTGATGATATCGGTGATTGGTGGCCGCATCGTTCCCTCCTTCACCCGCAACTGGATGGTGAAATCGGGGCAAAAAGACCTCCCGCCACCCCCAATGCGGCGTTTTGATAAGGGAACACTGGTCCTGACGGCTGTAGCGCTTTGGCTTTGGGTTATTCAGCCGACTGCCCTCCAGAGCGGTATCGCGTTAATAGTGTTGGCGCTCCTGCATCTCATTCGGTTGAATCGCTGGAAAGGATTTAACACAGTTTCAGAGCCATTGCTGTGGGTGTTACACCTTGCCTATCTTCTGATACCGCTCGGCGCACTGCTCGAAGGCACTGCAATACTGCGTCCCGATATATTGCCCCCCGGATCGGCACAGCACCTCTGGATGGCCGGCTGTTTTCCCCTGATGACCCTTGCGGTCATGATACGCGCCACGCTGGGCCATACGGGTCAGGAGTTACATGCAGACCTTGCCAGCATCGCAATTTTCGCGAGCATTATCGGTGCGGTTGTGGCCCGCCTATGCGCAGGTATCTTTCCAGACTTTGCCATGCCGCTCTATAGCCTTTCTGCCACCCTCTGGATTGGAGCTTTCGTTGGATTCTGCATTCGCTACGGACCGAGCCTTTTGCGCACAAAAGATGCGAAACAATGATCGGTTGGCCACTGTTCACGTTCATCTTTGCCGCGTTCTTTGTGACCCACACCGTTCCTGTCCGCCCCAAGGTCAAAGCACGCCTACTAAGCTATTTGGGCCCAGTTGGTTTCACGGCGGCCTATTCAGCGTTGTCTCTTTTTATGCTTGACTTAGTAATTGCGTCAGCTGGAAATGCGCCCTACGTTCAATTGTGGCCGCAAGAAATTTGGCAATATTACATAGTCGACATCGGGATGTTCGTTGTCTGCCTGATCATTGCAATGACACTTGGTCGGCCAAACCCCTTTTCGTTCGGCGGCGTCCATAATGACCGCTTCGATCCTGAACACCCTGGCATCATAGGATTCACCCGACATCCGTTGTTGACCGCACTCACGCTTTGGGCAGGTTTGCACTTGTTGCCAAACGGAGATTTGGCACATGTGATCATGTTCGGGACATTCCTCGGGTTTGCGATTTTGGGCAGGAAGATTATCGACCTTCGAACCCAGAGGCTGATGGGGTCGTCAGAGTGGCATGTTGAAATCAACAAGATCAGAACAGGATACACTTCATTTCCCCCTGATCTTTGGTTTTTTTGGGCGCGCCTGAGCGCTGCGGTAATTTTATACGCTGCTTTGGTTTTGCTCCACAGACCTATTCTGGGTGTTTCCCCATTACTTTTTTAAGTTTTTGCAGAAATTCGGCATGCGCCGGACCGACTGGCTTACATGAGTTCCCAGCGTCAACAACTCAGTCCCACCATTGCCTCCATTTTGAAAGTGCAGCGCGAGTCCGCATTCCGCCCTTGGTGTCGATTACCGCTACCGCGCGCTGAAGCTTGGGTCGCGATCAGCCTGAACTACTTCGAGCGCTTTCATAATTGTTAGGGTTTTGAACACGATGCCGTCGCTAACCTGCTCAAGTTGCCTTAGAAGTCCCCTCCCAACCCCAACAGATACTTGACACGTAGACGGACTGCTGTCGCCAAAAGATCGCGCAATGTACCACTACTCGCTAACAACGCTGCTGCCCGCAAACTGTCCAAAACCGCATCTATTCGAAACCCCAGATCTGAAACAATCATAACACGGAACAACGGATAGCCTGCTTTAAAGCAGCGCAACTTGCCCAGCGGAACCGCCTGTGCCAGTTCAATTAGAAGCAAGTCCCTCCCAGCCGGGCATGGCTCAGGGTCAGTTATGCTTGGCTCTCAACGGTCACAGCATTAGAAACAGAGCACCAGTTGCTGCACTGGCCCCTTTGCCCGCATAAGGTCATTCGCTAATACCAGCGCCTAAATCAGAACGGCATGATCTTCTGGACAAACCGTCGTCCACGGGAAGGCAAAGACCAAAAGGTCCATCAAACAGCGACCAAATGACCCTCGCCTATCGACCGGTACTTTAGAAGTTCAGGAGTTTGACCGATTGCCATAACTGGGCTTCCTAGATCATCCTCAAGTTTTTCGCGCGGTGGAAGCGCGCGATCTGGGTCGGGGAATGGTGCCGCAGCAATGAGCCGCCGCGTATACTGATGCTGGGGGTTCCCAAACACTTGTGCGCTGGAGCCCATCTCGACGATCTGACCCAAATACATGACTGCCACACGGTCCGCGAAATTCTCAACTACAGCCATGTCGTGCGATATGAACAGGTAGGACATACCAAGTTCGGCCTTCAGCTCTTGTAAAAGCTCCAACACAGTGGCCTGAACGGAGACATCCAATGCCGAGACACTCTCGTCGGCGATGATCAGTTTTGGGTTCAACGCTAAGGCCCGTGCGATACATATCCGTTGGCGTTGCCCCCCGGAGAATTCGTGAGGGTAACGATCAAGCGCCTCAACTCCCAGACCAACTCGCTCGAACAACTCGGCGGCACGATTTGTGCGGCTTTGCGGCGTACCAATATTGTGGATGACCAAAGGTTCTCTTACCAAATCACCCACTGTCATACGACCGTTCAACGCGGCCATCGGATCTTGAAAAACCATTTGCATGGCGCGGGTGTTGGCCAACTGAGATGCGCGATCGCGCAAAATTGGTTGGCCCTCAAATTTGATGATCCCCTCATGAGGAACAAGTCCCGTGAGAGCACGTGCTACAGTGGATTTTCCACAACCGCTTTCACCGACGACAGCAAACGTCTCACCTAAAAAAATATCGAAATTGACTTTCTCAACCGCATGCACCCGCGCCTGTACTCGATCCAGAATGCCGCCTCGTAGATTATAAGTGACCCGCAAATCCCTGACCGAGATCACCGGGCACATCGAAGTATCCACGGAACTCTCACGCCCCTTCCCCATACGCGGTACGCTTGAAAGTAGTTGTTGCGTGTAGGGCATCTGCGGAGCGGCGAACAACGTTCGAACAGGCGCTTCCTCAACCAATTGGCCTTTTTGCATGACCAGCACACGGTCAGCCATTTCAGCGACAACACCCATGTCATGGGTGATTAGGATCAACGCCATGCCCATTTCGGCCGTCAGTATGCGTAGCAAATCCAATACTTCACGCTGCACTGTCACATCCAGCGCGGTAGTTGGCTCATCCGCGATCATCACATCAGGTCGCAAAGCGATGGCCATCGCGATTACAATACGCTGGCGCATACCACCTGACAGTTCATGCGGATATTGTTTAAGCCTGCGCTCAGGTTCGGTCAGTCGGACAGCCGTTAGGGCCTCCAAAGCGCGGATACGTGCAGCGCGGCCAGACATTGGCTCATGTGCACGAAGAGCTTCAGTCAACTGATCCCCGATCCGCATCACAGGGTTCAATGCGGTCATCGGTTCTTGAAATATCATCGCGATGCGATCACCGCGCAGGCGTTGCATCTTATTCTCTGGGAGCTTCGTTAGATCGGAGCCATCAAATATAATCTTGCCTCCAGCGACATGAACCGCGGGAGGTGGGAGCAGACCCATGATCGCCAACGACGTAAGGGACTTTCCAGACCCACTTTCGCCGGCAATTGCCAAGGTCTCGCCCCTTTTCAGATCGAAACTGAGACTTTGGACAAGTGGCAAAATGCCTGCTTCGGTACGTACCGAAATATCAAGCTGCTGCACGGACAGAACCGTGGGCTGTTCATCGGCGGCCACTGAGGCCGCCGAATTTATTTTATCACTCATACTCATTCGAACACGCAGCGCGGGAAGTAGAAGGAGACAATCCAGTTTGGCATATCAACGATCTCAGAAATGCGCAGATCACCGCAAGTGGACACCAGCATATAAGCGTCAACAGCGGACAACCCTTGGGTTTTGCACAGCAACTCAACCATCTGGCTGACGGCTTCCTGCGCGCCCGTCATTAAGTCGGGACCGATGCCTGTCGTGACCTCATACCCTTTTGCATCCAAGTGATTGGTGACCGGACCCGGTGTGGTGAAACGCGGCATTTTCAGCTGCGCACCCTTGATCAGATCAAGCGTCACTGTAGCGTCCATCGGGCTTTCGATTGCGGTGCCACAGACCTCACCGTCACCTTGGGCGGCATGTGTATCGCCGATAGAGAACAACGCGCCCGCGACTTCAACAGGCAGGTACAACGTTGTTCCTGCTGCCAAATCACGAATATCGAGGTTCCCCCCCACGCGACGTGGCGGTACAATCGAATGCAGACCTGGCTCAGCCAAAGCACAACCGATGGTTCCTGCAAAAGGCTTGAGCGGGACGCGCCCATTTTTGCCAAACAATGCGGGTTCCAACGTATCAGGATCGTACTTCCAGATCGTCAGCGCTGGATCTTCGAATTGATCGGCCAACAGACCAAAACCCGGGATATTTGCAGTCCAGCCAAAGCCGGACGGAGCAAAGCCCTCAATCGTGATTTTCAGCGCATCACCAGGTTCAGCCCCATCAACGTAGACAGGCCCCGAAACGGGATTGATCTTGCCGAAATCCATCGCCGCAACATCAGCAACTGTGCTGCCAGCCGTGAGCTGGCCAGCAGAGCTATCATGGCATTTGAACTCGATTGTATCACCCGGCGCGACCGTGATGGCCGGGACAAACGTGTTGTCCCAGCCAAAATGGTGGCTTGCACCGTGAATCGTGTAGTCAGGACATTTATTGCACATCGTTTACATACACATAGTCATAGTTAACAGGGATCGAGACCGGATCGACGTAAAGCTTGTCATCGCCGCCCATACGCTCGGATTTCATGGTGTAGCGCTGCTCGTTGAACACTGGCACCCAAGGCGCGTCTTCCATGACCTTCATATAGATATCTGACCACATTTTCAGGCGCTCATCTACTTTTGAAGGGTCTGTCATGCTATCGGCCTCAACCGCCATCGCATCCGCATCAGCGTTGCAATACCACGACCAATTCCAGCCGCCCTGCACTGCCCCGTCACAGCCCAAGATCGGGCCATAAAAGTTTGATGCGTCAGGAAAATCCGCGATCCATGCCATGCCGCCAGACCAGATCATCGGCGCTTGATCCGCCTCACCACCTGCCGCAATCACGCTGGCTTGCGCAAGGGACTGGATAGACGCTTTGATCCCGATTTTGGACAGGTCCTGCTGGATTGCTTGGGCGATACGCGGGTTGGGATCGGTGTTCATTACGAACAGCTCGGTCTCGAAACCATCAGCAAACCCAGCCTCGGCCAACAACGCTTTGGCTGCGTCAGGATCATAGGCATATCCTGCATAGCCCTCGGTGTAACCGGGCATGGACGGTGGCAGCGGTTGCGTTGCTGGCACAGCTCGCCCATTGATCACCTGGGTAATACGCTCTTTGTTGATCGCCATGTTGACGGCTTTGCGCACGTCTACATTGTCAAAGGGGGGCATTTTCACGTTTAATGTGATGTAGCCAGTATGCAGCTGGCCACCTTCAATCACACGTGCAGCCTGCGCTGGATCGCCCATAACTTCTTGGAATTTTGCAGGTGGAATACCATCGCCAGGAACATCAACTTCGCCGTTTTGAAGGCGCAGCAAGGCGACGATAGGCTCCTGTCCGACCTCGAATGTCACACTGTCCAGATATGGCAGACCTGCGCGCCAGTAATCTTTGTTTTTTGCAAAAACCAATTTTTGACCGATGGTCCAATCGGCCAACTTGAATGCGCCTGTCCCCATGGCCGTTTTGCCAAAGTCAGCACCAGCAGCCTCAACCGCTTCCTTTGCGACAACGGAGGCAAAGTTCAACCCCATCACGTGCAGGAAGGTCGCATCGGGACGTGAAAGCGTGATTTCAACAGTTTGGTCGTCCAGCACTTTCACGCCCGACAGGCCTGTCACTTCACCTGAAGATACAGCATCATATCCCGCGATTGAGCCAAAGAAGCCTGCACCGGGGCTTTGTGTTTTCGGATCAGTCACACGGTCGAGCGAGTATTTGACGTCATCCGCTGTCATCACGCGACCATTGTGGAATTTCACGCCCTCACGCAGCTTGAAGGTAAACACCATGCCATCTTCTGAGATGTCGTAGCTTTCAGCGAGCCCGGGGCGCAACTCTGTAGTGCCAGGTTCATAATCCATCAGACCGTCATAGAGCGACTTGATCATGGACCAGTTCTGCCAATCATATCCGATCGCTGGATCGAGCGTGGCTACATCATCCTTATAGGTCACGGTGATGTTGCCACCAGATTTTGCATTTGGATCAAGACTGGAGTGGCTTTCAGCAGCCGCCAACTGAGGCAGGGCGAGAGCGGCTACAAGAGCCGAGGTTGTAAGCAGTTTCTTCATTCTGATTTACTCCTGTTGGGTTGGTATTATTAGCGGACCTTGATCCGCGGGTCGGCAAACAAAGACGCGATATCCGCGACCAGATTGCCAATTACGATGGCGCAAGCTGAGACCAGCGTGACGCCCATGATGATCGGAATGTCGACGCGTTGAATGGCCTGCCACGCAAGCTGGCCGATACCAGGCCAGCCAAAGACGGACTCCACGACAACGATTCCACCCATAAAGATGCCCACATCGATCCCGATCATCGCTATAATGGGTAGGATCGCATTGGGTAACGCATGACGCATGAGCACGCGCATGCGACCCAGCCCCTTGGCCCGTGCGGTACGGATGAAATCCTGTCGAAGCACATCAATCATCGAGGATCGCATCATCCGGCTGTACCAGCCTGACCCAAGTATCCCCAAAGTAATGGACGGCAAAACCAGATGCGCGAACGTCCCATACCCGCCAATCGGGAACCAGTGCAGCTGTACTGCAAACACATAAAGCATCAGGAGGCCGACGACGAACTGCGGAGCCGACACACCGATAAAGCTGGCCATCATCAGGCTGTTATCCGTAGCCGTCCCGCGGCGCAGTGCCGCCACCACGCCCATTGTGATACCCAAAATAAGCTCACAAACAATTGCGCCCAACATCAGCAATAAGGAGGCTGGCAATCGAGAAGCAATCAAGGTGCTCACTTCCGTTTTTTGCAAATATGAGCGCCCGAGGTCACCCTGAATAAGATTACCAAAGTAACGCGCGTATTGAACGATGAACGGCTTATCGAGACCAAGCTGGGCCCGAATATTCGCCACAGTCTCAGGAGTGGCAGAACGGCCAGCGATCTGGCGCACAGGATCCGCTGGAAACAAGTAAAGGAGCGCGAATGTGATGAACGAGACACCCAGAAGAATGAATGCAGACTGGATCAGACGTTTGATAATGAAAGCAAGCATTACACACGCCCCCGCTGCGTCGGATCAAGCACATCGCGCAGAGCATCACCCACAAGGTTGAATGCCAAAGCCAGTGTGACAATCGCCAGCCCAGGAAAAAACACCAGCCAAGGAGCAGCCTGAAAATAGGTCTGGTTTTCGAAGATGATATTTCCCCAGCTCGGCGTCGGTGGTTGAACCCCTACCCCTAAAAAGCTGAGCGTCGCCTCAAGTAGTACGGTGGTTGAAATTCCAAGTGTCCCCCAAACGATGATCGTCGGTGTGAGATGCGGCAGGATGTGACGGAACAGAATGCGCATATTGCCAGCACCTAACGTGCGTTCGGCAGCGATAAATTCACGCTGCGACAGACTGGCGGTCTCTGCATAGAGGACGCGTGCCGTTTGCACCCAGTTCACGGTCGCGATCACCATCGCCACGATCCAGAGTGAAGGCTGGAATATCGCGGCCAAACAAATTGCCAAAAGCAATGCAGGAAAAGCCATCATCAAATCTGTGAAACGCATCAAAATACTGCCCCAGATGCCGCCGAAATACCCGGCTGTAACGCCCACGAAGGTCCCGATAATTAGTGCGACTCCATTCGCTACCAAGCCGATGATCAAGGATGTCCGCGCGCCGTACAAAATCCGCGTCAACAGATCGCGGCCCAACAAGTCCGTCCCCAGCGCAAAATGTGCACCAGGTGCCATTGGCGCACCCTGCATCGTCAGCCCGTCGAACATCTGGTCGTTCGGCTCAAATGGCGTCAGGTAAGGCGCGAAAATTGCGCCAAACAGTGTAAGAAAAATCAACGCCATACCGAACAAGGCAAGTTTGCGTTTCTTCAGGCGTTGCCAAACTGATGGAGGCAACAGCGCAGGGGTGGTTTCAGCTAATGCCACGGTTTTCTCCTGTCGCTTCTTTATGTTTCACGATCTGCACCGCAGCGTCTTCCATCGTCATTTTCCAAGCCATCGCGAGCTGGCGCAAATCATCGTATGCGGTCTCCTCTGACCCTGTCTTTTTCGCCAGAAGTGATACGGCCTGAACAATGGTTTGACGGGCAGACAATCGGTCCCTCAGTGCATCAACCTCTGCCAACAGTGCCTTTCTGCGCTCAAAAGATTGCCGCGCCATAAGCAGTGACGCGAAAACGCCACTGGCGGCCAATGGCTTGACCAGCAGTGCGTCCGCTCCGGTTCGGGAGGCCCACTCAATCCGGCCCGGTGCTTCTGATCCGACAAGGGCAATCATCGGCATGGGCGATTGCCCTGTAGGCCACGGGAACTGCTCATCATGGCCCGCATCTGTGTCATACAATGTGAAATCAGCGGTAATTGCAGAGGCAGGCAACTGGGGCCAAGCGACCTCAACCTCCAGACCGATTGCGCGCAATTGGCGCAGCAAAACTGGTAGCCGGTCATGCTCTGGGTGCAAAACAATGGCCCGCGCCCCCTCCAATCCGGCTATGTCGATCTGCTTAATCATGCCTGCACCACAGCTAACATTGGGATGTCGAATTGCGGGTGACGCGAAGGTCGTGTTAGATACGGATCAGGTGCGATGTCTGACCAACGGTGTAGAATTTCAAACGCACCATTCCGGACCTGCGCAATGTGAACATCAAGCGTCTTGTGTTGAGTTGCAGGATCAATCCCATAGCGGGTGCCATGCTCTGCCAAATAGCTGTCAAAAGGACCGCTGACCCCTTGGGCAAGCACCGAAGCCAAGGTTAGGACTGACTGATATGCCGTACGCTCTAAGGAAGATCCTCGTCCATCTGCGGTTGGCGTTTCACAAAAAGACGGGCCCACGGAAATAAGCCCTTCAGCCGCATCACCAAGAATTGGCAGTTCCGCTTCGGTCAGATTGCAGGACAGCAGCGGGCAATTGTTCGGGGCAAAATGCGGATCGCGACGCCCCAATTCAGCATAGGCCTTAATGAACGCATAAGATGACGCGCCAACCAGAGAATTAAGAATGAACTTGGGGCGGCTCCGTTCAATATCGCCGATCAGGCCCTCAACTGATGTGTCCCCCAGCGGAAGGTAACGTTCCCCTAATACCGCACCGCCCGACGCCTCAAGGCGGGTGCGCATCACCCTGCAGGTCTCCCAACCCCAGATGTAATTAGACCCGACGAGATAGGCGGACATACCAAAATGGCGCATAGCCCAGCCCAAGATGGGTAAAATGTTCTGATTTGTTGCGGCATGGGAATAAACAACCCGCGCAGATGTCTCGAACCCTTCGTACGGCACATTATACCACAGCGTCGCCTGAGCGCGGTCCAATTCAGGAATGACTTCTTTTCGGCTTGATGACGTAACACAACCGACCACATGTTTGGCGTTCGATGTATTCAGAATATCCGCACACATCGGTGCATAGTTCGTAAGTTCACCTGCGGGGTCTCGAACAATAGGATTAAAGTAAACTGGAAGTTCACTGTTGGAATTCACAGCATCGATTGCAGACATCGCCCCCACAAATAGAGGTTCGGACAGCAACTGATACGTCCCCGAACGAGAGTACAAAACACCGATATCAAACTTCTCGGACATGGATTCCCCATAAAAAAAGCCCCGACACAGCAACCCAGTGTTGCTTTTGTCGAGGCCCGAATGCCTGCTTGGCGATTGCCAATGCATGACCTGATTTAAGATCACTCGTTAATGGTTAGCGAAAGTGGAGCTATTCGCAATTTCTATTTTCAGTTTTCCGTAAAAAAGACGGGACCATATGATCTTCCGCCCAATTTTTAGGCACAAGGATGTATGGGCGGATACGTCTGAACTGCCCCTTTTCACTAAGGAGTTGCCCTGTATAAAGCCCTGCTCAGAAAGACTAAAATCTGATATAGTTGGTTAAAGTGGAAATGTTCATCATGAGACATCAGAGACTTGAAACCCACCCTAAGTCGCTGAAACGGCCAACCTGAAGATCTGTGCGGTCCATCTTACGATTTACGGCACGGTGGTGAGCAGGGCATGACTTCGGCACCAATCTACTCTGGTTACACAGTCACGGCGATTGAGCGAGGTTCCTTTGCCGATAGCCAAACACCTGCCATTAGAGAGCAGGTTGAAAAGAGTGGCACCGCAACGACCCAACGTTCGCTCAACACCTACAGATCATAAGGGGCAGGTTTTACCGAAATTATGCGGATTAAGATTCCGCTCTGCGGAATTATTTGCGCGTTCAGACGATATAAATATTGATTAATAGACGAAGGAGGAACAGTATTCGACTACATGCAACGGTTCCGATGCATCAGAACCGACTGCTTGCAGCGCAATAAAACAGCGCTGAATGTTGAACGTTTTGGGAGGAACACATGACAAATTCGCATATCAATCGACGGTCCGTTTTGCGGGGGGCAGCCGTTGCCGCCGTTGCCTCACCCGCACTTGTTGGGAAGGCCATTGCAGCGGGCCAAGTTACTTGGCGCGTGCAGGCTCATTGGCCCAAAGCGTCAAGTTCGTTCTCTGATAGCCTCGGAGTAATCGCTACCCTGCTGGAGGAAAAAACCGAAGGCGCATTCAAACTTGAACTTCTGGGAGCGGGTGAATTTGCCAAGGGTCCAGACATCTACAATATCGTCCGCAAGGGTGTTGTACCCATGGGTACGATCAGCCCTTCATACATAAGTGACAATGCACAGGCGGCGACATTCGTATACGGCATACCCGGAACCCTGCGCCAAGCTTGGGAGATGGAACACGCGATGAAAAACCTCGGCGTCGAGGCTTTGGTAAACGAAGATCTCAACGAAGATGGCGTTCACTTGATGTGCGAAAAAGTGCTCCCCACGGAGATGACCGTTTCGAAAAAAATTGAATCGGCGGCCGATTTCCAAGGACTTAAAATCCGGTCATCCGGATCGATGTTGGACTATTTGGCGGCAGCCGGTGCTGCCCCGCAATACATTCCCGGATCAGAGCTATATCAGGCTCTCAGCTCTGGCGTTGTTGATGGTGCGCATTGGGGTGCCGCAATTGGAGCCCAGTCCATGTCGCTATGGGAGGTATGCAAATATCACTACAAACCTGTTCTGGCGCAGACCACGGATGCGTTCATCATGAACATCGATGCGCTCGAGGATCTGCCTCAAGATTTGCGCGGCGCATTGGAAGAAATCATCACAACCCGTTTCTTCCTCCGTTCTGCAGAGTATCAGCACAAAGAAGCTATCGCCTTGGCCGAAGGTATTCAAAATGAAGGGATTGAGGTTATGCAACTGCCGGAAGACGTGCTGGAGATGCTGGCGCAAGCTTCAACCACTATTCTTGAGGCCGAGGGGCAAAAAGGCGAACGTGCTGCTAAAGCAGCAGATATCTACCGCACTTTGATGAAAGACATGGGTTACGCCTAACACACATGGATAACCAGCGGGTTACCCACATCGGGTGACCCGCCCCCTCCCGTCTTCATCACAAGGATTCCATGTATGTGGCAGCTTGCCCGCGCAATTACGCGCGTTAATCGCTTTATCGGAAGGTGGGTCTCACTCGCCGTACTATTGATCTTTGCGCTTTTACTGGCGGATGTGATCATGAGGTATCTGGTTGGGACTCCAACAATCTGGACCGCTGAACTCGCGACCTTGATCTTTGGGGGCTATGCGATCATCGGCGGCGGGTATCTTCTGGCAGAGCGCGGACATGTGAATGTCGACATCTTTTATGGAAGAATGCGCCGCAAACGTCGGTCGTTATTAGATATACTAACTTGGCCGCTATTCCTGCTCTTTGTCGGCGTCCTTTTCTGGCAAGGCTATGACATCGCCTACGATGCAATTGAGGATTTGGAGCGCTCCAACTCAGTCTGGAAAGCACCTTTATGGCCGACAAAGGCACTCATCCCCGTTGCTGCAATCTTACTGTTGCTACAAGGCCTCGTGCGACTTTGGGCTGACATCCGGGTTATGCGCGGCCTGCCCATCCCTGACGATATATTCGGCAAACCTGGTGCGCCTGACGAAAATGATGAACATGTGCAGGAGATGCCGTAATGAGTGTTGAACTATTAACAGTCCTGTTCTTCGGTAGCCTTCTGTTTTTCCTGATGCTCGGCACACCGTTAGCATTTGTTCTGGGCGGCGTATCGGTAGTGTTTCTCTACTTTGAGATGGGCCCTATTGGCTTTTATCTGCTTGCCTCCAAAATGTGGGAAACCATGCAATCACCTACATTGATGGCGATACCACTGTTTGTCTTCATGGCGATATTGTTAGAGAAGTCGGGGGTTGCGAACGATCTCTACGATATGATGCACCAATGGTGGGGTGGTCTGCGCGGTGGTCTTGCAATCGGCACGGTACTGATCTGTGTAATTTTTGCTGCTATGTCAGGCATTTCCGGTGCTGCTGTGGTGACCATGGGAACGATTGCCCTGCCGAAAATGCTCGAGCGTGGTTATGATAAAAAACTCGCCCTTGGGGCCATCAATGCCGGGGGTGGATGGGGTATCCTTATTCCACCATCAATCTTGATGGTTCTGTATGCTCTGCTGACCGAAGTTTCAGTGGGTCGCCTTTTTGCTGCCGGTGTCGGACCGGGCCTGACGTTGTTTGTGCTGGTGTCGATTTATATCGGTGGCCGCTGCTGGCTTCAGCCAGAGTTGGGCCCTGCCCTCCCCCTTGAAGAACGAGCCAGTTGGGGCCAGAAATTCCGCTCCCTCAAAGCTGTTATTCTGCCAATAATGATTGTCACAATTGTTCTTGGCGCAATATTTGGCGGTTTCGCTACCCCGACCGAAGCGGCCGCTATTGGTGTGTTCGGCGCGCTGTTGGCTACTGGCATCAACGGTCAACTGAGCAAAGATGTTATCCACCGCGCCTCAATCGAGACTTTAAAGCTCACAGCGCTGGTGATGTGGATTCTGTTCGCGGCGCATGCGTTCTCCACAGCTTACACCGCGCTCGGTGCTCAAAGCCTTATTTCCAATATCATGACAATGATTCCAGGTGGGCGTTGGGGCGCACTACTCTTCATGCTCACAGTCCTGTTTTTCTTAGGAATGGTTCTGGACCCGGTAGGAATAATGCTGATCACCCTGCCCGTCTTTCTGCCCGTGGTCCGAGATGCAGGTTTCGATCCCATCTGGTTTGGGATCTTGTTCATCATCATGATGGAGGTCGGCTATATGACCCCGCCGTTCGGGTTCAACCTGTTCTACCTCAAAGGCGTAGCCCCCCCAGATGTGACGATGGGTGACATCTACGCGTCAGTATTTCCCTACGTAGTAGTGACGCTGATTGGTGTAGTGCTCATTATCCTGTTTCCAGCGATCGCATTGTTCTTGCCGCAGTATTTCTATGGGTAGAACCCACATAGGGGATCATGATCAACCGCCTGGAGAAGCCAAGAGCGGGTAGTTCCCCTGGCTGGTAGCAAAAAGCTTACGCCGCCTTAGATGCGGGAAACGAACTTGATCTTGATAGGCATGTACGGCACAAGCCTCTGCTCGAGGTCTAAGCATCACGTCGAAAGGTATCCGGGCTTAGACAAATCTACTGATATCATCATCGCGTCCGATTTCGATGATATGACCATTGGCCGTCTTATCAATCTGTCGATTGATGAAACGGGCAGTATCGAAGCTGCCGTTAGCATTTCAGCGATAATTGCCAAGGCTCGTCTTGTCAGAATGAGAAAAAAATAGAATTTGATTGTCCCCATTGAGAGCGCAGGTCTCTAGCGCGTAAACGGTTGGCAGGTAAAAAACTGAGGTGCCTACCAACACGTCGCCTTCTAAGACACAGGTCCGCGTTTGTGCGCCCACTACGATTGTCTATTTCGGGAATATCCGCATTGCGGCGCTTAGCGAAGCTGAATCGTTACCAGTCTAAAGCAACTCATCGCATAGAGGTAACCGCCGTACTTTCTCTGGGTTTCCAAAGGGACGAAGTACCC
>JBALTK010000006.1:0-37452 GCA_036964385.1 Sulfitobacter sp. | reverse complement strand
ATGGGGGTCGCGTCCCAGAAGAACCCAGTGCGTGTAGCCATCGCTGCTTGGGAATGGGGTGCTTATTATGGTGACGCCAAAATGAAGGGCGCGAAGCTCGACATCTCCAAATGGAAGCGCCCCTCACCCGAGACAATTCCGTGCCATGCGAAAGCATCAGGTCTTTATATGATCTGCACAATGTCAAAGCATGCGGCGGAAGCTAAGGGCTGCTCTGATGCGATGATGTATGATCACCGCGGGTATGTGGCAGAGGCCACGGGCGCGAACATTTTCTTCGTGAAAGATGGTGAAGTGCATACGCCTGATCCCGATTGCTTTCTCAACGGGATCACGCGCCAGACCGTAATTGGTATGTTGCGTGATCGCGGCATCACCGTGCATGAGCGCCACATTATGCCTGAGGAGTTGGCTGGGTTCGAGCAGTGCTGGCTAACGGGAACAGCTGCTGAAGTGACTCCGGTTGGTCAAATTGGTGAGCATACTTTCGAAGTTGGTGCGCTGACGCGTGACATCGCCGAGAGCTATGAGAAGCTGGTGCGCTCCTAAGCGCTTACATTCGAGTTGTCGCAAGCCGGATCTTGGATCTGGCTTGCGATGTAGCAAGGCCGAAGGCCTAGCAAATCCTCTGATCAGTAGAGCGCGACCGGATTGATCATTGCTTGTACTGTGCCAACAATGCGCGGCTGTCCCAGTACGAACATGAACTCCTTTATGCCTTCACGCACCAGTGGCCCTACATTCATCGTTTCCAGAATATAGATGCCGTTTTCCTTTAGGAGGGTGACATGGCCGTAGAAAACTTTGTCACCTTCAGGTGCAGGAATAGGCTCTAACCCCCATGTATCCGCGCCGACGGCCATCGGATTCAGGGAGGCGAGATACTCGGCACCCTCATTGTTCAGGCCTGGCTCTGAGCTTCCCCATGCGGTGGGGTTGCTCTCCAACATTCCTTCGGTCCAGCCTGTGTGGAAGAGAATAATATCGCCTTCACCCATACTCACGCCTTGGGCCTCTGCTGCCGCTTTGATCTCGGCAGAGCCAAAATGCGCGCCTGCTTCCATCACATCGACACCGGCATGTGCGGCCATATCGAGGATCACTGCGCGGCCGACCAACGGTGGCACTGCATGTGTGCCGAGTTTGGTCAGGCCAGTGATCGCGCTAATCTCTTTCTCGTCGAGGCAGTTGTAGTAGTGGCCTCCTTCGCCCAGATGACCCAGCCCGTCGAGTTGTGATCCGATCCCGATCCAGGTTTGGAGCATGTCGTCGTTGTAGTTTGCCTCATAGCCAAAGCCGGACAGTTTTTGGCCGCCTTGCTGGTTCGGCTGTACCACTTGTAAACTGAGAGAGCGGGGTGGGAAGGCAGGGGTGTTCGGGCCAATCGCAATGCCGAGCGGCATGGATTTACCTTGCTTGATCAGTTTGGACGCTTCTAACGTCCGCTCTGGCGTCACCAAATTGGCGGAGCCGAGAGTATCTTCTGCACCCCACTGGCTTTTCGACGTACAGTCCGCAAAAGCGGCACCTGCTCCAAGCGATAGGCTAAGGCAAAGCGCCGTAATGTTCTTCAAAGTCATATCAATCCTCCACTGTTGGACAGGCCTGTCCTCTGGCGGGACGATTCGCCCTGTCTGGACCTTCAGGCTAGCATGCCACTCCCTTTATGCGGGAAGTTTTAGTGGAGGATCGAAGGGATGGCCTAAAAGTCGACGCCGCGCTGCGCCTTGATCCCGTTTTTGAAGGGGTGCTTCACCTCGGTCATTTCAGTCACCAGATCGGCATAGTCGCACAGCGCAGGCTTAGCGTCGCGGCCTGTCAGGATTACGCCTGTACGTTTGTCGCGGGCGTCCAATCCTGCGATGACATCATCGACAGAGAGGTAATCATAGCGGAGCGCGATGTTGATCTCGTCCATGACCACAAGGTCATAGTCACCGCTCTCCAGCATTTCGCGCCCTTTGGCAAAGGCGGCCTCGGCAGCGGCGATATCGCGGTCTTTGTCTTGGGTGTCCCATGTGAAGCCCTCGCCCATGGAGTGCCATGTGACCTCGTCCAGCTTGTCAAAAAACTGACGCTCGCCGGTTTTCCATGTGCCTTTGATGAACTGTACAACGCCGACTTTTTGCTTCCAGCCCAGTGCACGGATGATGACGCCAAAAGCGGATGAGGATTTACCTTTACCATTGCCAGTATGCACCAGCACCAGACCTTTTTCAGGGTCTTTCAGCTCAGCGATTTTTGCGCGCTGCTTGGTTTGGAACTCTTTCATCTTCGCTTTGTGGTCGTTGCTGTCGGTCATGGTGGATGTCCAATATGTCAGAGTTTAGGATTTAGGGTCGCTTACGGCGCGTACTTTGGCGCGCTCCATGCCAAGTTGTCGTTCGCGCCAGATTACCAAAACGCCAGCAACGATCACCAGACCGGACCCAGCAAGCATTAAGGCAGTTGGCAGTTCGTCAAACAGGACATAACCCAAGATGATCGCGAACAGCATAGAGGTGTAATCATAGGGAGCCAGCATCGAGACAGAGCCAAAGCGATAGGCCGAGGTGACAAATATCTGTGCCACACCACCGATGATTCCAGCCAAGATCAGAAGGCCAAGTGTCTGGGCCGATGGGATGACCCAGCCAAAGGGAAGGGTCAGTAGCGCCAAACAGGATGCGGTTACCGAGAAGTAAAAGACGATGGCGGCGGTATGCTCATTCTGGACCAACTGGCGCAGGTGCACCTGCACAAGCGCGCGCAGCAAGGTTGCCCCCAAAATAAGCATAGCCCCCAAGGTGGCGGCGCTATCCATTTGCGCACCACCGAAACGGGGCCAAAGGATGATGATCACACCTACGAGCCCTATGGCCACCGCGCTGATCCGGAAGAGGCGGATGCGTTCACCTAGCATGACTGCAGCCAGCAGGACGGTGAAAATAGGCGTGGCAAATCCGATGGCCGTCACCTCGGGCAGGGGAAGAAGACCAAGACCGGCAAAGGTCAGCCCCATCGCAGAGGTACCAAATAGTCCGCGCCAGATATGGCCCATTGGGTTCTTTGCTTTTAGTCCGACACTTAGTTGTCCGCGCTGGACCAGCCAGATCAGAATTACGGGAATGGCAAAAAACGAACGGAAGAAGACGGCCTGACCAGCTGGCACATCCTCAGCGGTTGCTTTGATAATGGCAGACATGCCGACGAACAGCATAATTGCCATTACTTTGAGTGCGACGCCTGTCGCTGGTCTGGCAGAAAAATCCTCGACCTTTGCCAAAACGCTACTCCTGCCGACCGATGGTTCCGCGATTTGTTCCGATCTGTCCACGGTGCAAAAGGAGATGATCAAGGATTACGCAGGCCATCATCGCCTCCCCGACAGGCACAGCACGGATACCGACACATGGATCATGACGCCCTTTTGTAATGATCTCGGTCTCTTCACCAGATTTGGTAATTGTCTTGCGGGTGGTAAGGATGGATGACGTTGGTTTTACAGCGAAACGCACGACGATATCCTGGCCTGTGCTAATGCCACCCAAGATGCCGCCAGAGTGGTTGGAGGAATAGCGGGGCTGGCCATCATTGCCCATGAAGATTTCGTCTGCGTTCAGCTCTCCTGTCAGCATCGCGGCGGACATGCCTTCGCCGATTTCCACGCCTTTGACGGCGTTGATGCTCATCATGGCGGCGGCCAGATCAGTGTCTAACTTGCCATAAACGGGCGCGCCGATGCCTGCGGGTACATTGCGTGCTGTGACTTCGATGATCGCGCCCACGGACGAGCCTGACTTGCGCAAGCCGTCTAGGTACGCGGCCCAGTCTGTGGCAGCCTTGGCGTCGGGCACCCAAAACGGGTTCTGCTCGATTTGGTCCCAGTCGAACGCGTCACGGTCTATTTGATGCGGACCCATTTGCACCATGTAGCCAGTAATCTGGACGTTCGGCGCAATCGCTTTGATTGCCTCGCGGGCGAGGCCGCCTGCCGCAACGCGGGAAGCTGTCTCACGCGCCGAAGAACGTCCGCCGCCACGATAGTCACGGATACCGTATTTCTGGAAGTAAGTGATATCCGCATGACCGGGGCGGAACTTCTCTTTGATATCGCCATAGTCTTTGGAGCGTTGATCCGTGTTTTCGATCATCAACTGGATTGGCGTACCAGTGGTCACACCCTCAAACGTACCAGACAGAATGCGCACCTCGTCAGCTTCGCGGCGCTGGGTGGTGTATTTGTTCTGACCGGGTTTACGCTTGTCGAGCCAATGCTGGATCATTTCTGGCGTAATCTCCACGCCCGGAGGGCAACCGTCTACTGTGGCACCCAAAGCAGGTCCGTGGCTTTCACCCCAAGTGGTTACGCGGAAAAGATGGCCAAAGCTGTTGATCGACATAAGGGTGCTCCTTTGCCCCCTGCCTTAGCGGGCGAGCGGCAGTGTCTCAAGTGGTTTTGACTTGCCAAAGGGACGCGGCCCTCCTACTTCTTGCCACACCTCGGGGTGCCAATGGCTGAGATGTACAACTGTACAGACCCGTAGAACCTGAACCGGTTAACACCGGCGGAGGGAAGGTCTGGACATACTTCCATCACCTCTCTGCGCCGCAATTTGGAGGATGCGATGAAGTATCTCACGTTTGCGACTGCAACATTGGCAGCAACTGCCATTTCCACATCGGCATGGGCTGATACGCCCGAACTGACAGTCTATACCTATGACAGCTTTGTCAGTGATTGGGGTCCGGGCCCTGCCATTGAAAAGGCATTCGAAGAAACATGCGGTTGTGATCTCAAGCTCGTGGGCTTGGGTGACGGGGCGGCGCTGCTTGCGCGGCTCAAACTAGAGGGCGCGCGCACGGACGCGGATGTTGTGATGGGGTTGGATACATCTCTGATCGCAGCAGCAAAAGAAACGGGTCTGTTTGCTGACACCGAAGTTGAAGCGCAGTACGCCCTGCCTGTTGAATGGAATGATCCTGTGTTTGCGGCGTATGACTGGGGCTATTTTGCATTTGTGCATAACAAGGATCTGACGCCGCCTGCGAACTTCAAAGCGCTGGGCGAGAGTGATCTGAAGATTGTTATCCAAGACCCGCGTTCCTCTACGCCTGGTTTGGGTCTGCTGATGTGGGTGAAGGCTGCTTATGGCGATGAGGCACCTGCGATTTGGGATGCGATGGCCGACAATGTGGTCACAGTCACAAAAGGGTGGTCAGAGGCTTACGGTCTGTTCCTTGAAGGGGAGGCCGACATGGTGCTGAGCTATACCACCTCACCTGCGTACCATCTGATTGCAGAAGAGGATGATGGTAAAGCGGCGGCAGCATTTGATGAAGGCCACTACATGCAGATCGAAGTTGTTGGGAAATTAGCAGGCAGCGATCAGCCGGAACTGGCAGATAAATTTCTTAACTTCATGGTATCCGACGTGGCGCAGACAATTCTGCCCACGACAAACTGGATGTATCCAGCAGTCACCCCTGCGGCGGGACTGCCAAAGGGGTTCGAGACGTTGACGGTGCCCGAAAAAGCACTTTTGACGCCTGCGGATGAAGTGCCTGCGATCCGTGAGGAAGCTTTGGCCGAATGGCTCAAAGCGCTGTCGCAATAACCCAGACTTCGATCAGCTCTAAGACAGGGATCAGTGCTGCACTTTTGGTGTTGGCGCTGATCCTTCTGGCGTTGGGCGCTGTTCTGAGCCGTGCAGAACTGGATGCAGGGCTGGGGCCAAGTGATTGGTCCGCGGTGCGCTTTACCATTTTGCAAGCGGCGTGCTCCTCCCTTCTTTCAGTTCTCCTCGCTGTCCCTGTGGCACGGGCGTTGGCGCGGCGGCGTTTCATCGGGCGGGGCGCGTTGGTGACGCTGTTGGGTGCGCCTTTTATTCTGCCCGTGATTGTTGCCGTGCTGGGACTATTGGCGGTGTTCGGGCGAAATGGTTGGGTCAACGGCGGCTTGGAGGCTTTGGGTCTTCCAAGCGTCTCCATCTACGGGTTTCACGGTGTCGTGCTGGCCCATGTATTTTTCAACATGCCGCTCGCGACACGGCTGTTGTTGCAGGGGTGGCAGGGTGTTCCTGCTGAGCGGTTCCGCGTCGTGGCGCAACTGCGGCTGACGCCCCGTGCGGTGTTTCGCGCGGTCGAGTTGCCGATGCTGCGGCAGGTCGTGCCAGGTGCGCTGGCGCTCGTTTTTGTAATCTGTCTGACGAGCTTTGCAGTTGCGCTGACGTTGGGTGGTGGGCCGCGGGCGACGACAATCGAGTTGGCGATTTATCAGGCGTTCCGTTTCGACTTTGATCTGGGCCGCGCGGCGCTGTTGTCTTTGGTGCAGTTGGTGCTGGCAGGAAGCATGGCGGTGCTCGCGCTTTGGCTGGTGCCTGCGTTGGGTATTGGTGGCGGTTTGGATCGAATGATGCCGCGTTGGGATGCGCGAGGCGGGATTCAGCGGACCGTTGATGTAGTTGTGATTGTACTGGCGGCAATGTTCCTGCTGGTGCCGCTGGCGGCGGTTATTTGGCGTGGATTGAACGGGTTATCCCAGATGCCGACAGAGGTTTATGCAGCTGCAGGTGCGTCTATATGGGTCGCGCTGGCGAGCATCGTCGTGCTGTTGTTGTTGGCTTTGCCGATGGCAGGGTGGATCGCCGGACGCAAGAGTGGTGGCATCGAGGCGATTGGATTGCTGGGCCTCTCCGCCTCCCCGCTGATGATTGGGACAGGGTGGTTCATTGTGATTAATCCCTATGCCAATCCATTCGACTTTGCGCTTGTCGTGACGGTCGCGGTAAATGTGATGATGGCGTTGCCATTCGCGTTGCGGATATTGGTGCCGCCGATGCGAGATGCAGTTGCGCAATACGGGCGGTTGAGTGCGATGTTGGGCGTACGCGGCTGGCGTCTGTGGAGGGTGCTGCTGATCCCGCGTTTGCGTGCGCAGATCGGGTTTGCAGCAGGATTGACGGGGGCGCTGTCGATGGGTGACCTTGGGGTGATCGCGCTGTTTGCGGACCCTGATCGGGTGACATTGCCGCTACAGATGGAGCGGCTTATGGGGGCCTACCGGATGGATGCGGCGGCAGGGGCGGCGCTGGTACTGTTGGCGCTGAGCCTTGGAATATTCTGGATTTGCGATAAGGGAGGACGCTGGCGTGCTGAAGCTTGAAAATGCGCTGATAGCGCAAGGTGACTTCCAGATGCGTGCGGACTTCACGCTGGAAGCAGCGCGCAAATATGCGGTCATTGGCCCGTCGGGCGCGGGGAAATCGACCTTACTGTCAGCCCTGTGTGGATTTGTGCCCCTGGCGGAGGGGCGGATGTATTGGGAGGGGCGCGATATAACGGAAGCGTCCCCTGATGCCCGTCCCATGACCATGCTGTTTCAAGACAATAACCTTTTCCCGCATCTAAGCGTTTTGCAGAACGTGGGTCTCGGCTTGCGACCTGATTTGCGGTTGAAGGTGGATGAGCGAGAGCGGGTCTTGCAAGCATTGGGCCGTGTCGATCTGGCACAGTTTGCCTACGCGAAACCGGGGCGGTTGTCAGGCGGTCAGCAAAGCCGTGTGGCACTGGCGCGTGTGCTGGTGCAGGCGCGGCCTTTGGTCCTGTTGGATGAGCCGTTTGCGGCGCTGGGACCCGCGTTGCGGAATGAAATGCTTGATCTGGTGCAGGATACTGTGGTGCAAACGGGGGCTGCGATGGTCATGGTAACCCATGCGCCCGAAGACGTGCGGCGCATCGCGGATGAAGTGATTTTCGTTGAGGGTGGGCGCGCCCATGCGCCACGTCCGGCGGCAGCGTTGATGGATGATCCGCCGCCGGAGTTGAGAGCTTACTTAGGATAGGGCGTAGCCTGGGCCTTTTATGTACCGACGAGCGCCAAAGCTGCTTGGGCAGCTTCACGGCCCTTTTCTACGAAATGCGCGCGGTAGATTTCGTTGTGATGCTCGGTTTCTTGGTAATGGTGCGGGGTGAGAGATACGGACAGCACAGGGACCCCCGTATCAAGACCCACGCGCATCAGTCCGTCCACGACCGCAGCGGCAACAAAATCGTGACGGTAAATTCCGCCATCTACGACAAAGGCGGCACAGATCACGGCGACATATTTCCCTGACTTGGCGAGTTGCTGTGCCTTCAAAGGCATCTCGAACGCGCCAGGCACATCGAATACATCGATTTGCGCGGGGGGGATCAGTTCTGCAAATCCGTCATAGGCGCGGTCTACGATATCAGCATGCCATTGTGCTTTGACAAAGGCTATGCGGGTGGGGGTGTTTGTCATGGTCATCTCCTTAAGGCTCAAACAGTCCACCCAAGGCGATCACAGATCAGTTGCCGCATCCCGAAGGACAACGTCAAGCAACCTGCATTCTCTTCCATCCGGACTTTAACCGTCGGCTCCGGCATCTCACCGGATCTGCTTGACCCTACCTCCTTGTGAAAAGAAGCAGGCGCTCGCGGGCTCAAAGAACATGTCTTTATACCGCCGGTGGGGAATTTCACCCCGCCCTGAGAATAGGTGCAGATTGCCAATTAGGGGCATCCTCTGCAATAGCTTATCGTGTCACATGTTCAGGAGGACGCGATGCATCCGAATCCAGTCTATCATGATGCTGAGTTTGCAAAAAATGTAGCCTTTGCGCGCAAGCGTGCATTTGGTGTTCTGGTGGTGAATGGCGTAGACGGACCAGAGGTGAGCCATGTGCCGTTTCTGCTCAGCGATGATGCGGCCACGGCTGACCTGCATCTGGTCAGGTCCAATCCGATTGCGCGTATGGGCGAGGGGCCGCATGTGGCTAAAATTTTGGTTTCGGGACCTGACAGCTATGTCTCGCCCGACTGGTACGGTGTGTCCGATCAGGTGCCTACATGGAATTACGTTGCTGTACATTTGACTGGTACATTGGAGCGTCTGCCGCAGGAAGCCATGCACGATATGCTGGACCGTCAGTCAGCCGCCTATGAAGAGCAGCTTTTGCCAAAGACGCGTTGGACGACTGGCAAAATGACGCCGGATGTCCTCGAAAAGATGATGCGGATGATTGTGCCGTTCCGTCTTACGGTGACGGGTGTCGATGGGACATGGAAGCTGGGTCAGAACAAGCCTGATGATGTGCGGATCGCCGCAGCAACGCAGATGGCGGGTCATGGCATTGGCAGCGAGATTAAAGTGATCGCACGTATGATGCAGGACTTGGACCATACCTAGGGGCGGTTGCCTCTGACGGCGTTCGGGTAAAGAGTGGTGCAAACCATGTCCAAAACAGGAACCTTGCCATGAAGCTCTACTACGCCCCCACATCGCCTTATGTGCGCAAAGTGATGATTCTGCTCGAAGAGACGGGTCAGCGCGATGATGTTGAGCTGATAAATGTGGCGACCACGCCTGTGTCTGCTGATCCCGCGCTGTTGGCGAAAAACCCTCTGGCCAAGGTGCCTGCACTTGAGCGGCCTGACGGGCCAACTCTGTACGACAGTCGCGTGATTACGGCTTATCTGGACGCCCGCGGCGGCGATAAACTCTATCCCGCAGGCGCACGGCGGTGGGATACATTGACCCTTGAGGCAACGGCGGACGGTATTTTGGACGCTGCGTTGCTCATGACCTACGAGACACGATTGCGCCCTGAGGACAAGCGTATGCCAGAGTGGGTTGACGGACAGTGGGATAAAATTGCGCGCAGTGTTGCCGCACTCAATACCCGCTGGATGAGCCATCTGAACGGGCCGTTGGATATGGGGCAAATCGCGGTTGGCTGTGCGCTGGGCTATGTTGATTTTCGCCATGCGGACCGTAACTGGCGCAAGGGGAATGACGGATTGGCCGCATGGTTTGAGGCCTTCGAATCGCGGCCATGGATGCAATCAACGGTCCCGCCAGCCGCGTGAAAATTACCAAACTAGATCAAATCGCCTGTTATAAGTGGCAACTGCGACGGTTTGTGCAGCTAAACCATCTGGACGACTGTGCTTGTCCAAGTTAGATACCACAGCAATATCCGACGCCTTGTATTAGTGCGTCTTAATACCTATTGGCCGATTTCCGGCCCAAATACGGAGAAACCGACGTGTCACAAGCTGATGATACCGCAGGCAACCGGAGGGACTTCCTCTATTACGCGACCGCAGGCACAGGTGCCGTGGCCGTAGGTGCCGCCGTTTGGCCATTGGTCAACCAGATGAACCCTTCTGCTGATGTGCGGGCGATGTCCTCCATCCGCGTCGACGTGAGCGGCGTTGAGCCAGGCTCGCAGCTGACGGTAAAATGGTTGGGCAAGCCCGTGTTTATCCGTCGTCGCACACCCGAAGAGATTGAAGAAGGCCGTGCAGTCGCGCTTTCCGATCTGCCGGATCAGGGCGCAGAAAATGCGAACATTTCATCGGATGCCACGGCAGCCGATGAGAACCGCACCATGGACGAGGCCGGTGAATGGCTGGTCATGATGGGTGTGTGTACGCACCTCGGTTGTGTGCCGCTTGGCGATGCTGGCGATTTCGGTGGCTGGTTCTGCCCATGTCATGGTTCACACTATGATACTGCGGGCCGCATCCGCAAAGGCCCCGCGCCGCTGAACCTGCCCATTCCGCCGGCAGAATTCATCGACGAATCCACATTGAAACTCGGTTAAAGGAACAAACATATGTCTGGAATTCCTCACGACCATTATGAGCCAAAGACCAAAGGCGAGAAGTGGATTCACTCCCGTTTGCCAATCGTTGGCCTCATGTACGACACACTGATGATCCCCACGCCCAAGAACCTGAACTGGATGTGGATCTGGGGCATCGTTCTGACGTTCTGTCTGGCGCTGCAAATCGTTACGGGTATCGTTTTGGCGATGCATTACACACCGCACGTCGATCAGGCGTTTGCTTCGATCGAACATATCATGCGGAACGTGAATGGCGGTTACATGTTGCGCTATATGCACATGAACGGCGCGTCATTGTTCTTTGTCGCTGTATACGCCCACATTTTCCGTGGCCTGTACTATGGCTCTTACAAAGCGCCCCGTGAGATTACGTGGATCATCGGCATGATCATCTATCTTTTGATGATGGCGACTGCGTTTATGGGTTATGTTCTTCCATGGGGGCAAATGTCCTTCTGGGGTGCGACGGTTATCACTGGCCTGTTCGGTGCCGTTCCATTCGTTGGTGAATCGATCCAGACATTGCTGCTCGGCGGTCCTGCCGTTGATAACGCAACGCTGAACCGCTTTTTCTCGCTACACTATCTTCTGCCGTTTGTGATCGCGGGTCTTGTGATCCTTCACATTTGGGCGTTCCACACCACAGGCAACAACAACCCGACCGGTGTACCTGTTCGCACAGCATCCAAAGAAGAAGCCGAAAAAGACACGCTGCCGTTCTGGCCTTACTTCGTGATCAAGGACCTGTTCGCGCTTGCGGTCATCCTTGTGGTCTTCTTTGCGGTTGTGGGCTTTATGCCGAACTACCTTGGCCACCCCGACAACTACATCGAAGCAAACGCGCTGGCGACACCTGCGCACATTGTTCCAGAATGGTATTTCTTGCCGTTCTACGCGATCTTGCGCGCCTTCACCTCTGAGGTTTGGGTTGTGATTATTGCTGAGACACTGACGGGCGGTATTATCGACGCCAAGTTCTTTGGTGTGTTGGCAATGTTTGCTGCGATTGCTGTTATGGCTGCTGTGCCGTGGTTGGATACAAGCCGCGTCCGCTCAGGTCGCTACCGCCCTATGTTCAAGTGGTGGTTTGCACTGCTGTGCTTCGACTTCTTTGTACTGATGTGGGTTGGCGCCATGCCTGCCGAGGAGCCTTATGCGACGATCTCACTGATCGCGACAACCTACTGGTTCGCATACTTCCTTGTGATCTTGCCTCTGCTCGGTGTTATTGAGAAGCCTATGGCGGAACCCGAGACAATCGAAGAAGACTTTGATGCCCACTACGCACCAAAAGTCGGCGGCACGACCACCATCGTGAACCCCGCGGAGTAAACCAGAGATGAATATGATCAAAGCAACACTCCTCAGCGCCGTTTTGGCGTTCACTGCCCCTGCCGCATTTGCGGCGGGTGCTGAAAGCGGCCACAAGATCGAGAATATCGATTTCTCCTTCGATGGACCGTTTGGCAGCTATGACGTAAACCAGCTTCAGCGCGGCTTGCAGATCTACACTGAAGTGTGTTCGGCATGTCACGGGCTGCAATACGTTCCACTGCGGACCCTCGGCGATGACGGCGGCCCCATGCTGCCCGAAGAGCAGGTTATCGAGTACTCCAAGCAGTGGGAAGTTTTCGACGCAGACCTTGATGATTTCCGTGAAGCAACGCCGGTTGACCACTTTCCGAAGTCAGGTCTGGCAACGGCACCTGATCTTTCCCTTATGGCCAAAAAACGCGCTG
Source organism: Sulfitobacter sp. (assembly GCA_036964385.1). GTDB lineage: Bacteria > Pseudomonadota > Alphaproteobacteria > Rhodobacterales > Rhodobacteraceae > Sulfitobacter. The sequence continues at coordinate 25,079 of JBALTK010000006.1, read as the reverse complement.
CGTTTCACGGTCCTTACGGATTGGGTATCAACCAACTCCTCAAAGGTTTTGGCGGAGCTGAGTACATTGCAGCACTTCTGCATGGCTACACAGGTGAAGAAAAAACCCAAGCTGGCGTAACACTTTACGAAAACCACTACTTCCCGGGTGGGTGGATCGCTATGGCACCACCGCTCTATGATGAAGCAGTGGAATTTGTTGACGGTCACGCCAACAGTGTTGAAGCGATGTCCGAGGACGTTGCTGCATTCCTGATGTGGACTGCCGAGCCTAAGATGGCTGCGCGCAAGCAGGCTGGCTTTGCTGGCGTGCTGTTCCTGACATTGTTGTCCGTACTTCTGTACCTCACAAACAAGCGCCTTTGGTCTTCGGTCAAATACAAAGACTGATTTCAGTTAGTTAGAAAATAGCAAAGGCCCGCAGAGATTATCTGCGGGCCTTTTGCGTTTTTGGTAGATTTCGATCTCTGGCCAATCGCTTCAAGCTGTGAGGTGGTTGCCCTCATGGCCCGTGATCGGGGCAGTCACAATCGCGCCTTCAGTTTGTGGCGTGCTGAAGCGAACTTCGGCAAACTGTGCGGTGCGGCCCATTAGAGGGTTTTCCATCAGGATGTCGTGGATGCGCTCAACTTGTTGGGCCAAATGCGACTGAACCTGCGCGTCACCTGCTTTGCGCAGCTTTGCGGCACGTGCCTTGATCGCGGTACCATTCACCGCGGGCATACGGGCAGCAGGGGTGCCTTCGCGTGCGGAGTAGGGAAAGATATGGAGCCATGTCAGGTCGCACTCAGAAATTAGCTTTAAAGAGTTTTCGAACATGGCGTCTGTCTCGGTCGGAAAGCCCGCAATGATATCTGCGCCAAAAGTCATATCGGGACGCAGTGCACGCGCCTCGGTACAAAACGCGATTGCGTCGTCGCGAAGATGCCGACGCTTCATCCGTTTGAGAATCATATCATCGCCATGCTGAAGCGACAGATGAAGGTGTGGCATCAATCGTGGTTCGGTCGCGATTGCTTGCATGAGGTTCTCATCCACCTCGATCGAATCAATCGAACTGATCCGTAGGCGCGGCAAATCCGGCACCAATTTAAGAATGCGCATGACCAGATCGCCCAGCTTTGGTGTTGCGGGTAGGTCAGCACCCCATGAAGTCAGATCGACGCCTGTTAGCACAACTTCGTTGAAGCCCTTGTCTACCAATCGCTTGATCTGGTCCACGACAACCCCAGCGGGGACCGAGCGGGAGTTACCGCGGCCGTAAGGGATGATGCAGAAGGTACAGCGGTGATCACATCCGTTTTGAACCTGCACATAAGCGCGGCTACGCGTGCCAAAACCGTCGATTAAATGGCCTGCGGTTTCGGTTACTGACATAATGTCGTTGACCTGTAAGGCTTCGGTCTCGCCGATGAAGTCTGCGGCTAAGCCTTGCCATGTCTCGCCCAACATTTTTTCCGTATTGCCGATCACGGCATCGACTTCGGGCATGGCGGTAAACGTGGCGGGTTCTGTTTGCGCTGCGCATCCCGTCACGATCAGGCGCGCGTCGGGGTTTGCTTTGCGCAGCTTGCGAATGTCTTGGCGTGCTTTGCGCACAGCCTCTGCTGTTACCGCACAAGTGTTAACCACCACAGCATCCCGCAGACCTGCGGCCTCGGCCAGCTCTTTCATCGCCTCAAGTTCGTATTGATTGAGGCGGCAGCCGTGGTTCGAGAATATGGGGGCGCTCATCCGCAGTCCTCGATGAACTGGGCGGTGAAAACTCCATCCGCTACATGCATGGTTGGGCCGGTCATCCAGACGCCATCCTCGCGCCAGTCAATGTGCAGTGTGCCACCGTCCAGATCAATGCGCACAGCGCGCCCTGTGAGGCCTCTGCGTGCAGCAGCAACGGCTGTGGCGCAACTGGAGGACCCGGAAGCCAGCGTGATGCCCACGCCGCGCTCCCAGACGCGCATACGGATGTGGTCAGTACCGATAACCTCGGCAACTTGCACGTTCGTGCGCTGAGGATAAAGAGAGTGACGTTCATGTGCTGCGCCAAATTCAGCGAGGTCTACGGAACTCACATCATCGACGAAGAAGGTACAGTGGGGGTTGCCCATGCCCGTCGCCACCGGTGCGCCCTCAATGGGTAAAGATAGAGTGTCCATTTCCTCGGCCAAAGGGACGTCCCGCCAGTCAAGTTGGGGATGCCCCATGTTGATCGATGTGAGCCCATTACCCGAATCCACAGCAAACAAATCCCCGCGATCTGTAGTCAGGTGTAGATTCGCGAGTTTCTTTTCATCCATCAGGTAGCGCGCGATGCAGCGGGTCGCATTTCCGCATGCTGCGGACGTCGAGCCATCTGAATTATAAAAAGTGAGATGCGCGTCAGCATTTCCTGTGGAAATCACGGCAAGCTGATCGAATCCGATGCCTGTTCGCCGATGTGCAATCCCGCGCACCAGCCCTTGTGACAAGGGAATTTCATGCGCGCGTGCATCCACGACGACAAAATCATTGCCGAGGCCGTGCATTTTCATAAACGGCAAAGAGGAGGAAGATTTCTTGTTCATTCTCGGCATATAGCTGCAGTGCCGCACTTATTCCAGCAGTGGGATAGAAATACATGCGTTATGGGGGTTGACCCGCAGGGCGCCGCTTTCTAAACACCGCGACAGTGGGCCTGTAGCTCAGCTGGTAGAGCAACTGACTTTTAATCAGTAGGTCTCCGGTTCGAACCCGGACGGGCTCACCACTAATTCAAATGGGTTGGCAGGAAACTGTCAGCCCATTTTTGATTCTAACCTTTCGCTCAACAAAAAACGGGACGAATACCCTTTCGGATATTCGCCCCGCCTTGTCTGATTTGTCCGCCTTTTAGGGGGAATTACTTCATTGAATTGAGGCCGAATATGTTAACTCCGGTATCTTGGCACAGTGTGACAAAGCCAAAATCCCCGATCGAGAACTTTGGACTGATGACGATTCCACCAGAATCAGCGACCCGCGATTCTTGTACGGCGCAATCCTCAGCCATAAAGTAAATGATCGTCCCTCCCACACCAGGCTGTCCGTGCGGTGATTTGGTCAGGGCACCTGCGGCACCGTAGGCGCTCATATCCGCGGGGAAGCTCATCATCTGCGATTCGCCTGTCGGGTCACCCATTTCTTCGAGGGTGGTGCTAAGGACGGTTTCGTAAAATTTTACTGCGCGGCTCAGGTCGTTTACGTAGATGTCGAACCATCCAACTGCATTCATCTTTGTCATTGTGTAACTCCATTGTTTCGCTTGATGTCTGATTCCTACCAAGCAGCCGAAGTTGCGTATTGTAGATTTCAGACATCAAACTTTTTGGAGTATTTCCCAGGTGTGTATCCTGTTGCCTTGCGGAATGAGTGGATGAATTGGGATTGGTCGGCATAGGACCATGTATCGCTTCCATTCAACGCTTGTTGGAGGCGCAGAACTTTTAGAAAGTCATGGGGGGCAAAACCAGTTGTGCGTTTTAAAGTGCGCTGTAACTGGCGCGTTGAAATGCCGGAGACCTCGGCCATGTCTGCCACGGATGTAATATCATCAAGGTGTGCGAAAATCGTTTCGGTGACAGGATTCGGAGCGACCATTCCTTTTTGGATTATACATGCGGTTTCCACTTCTTACCCGCTCAAGTGGACGTGCTTGGTGTTGTCGTGAGTCATTGGCGACCTTCGAATTTTTGAACAGTGATGTCTGCACCCTCAAGAGCGGCGCGCACGGATTGCGCGATTTGAACTGCAGTGGGTGTGTCGCCATGGAGACAGATAGTGTCGATGGAGGCTGGGATGTGTTTACCGCTGTTGGTAATGATCGCACCTGCTTTGACCATCTCGACCATGCGCGCACCTGCCACTTTTGGATCGTGGATCACCGCACCGTCGATGCTGCGATCTACCAGCGTGGCATCGTCGTTATAAGCGCGGTCGGCGAATATCTCTCCGGCCCATGTGCAGCCAAGTTCCGCGACCGCCTCTTGCTGCGCTGTCGCGGCGAGGATCATGATGATGAGATCGGGATCGACGGAAAGCGCGGCTTCGTAAAGGTCGCGGGCCATTACAGGGTCCTCTGAAGCCATATTCGAGACAGCACCATGCAATTTTAGGTGCCGCACCTTTGCGCCGACGCTGCGCGCCATACCGATGCTTGCAGCGACCTGATAGCGGACTTGGTTTTGCAGCGTGGCACGCGGTACGGACATGCGATTGCGACCAAAGCCTGCCAGATCCATAAAGCCGGGGTGAGCACCGATGCCTACGCCATTGGTATGCGCCAATTTCATCGTCGCGGCCATGACGTCTGCATCGCCTGCATGGCCACCACAGGCAATATTGGCGGAGGTGACTGTTTGCAGCAGTGCTGCATCATCGCCCATTCGCCACGGTCCAAAGCTTTCGCCCATATCGGCATTCAAATCTACGCGCATGTTCATTCCTTATCGTTGAATGGATTTTGAGTGGCGGATATTGCACCGCTGATGAGTTGGTAGGACAGCAGGTCGCGGATGGTGTTCGGGTCCCGCAAGAGTGGTTTAATCGACTTACCGAGAGCATCGCGTGCTGCTGTGGCTCGCTGCTCTATGAGCCGCGCTTCTTCTAAATCGACGAACTGGAAGGAGAGGGCGGCACCCGCTGGTGCCTGCGCCACGCGTGCCATGTCAGAGGGCAATACGGTCCCGATACGGGGATAGCCGCCCGTAGTTTGGCATTCGCACATCAGCACAAAGGGTGCGCCATCTCCCGCTATCTGGATGTCACCCGGGACTATGACGTCTGAGAGGATCGTAAGTTGGTCGGCAGAGACAAAGGGCGCGCCGTCATGGTCCATTCGCACACCCATCCGGTTACTTCGTGCATCGCGGCGAAACGCGGTGGTGGTAAAACGCACGCGGGTGGTTTGGTCGAACTGTTCGGTTTGCATCGAAGTAGTGATGCGGATTGCACCGCCATCAAAACGGTTCTCGATTTCGAGGGTCATCCCCGTCGTGGTGCTCGTATCGCGGCCAAGGGGGAGCGTATCGCCAGCTGTGAGCGCGCTACCCAATCCTGCGCTTAGATGCGCCGCACGAGCCCCCATCATTATGGGTGTTTCAATCCCGCCGCCAATATGAAGATAGCCGTAGGTTCCACTGCGTGCGCCGCCAATTTTGAGAATAGCACCTGCAGGTAAGAGATGGCTCGCATTCCATGCGACAGGTGTATCATCAATGGTGACGGTCATGGGGGCACCTGTGAGCGCGATGCGCACATCAGCACTGCTGGAAAAGCTGCCTCCCATCCCGACCATTTCAAGCGCGGCCAGTTTAGGTGACTGCCCAAGTAGCGCTGCACCTTCGTGCAGGGCCTCGACATCCGCAGCACCACCGCGCGTCATCCCTTGGGCGAGGAATCCGGTCCTGCCCATGTCTTGTATGGTGACGGCGGGTCCGCAGCTTTGGATCGTGAGGGTCGTACTCATGACAGCACCTGCTTTTGCGCGCCGCCATTGCCGCTGAGGTCCGCTGTGGTGATGCGCGCGTATTCAGCAGCAGTGACCGAGGGAAAGCAAAGTTCGTCGCCCGGTGACAGGGCGATAGGTGTCGGATCATTGGGGCGAAAATTGCGAAAGGCGGTTTGGCCCACATGCCGCCATCCGGTGGGGGAGGCGTTCGTGAAGATAATGAGCTGTCGGATCGCTACAACAAGCGCGCCAGCGGGAACCGATTTGGTTAGGCTTTGTTGGCGCGGAATATCCCAATGGGGCGGTAGCTCTCCAGTATAGGGCTGACCGGGGGCGAAACCGATGGTCAGGACGCGGACTCGGGCAGTGGACAACTCCTCTATGGCGGTCTCAGGCGTGACGCCAGCAGCAAGGGCTGCTTCCTCCAGCTGGGGCGCTGCATCGGTTCCGTAGAGCGTTGGTATCTCCCAGAGGGTGCGCCCTGCGGGGAGTGGTGCGCTCAGCCAGTCTTGGGTGGCGAGGAGCGATTGAAGCTTTTCTACAACGGCTTCGGGTGTATGGGCGACAAGGTCGATGCTGATGAAGGTGGAGACGAGTGATGTAGATGTCTCGCGTACTTCGGGCCAGTGTTCGGCCTCCACTGCAGCGCGAAAGGCGATTGCGGCGCGATTGGCAGGCTCTGACATGCTGGTCGCGAATTGGATCAATAGGCCTGATAGGCCGACAAGGCGGATTGGGGGTAATTCAGCCATCAAAAAGCGCTTTCCGATAGAGGGGTGGGAGCAGGATGGGTGTGAGATACATCGGAAGTTGCCAGCATCCAATGAAGATCAAAAGAGGTGCCACCGTCTCGGGAGGGAGTGCCACGAGAAAGAGAGCGATATTACGGTTGCCCGCACCAATCGCGAGGGGGCCTGCGACAGAGCGCAAAGCCGTATGGCGCAGCGCCACCAACGTGGCAGCTTGAAGCCCGTAGCTGATTGTGAAGGCCAAAAGCGCCCAGAGAGCGACCTGCGCAGGTGCATGTCGTATAGCAGCGTTTAGCGGAGCCATGAGAGCAATTACGATAATGCAAAAGGCCAGAACGGATGCACCGTCGAGTGTTCTAATTTGGGCGGGTGTCGGGGCGGGATAGAAAGTCGCGCGCAGGAAGAAACCGATTCCCGTTGCCGCGAAGATCACCAGTAGGACAAGGCCCGCGGAGGTCATCACATCGACGAGTACGCCAATCTGCGGGGCGAGCAAGAGAACCGGCAAAACAGTGAGTGGAAAGGCGGCGGTTCCGAGAACCATGATTTGCATCATGCGCCCTGCATCAAGGCCTAGCAGAAGGGCAAGGTTCGTGCTGCCCGAGATTGCGGGTGCCGAAGTGGCGAGGACGATTGCCAGTGCAGCAGGTGTTCCGGCCAGCCCCAAAAGAGAGAGAACAGAGAGACAGGCGAGTGGCACACCAAGTTGCAGCACTGCGACCGCTCCGAGGCCCCAGCGCAAATCCTGCGCGGCACCGCGCACAGCGTTGTGCCCGATGCGCAAAGCAGTGACGGTTAACAGTGCGGCGACCATCGCGGGGAGCCAAGGAGCCATCGCGTTGGCAAGCGTTGGCAAAAGTAAACCCGTAGCCAGACCCGCCATCAAGCAGGCGCGGGAGTGGGTCGAAATGAAGTGTAACAGGTGCGCCATTACGCATAACGGCGCGGATATGAGCGGTGCATTGCGGCCTCCTGTCCTTCAATCAGACCAGAGCGGGCGCGCAAAGGCAATGGCCTAAGCTGGGTTGTCTTCGAGCACCAGATCACTGGCCTTTTCACCAATCATGATCGCGGGAGCGTTGGTGTTACCTGATACGATTTCCGGCATGATCGAGCAGTCTGCGACCCGCAACCCAGCGATGCCATGCACACGCAGCCTCGCATCGACGACGGCCTCTTTTCCAGCCCCCATCTTGCAAGTGCCTGTAGGGTGGTAAATCGAGGCGGTGTTGTTGCGCGCCCAATCCAGCGTGGCATCATAGTCTTCGATATCGAGGCTGGGATTGGGGCGAAACTCTTTGGATATTTTTGAGATGAGCGGGGCGTGACGGGCAATGCGGCGCGCAATATTTACTCCCTCGACCACCGTACGGCAGTCCGTTTCGGTCGATAGGTAGTTCGGAATGATCTTTGGATACGTGCGCCCGTCCGAAGAGGCCAACTTGATCTCGCCTTTGCTCTCGGGGCGCAGTTGGCACACGGACATGGTAAAGGCGCTAAACTTGTCTGCGCCTTTGCCGGGGTTCTCGGCAGACAGAGGTTGGACGTGGAATTGAATGTCGGGGGTTTCGACATCTGGGCGGGTTTTGAGGAAGCCGGTGGCGAGGCTAGCTGCCATGGTCATGGGGCCTGCGCGGAACATCAGGTACTTTAGTCCGATTTTTGCCTGTCCGATCATGCTTGAAACTTCGTCGTTCAGCGTGGGTTCATGGGTTTTGTAGACCAGCCGCGCTTGCAGGTGGTCCTGCATGTTCTTGCCCACGCCATGCAGATCTTTTTTCACTTCGATACCGTGCTCGCTCAACTGCGCGGCCTCTCCGATCCCCGAAAGCATCAGCAGTTGGGGCGAATTGATCGCGCCGCCAGAGAGAATGATCTCTTTGCCCGCTTTGATCGTGTGGAGCGTGCCAGACTTGTCCTTGTACTGGACGCCCGTTGCACGTTGCCCTTCAATCACGACCTTCTCGACTTGGGCGTGTGTAATGATCTGTAGATTGCGTCGTGTGCGCGCGGGGTTGAGATAGGCAACCGCCGCCGAGCAGCGCCGCCCGTTCTTGGAGGTCAACTGAAAGAACCCCACCCCTTCCTGATCCGCACCGTTGTAATCAGGATTGAATTTGTACCCTGCCGCCTGCGCTGCGGCGACCCATGCATCCGTGATCGGGCGCTGGATGCGCATGTTAGAGACAGAGAGCGGCCCTTGATTGCCGTGAAATTCATCTTCGCCGCGTTCGTTATTTTCGGCGCGTTTGAAAAGTGGCAGGACGTCATCCCATCCCCAGCCTGTGTTGCCCATTTGGCGCCAGCGATCGTAATCCTGCGGCTGTCCGCGGACATAGAGCAAACCGTTAAGGGAAGATGACCCGCCAAGCACCTTGCCGCGCGGCCAATCGAGAGAGCGACCATTCAGGCCAGCGTCTGGCTCTGTCTTGTAGCACCAATCGACCGAAGGGTTGTGGATGGTTTTGAAGTAGCCAACTGGAATGTGAATCCACGGATTCCAATCGCGCCCACCCGCCTCAAGTAAAACGACATTGTTGCGAGGATTGGCGCTTAGTCGGTTGGCCAGAACGCACCCTGCCGAGCCTGCGCCCACAATGATGAAATCAGCGTTCATTCTACAGCCCTCAACTAAATTAAAGAAAATTCTATACAGAACGTATAAGTCAGGCTAGTCTTTTTTGAAACAAAAAGTCTCAATAATAGACAAAATGTAACTGGGAGGAACTTTTATGACTATTCAGAACAAACTCAATGGGATTTCACGTCGAGATCTTTTCCGCGTTGCGGGCCGTTATGGCATGAGCTCCACTTTGCTGGCCGCGGGGGGATTCGGGGGAGCGATGAGCCTTGCGAACTTAGCTTCTGCGGCTGAATCAACCTATGATAAGCGCTTTAAAAAAGAGGCGAAACATACCTTCAAATTTGGTGCGTCCGGCTTTAACGCGCGCAATCTTTTGATTGAGCGTGCAGGTGCGTTGGAATTTTGTCGTGATCTGGAGTCGCGCACCGATGGCGAGATTCGTATGGAATTTATTGGTGACAACCAGATCTGTGGTCAGACGTCCTGCGTCGAGAAATGCCAGCAGGGGATCGTTGATTTTTATGCGGCATCCACGCAGAACTCTGCGGGTGGTGCACCTTATCTGAACGTTCTGGATTACGCATATATGTTCCGTAACCGTGCGGATCAGTACCACTTCCTGTATTCGCCCGCGTCCCAAGCATTGCTGCGTGAGCCTTACGAAAAGCGCCACGGCCTCAAGTTGCTCTTCTCGCATGCAGAGCTTCGCGGCATCCAGTTGGGTCTCGCATGGGACGATAAGCCAACAGTTACATCTGTTGAGCAGCTCGCAGGAACGAAGAACCGTGTGACAGGTACACAGTTGGGTCGCATCGCAATGGAAGCGATGAACCTGAACCCTGTTCCAGTTGCATGGGAAGAAACTCTTGATGGTCTGAAGCAGGGCCTGATCGACGGCGCGGAAACATGGGCCTCTGCTGTGGCATACGCGAACATGGCACCCGTTGTGTCGCAGTCGGTTCACCTGAACTTCTTCTGCGGGACCGAAGCGACGTCTATGAATGCCTCCGTCTTCGACGGCCTGTCTGGTGATCTGCAAGACGCCGTGATGGAGTCGTCCTATTGGGCGCAAACACACGTTCAAGCGGCCAACGAAGCGGCGTTGGTGAAAACTGTTGGTCAGTCTGATCCACAGCTTCCGGGCACGATCTTTGCGGAAAATGGTGTACGTAATGCGTTTCTCTCTGCCGAAGAGATCAAGAAGGCCGAAGAGATGTGCTCACCAGAGTACCAGCCGCAGCTTTGGGAAGAATGGCGTGATCGTCTCAATAAATGGCAGGGTGGTGCAGACACATATCAGGAAATCTATGACGAAGTACGCACAATCGATGCGAACACGTTGCCTGAGAATGTTGAGCCGCGCCGCTGGTGGAAGTCTTAACTTCGACGCTCCGACAGTTGGCCGATCCGCAAATTGTGGATCGGCCTTTTCATAGCTTTTCTGGATGATGCATGTTGGTATTCTGGTACGCGCCTGAATGTCGAATATGGGGGATTTCTTTATGTCGATTTGGTCTGAAGCGGGCTCTGTCATTCCTGCGATACTGTCTGGCGACCCGTGGGAAATGAAGACGGTATTCTACTCTAACGGTATGTGGCTGTTTGGCGTGGTTGCGACGCTTGGTGGCGGCTACCTTGCGCATCTGTTGTTTAAGGCAATCCCGTTTTTGGAGCGGCATCTGGAGCGTGGGGTTTCTGTTGCGGCCTATCTGATGATCGCAGGGATTATCTTTTGGGGTGTGATCGACCGGTTTGTGTTTTCGAACCAATGGTCCGGTTCCACGACGGTTCCCCCCTTCCTGTTTATGATCATGGCGTGGTTTGGATGTTCCTATAACGTGAAGCTCCGTACACATCTAAGTTTCAGTGAGTTCCGCTCTAAGATGAATCCGCAACGCCAAATTTCTGCCCTTACGCTTGATACTGTTCTGTGGCTCGGATTTTGCCTGATCGCCATTACGACTTCGCTGCGCTTTAGCGCTTATTCGGCCGATAACTTCCAGATGGTCGACGGTGTCGATGATGTGATGAAATGGTGGTTCTATATCACTGTGCCCATCGCATTCACCCTTATGGCTGGTCGCGTGATTGGCAACTGGCTGGAGGATTGGGGAAATTTTAAAGCAGGTAACCCGATCATCAAACAGGCTGTAATCGGGGGAGAGGTCTAATGACAGATGGAACATGGATCACCCTCATCTCGATTTGCGTGACGATCTTTTTTATGTTGGGCACACCCGTTCTGTTGGTGATTTTTTACTGGGTAGTCGGCTGTAGCTTTGTCATCGACCTGCCGCTGGATAACACGGGTAATGAACTCCTCAATGTGTTTAATAAGGGGTTCGCTCTATTGGCTATGCCGTTGTTTATTCTAACGGGTGATTTGATCAACCAGTCGGGTATCGCGCGGCGGTTGTCTGACTTCGCCTACTCCTGCTTGGGGTGGCTGCGCGGTGGTTTGGCCATGGCAGCTCTTGCAGCTTGCGGTTTGTTCGCGGCCATTTCAGGTTCTAACTCAGCTACAACTGCAACCATTGGCTCGATGCTTCACCCTGAAATGGTGAAAGGCGGCTATGACGAGCGGTTCTCGGCGGCGACTGCGGCGGCGGGCGGCACGGTTGGGATTATTATCCCGCCGTCGATCATATTTATCGTCTATGGCTTTTTGCTGAACCTGCCCATTTCCGACCTTTTCATTGCTGGCATTATTCCGGGCTCCCTGATGGTGCTGGCCATGATGACGGCAGCGTTCATCATCTGTACGGTCAACGGCTGGGGCTATCTGATCAAGCTGTCGCCGATGCGTATTATCAAGACAGCGATTGGCGCATGGTTGGGCTTCTTTGCTATTGGTCTGGTTTTATGGGGTATTTATTCGGGCAAGTTTTCACCCACCGAAGCGGCAGGGGTTACTGTTGGTTTCTGTATTATCGTTGGCATGATCAGCTATCCGCTCAACAAGGTCATGGGCGACAGCAGTGACACACCCGTTGAAGAAAAATCGATTGCATCAATGTTTGTGGTAGAAGGTTTCACGCTACTCAGTTTGCCCAATATCGTTTCGCGATCAGCGCAGATCACAGGAATCCTTGTACCACTTATTGCTGTGTCCGTGGCGATGCAGCAGGTGATGTCGTCGTTAGGGGCCAAAGACTTCATCGGGGATTTTGTGACTGGAATGGGCGGTTACTACGCGGTTTTGTTCACTTCGATGGCAATCGTGTTCGTTACTGGGATGATCCTGGAGTCGCTTCCTGTGACGATCATTTTGGCCCCGATCCTAGCTCCCATTGCAGCTTCAGTAGGCATTGATCCCATCCACTTTGCAGTCATCTTCCTTGTGGGGGCATCGATCGGCTTTATCACGCCGCCGTATGGGTTGAACCTTTATGTGGCTAGTGGTGTGACTGGTGTTCCTTACTTCCGCTTGCTTAGGTATATCGTACCATATCTTATTGCTTTGATAACTGTTTGGATTGTCGTAGCTTTAACTCCGGACTTGGCGTTGATGCTATTGCCGAACAGATAAGGAAACCCCCGACCCATGCAGGACGATGACAGCACTGAAGACAAAACAATCCCGACAAATTTACGATTGTTGTTGTTGCTGGAAGAGCTTGCAAAGGCTGGGGTGCCTACGACGCCCACCGCTGCAAACGAAGTTTTAGGCTTGCCTAAACCAACCATTCACCGCCTTTTCCATACATTGGAGAACGAGGGTTTCTTGCAGCGCGATATTGACGGGCGCTCTTACGCTCCAGGTGCACGTTTGCGCCGATTGGCGGGTTCTGTTCTATCAACGTCGCGTATCAGGATGGTTCGCCAAACGGTGCTTAGTACGCTGGCTGAGGACGTAGGTGAGACCTGCAATATCGCGATGCCTGAGCGGCACACGATGGTTTACCTAGACCGAGTTGAGACGAAGTGGCCACTGCGCATTCAGCTTCCTGTAGGAACCGAAGTGCCATTCCACTGCACTGCCAGCGGTAAGATGTACCTTAGCTCTCTCAAGTCGCGCCTGTTCAACAAGTACCTGAGCATTGCGACACTAGACACGCAGACAGAGCACACAATTACCGACCCCGACACACTAAAGGCAGAGGTCGAAGCGATCCGCGAACGTGGTTATTCTACAGATAATGAAGAATTCATGAAGGGAATGGTTGCCGTTGCGGTGCCCCTGCTGGATGCCCAGAACCGTCTAATGTCGACCCTGTCGATCCATGCGCCAACCCAACGTGTGACCCTTGATGAACTCAAGGCGCATCTGCCACGGTTGCAAGCGGCAGCAATTGATTTAGCCGAACTGGTGATGCATTGACGGCCTAAGCCATCCGTCTTCGAACGCTACCTTACTCACACCAGCAAGCCGTTTGATCCGGTCTAGCTCCGCCTCAAATGCATCCTGCCGTCCTTTACCCCATGCCACGCCTTGTTCTGGCCAGAGGGCGCGGATGCGCAAAGTGTCTTCGGCGCGAAAGGCTTTCATGTCGACGCGCCCAACCAAACGCTCGCCCTGAAGCAGAGGAAAGACATAGTACCCGAAAATGCGCTTTGCCTCGGGTACAAAGACCTCAATTCGGTAATCAAATCCGAAAAGAAATTTCGCCCGCTTGCGATCCCGAAGCGCGGGGTCAAAGGGGCTGAGCACACGTAGGCGGTTCGTGGCGGATTGTTGGATGGATTGATCGGTAAGAATATCGGGACGTGCAAAGCCGCGCTTGATCGTTCCATCAGCGCCAGTAATTTCGATCTCTTCAATGTCACCGGAACGCAGGGCATCGGCACACCACGCTTTTGCCTCCGTAGCAGTAACATGCGCCCAGAACGCGGCAATCTCGCCAGAACTGGCAAAGCCCAAACGGTCCAGAGCGCCTGAGCAGCACCAGTCAATCGTCTGTGCATCGGACGGAGCCTCATTTCGCGCCCAAACATTTGTGTCGAGAGCACGTTCGGCGAGGTCATAGCGTTTCTGAAAACCCTCGCGCCCGACCACATGCAGCGCGCCGCTGCGCCAAAGATACTCCAGTGCGGTCTTGGACGGATGCCAGTCCCACCATCCGCCAGAGCCGCGCTTCTCCCCCTTGCCTACGTCGGAGGAGCCGCAAGCCCCATGCGTGCCAATGTGATCAAGGACAGTCTGTAGCTGTTCTTCGAAACCGTCGCGCCGCCAGTTGCGCCATTGCTTGCGCAGCTTTGTCGCATCGCGGGTGCGTCGCATTTGCCAGTTGGGATAATAGGACAGGGGGACCATCGCAGCATCATGTGTCCAATGTTCGAAAAGCCCCTTATCGCGTTCGTACAACCGCTTGAGATCGTCTGTGCGATAGCGCGGTTTGCGCGCGAACAGAATCAGATCATGCGCCCGTGCCACTGTGTTGATGCTGTCGAGCTGGATGAAGCCCAAGCGTTCGATCAAAGCAAGCAAAGAGGGGCTGTCAGCAGGTCCTTGGGGCGTCTCCAATAGGGCATGACGGTCAAGAAACACCCGCCGTGCGGCTACGTTAGAAAGAAGCGGTGCACTCATCCGCGTTTGCGGCGGCGCAGCGTGTCTCCCAGCGTGAGCTTGGGCTTCATGGTGATGGCCTTGGGCATGTCGGGGTCAGGTTCTGTGCTTGAAGCATTGAGGATCATTTTCGCCGCTTCCATGCCGATCTCGCGGCGGCATGCATCGGTTGTCGCAAGCTGCATAGGTAATCCAGCCAGCAATTCGATGCCGTTGAAGCCAGCCAGCCCAATCTGGCCAGGCACATCAATACCTGCGTCTAGCAAATGGAGTAGGCCACCTGCACCAATCATGTCATTCGAGTAATAGAGAAAATCGAGGTCAGGAGAGCGTTCCAGCATTTCCTTTGTCATCTCGCGCCCTTTGAGCAACGCGGAACCACCCGAATAAAACGCACGATCTTCAATCTCGATGCCTTCGCGTGTCAGCGCTTCAGTAAAGCCTTCAAAGCGTTTGCGCGCGCGGTGGTCGAGCGGCATTTTGGTGCCGAGAAAACCGATCCGCTGGTACCCTTCACGCAGAATTTCCTTCGCCATGTCGCGACCCGCTTGACGGTGTGAAATCCCAACCATCGCATCCACGGGGTTGCCGTCTACATCCATAATCTCAACCACGGGAATACCCGCATTGAGCAGCATAGCCCGTGTCGCCTCAGAGTGCTCCAGCCCAGCAATAATCACGCCTGAAGGGCGCCATGAGAGCATCTCGTACAAGACCTGCTCTTCCTTTTCGGGGCGATAGTCAGTCACACCAACGACAGGCTGTAATGGTGTATCGTCAAAGGCCGCATTGATGCCAGTAAGCACCTCGGGAAACACCATATTGCCCAGCGAAGGAATGATAACCGCGACCAGATTGACCCGCTGCGAAGCAAGCGAACCCGCGATCTGGTTCGGCACATACCCCAATTCCTTGGCAGAGGCTAAAACACGTTCTCGGGTTGTAGCGGAGACATCGCCGCTTTTACGCAATACACGGCTCACCGTCATTTCCGAGACACCACAGGCCTCTGATACATCGCGGAGGGTGAGGGGGCGTTTTGGTCTTTCTGACACGATATAGATCCTGAAGTGCAAAAAATTAAGTTAAGTGTAGCGTAGTCGCTGATCCCGACACAGGCAATCAGCGATATCCTACTGCGCAGGCTCTGGATCACCAGATTGCTTTGAGGTAATCAAGCGAACGTGGTCCCGTGGCTCAACTGGATAGAGCAGCCCCCTCCTAAGGGGCAGGTTATTGGTTCGAATCCAACCGGGGTCACCAAAAACACCTTTAAAATATGACTTATTTACAGGGCTTTGTGCAGAAGCTTGCAGAAACTCGCGCTGGGATGAAGGCCGATGTCGGCTGAAATCGCCAAATTCCTTTACAAAACCTGTGGGCCCTTATGGGTATTGAGGTCTTTGGATGAGTTGGCCCGTCGCAAAGGAATGCTCCGAACGGAAGTTTGGTACCGCTCCCCGCAAAAAGATCATCATGTTCTTGGCCGACAAGGCGAGCGATGATAGATTCGGCATCTGGTGTTCCAAGGGCACAATCCAGCGCCATCGCGCCGGTCATGATCACGCTGACACTGTTTAAGGTCACACAAGACTATTTTAATAGGTGGCTTACGGCCGTGCTGTAACCCTGCGATCTTAGAAGCTCAGAAACTACACGTTCGAAATCGCGTGGGTCAACGTTATAGATCTTATTAAAGTCCAATTTTAGCGCTTCAATCGTTACGTTCTGATACTCACCTGCCAATTTAAAGGGCGGCGTCTATCACAGCTTGGCAGGTACGCTCATTTTCCAAAAAGTTTGCGACAGAACCCTTATGTACCAACAACGATCGTTGAAGTTAACTGCCGTAACCAAGCGATGACGCTTTGCGCGGTGATGCGTCCGGTTGCCGGGTTTTCATCGCTTGGGCGATTCTGGATCGACATCGTAAAATCCGAGCTGTCGGACGTCACGCTTACTGTGTGCCGATTATGTTTCAACGACGGATCAGCCCAGATTTCCATCCTTGTGCGGTCGGGGCCAAGACCCGCAAGACTTAAAGCAGCAGCGACATTTACGTTCGCAGGGAATTCCTTCGCAATCTCAGTCACGCTTCCGGCCATCAAAAGGTAGGGCTCCGTGATTACCGTCAAGTCGACGTCGACCTTGGCAAGGTAGGGCGCGTTCAAGAGTCCCGCGACCGGCTTGGATGTTTTGATCGTCACGGAAGCGATCTCGCCCACCGCAACCGCCTTAAGCGCGTCGATGCCAAGCATCGCTCCGGAAGGGATCACAATCCGCGCGCCTGTTTCTTTTGCGCGTTCGATCAAGTCATTCCGACCAAGGAGTTGGCTGGCAGACAGAACCACGAGCGTCTTTCCGGCCTCGATAACGGGACCAGCGATGTCTGAAAACATGGTTGGCGGAAGGCTTTCAACAACGATGTCACAGTGATCCGCTATGGTATCCAGATCATAGATCGGGACCGGCGCACCCAGTGCGTTGTTCAATTCTGCGCCGCGCGTTTCGGAACTGGCGCAAAAGCCAGCCAGCTCCAGTCCGGGCAATGCGCCACGATCAAGCGCCTTGGCCACGTTCATCCCGACTGCACCCATTCCGGCTATCCCGATTTTCATGCGCGGTACCTTTCGACGAGTTCGACAATTCGATGCGCCGCTGCAACCGCCGCATCGTGATCTTGCGAAAAGTTTAGGCGGATACTGTTGTCGGATCGCGGGCCGAACTCTGCGCCAGGGGTAACGGTGACATTGGCCTGACTGCGCAACAGGCGGGTGAAAATGTCTGGCTCGTGGATCAAGGCGGGCAGCTCAGGGAAAATGTAGCTGCCGCCTTGCGGTGTCGCCGTCTTCAGTCCCGCGCTGCGGAAAACCTTGAGGAGATCATCGCGGATCGCCTGATGTTTGGTGATCCGGTCGGCCAGCCAGCCGTCGGGTTCTACGAACCACGTCGACAGTGCTGCCTGATTGTATCCAGCCGCCCGAAGCGACACGATCGCCTGAAGTTTTTCCATCCGTTCGATCAGTTTCGATGTACCAAACGCTACGCCAAGCCGGAACCCGCTGAGGGATTCCGTTTTCGACGGGCCCATGATGGTGATGATATTTTCCGGAGCGGCGGAGCAGGCCCGCAGGTGGCAATAGGTTTCGCCCGAGTACAGCATTCTGGAATAAAGCTGGTCGACGATGACGGTCACGCCGTAGCGGGATGCCAGTTCGGCAATTTGATCGATGTTGGATTGGGAATAAATCAGACCGGTAGGGTTGTTCGGTGTCGAAAATACCATAACCCGCGTGCCTGATTTGAATGCCTCCTCGAGGATTGCCATATCTGGGCCGTTGTTACCCGCCTGCATTCCATAGGTGAGGGGGATCGGGACGACTTCGCCATTGAAGAACCGCACCAGCTTGCGGTTGGCGAAATAATCAGGCTCGACAACGGCGACCTTGGTGCCCGTTTCAACAACAGAACCAAGCGCCAAGAAAAGCGCGCCTTGTGTTCCTGGGGTAATGATCAATTCCTGATCCGACGCCAATGGCGCACCAGTAAATTCGGCAAGCCGCTTGGCAACATCATCGCGTATGTCACTATCGCCCCGATATTCGGTATAGGCCTGCTGGCCGCCACGATCATATCCGGTTTGCCACGCCTCTAACGCGCCGGGGGTCGGCGGGAACGCGTCAACATCACCGTGGGAAAAATCGACAGGAACGCCGTCAAGACTCTCTCCTAGAGTCAATGATATCAACGCTTTATTGTCTTGTCTGACTTCTTGGCCCGGTGCATTTTCCGCCCCCAACTCCAGGAATTTTCTGTCTAGCGCTTCCATAGTCTCACTTCCATTCTGACGGGGCGTTGAGTGTCCCTTATTGCGCTTTGGTTACCAGAAATACAGCCTCCAAGGTATCAGAAAAGATGTCGGATGCCTTTAGCCATTGTGATTTAGCCGCGACGCGTAACTGCATTAGAAAAGTAGGTGAATTATAAAAGAGGTGCCCCATGATACCCCAAATTTCTAACCGCAAATTAATGGCGTCATTGCCCGTAAAGCCCACGGATCAGACGGCATGAGCGCGCGCATCACCCTTGCGTCAGGTGTGACGCTGAACACCCGGATAGATGGCCCCGACGGTGCGCCGTGGTTGATTTTGTCAAATTCGTTGGGCGCTGACCAATCCATGTGGGACGAGCAGATCGCGTTTCTGTCGGCGTCCTACAAGGTGCTGCGCTATGACACGCGCGGTCACGGCCAAAGCGATGTTCCGAATGGTCCGTATACGTTTGACGATCTTGTCGGCGATGTGATCGGGCTGATGGATGCTCTGAGCATTGAAACCGCGCATTTCATGGGACTGTCGATGGGCGGCATGACGGGGCTTGGCTTGGCGTTGCATCATCCGGATCGGATTACGAAAGTGGTCTGTGCGGATGGGCGCGCGGATGCGCCTGCGTCTTTTGTTGGAATGTGGGATCAGCGCATGGCGGCCGTTAAGGAAGGCGGGCTTGAGGCGATTGCAGACGGGACGCTTGGGTCTTGGCTGACAGAGGATTGGCGCACTGCGAACCCCGCACGAACCAAGTCTGTGCGTGACATGGTCACGGCGACGAATGTGGATGGCTACGTTGCTTGCTGCAAGGCGTTGCAGAAACTGGATTACCTCAAGTCGCTTGGCGATGTGAAAATCCCGGTTCTGTTTGTCGGAGGCAGCGAAGATGTCGGCGCATCTCCGGAAACGATGGGGGCCATGGCTGCGGCGACACCTGGTGGACGTTACGTTGAAATCGCGAACGCGGCGCATGTTGCCAACATCAACGCGCCAGAGGCCTTCAATGACGCCATCAAGGGCTTTCTAGACGTTTAAGGCATCCCCGCCTACACCACGAAGGGAACACAGCATGGGACAGACCGTCGGGGTAATCGGCCTTGGGAATATGGGCCGTGGTATCGCCAAAAATATCGCAAAAGGCGGGCACCAGTTGCTCGTCTGGGATGCGATTGAGGAGGCCCGTACTGCCTTTTCTGATGTCGGCACGATCGCTGCACCTGCGGACATGGCGGCGCAGGCGGATGTGATCATTTTTGTCGTCCCCGGGTCGGACCAGATCGAAAGCATTCTGGCTGACATTCTGGGTGCGGCGAAGCCCGGTTTGATACTGTGGGATTTCACCACGTCGGACCCGACGCGTACCAAAGGACTCGCTGTTCAAGCTAATGCGGTGGGTGCCGGTTACATGGATGCGGGGATGACAGGCGGCGGTGCGAAGGGCGCGGACGACGGCACGATGACGTTGATGATCGGCGGTCCGAAAGAGCTGTTTGAGAAATCAAAACCTGTGTTGACGTCATGCGCGGGTGAGCTGATTTACCTTGGTCCGTCAGGGGCAGGGCACACGATGAAAGTTGTTCATAACCTCATCACGCACACGAACTTTTTGGCCTGTTCCGAGGCGGGTCAACTGGCCGAAGCCGCCGGAATTGACCTTGCGGATATGATAAAAGTGTTCAATGCTGGAAACGCCCGTAGCTTCATTTCTGAGCGACGCTTCCCCGATCATATTCTGTCTGAAACGTGGGACGGTCGATCGCGGGTTTTCAATCTGCACAAAGATGTCGGAATGGCAGTCGCCCTGTCCAAAGAGGTCGGCAGCCCGATGCGGATCGGTCACCAGACCCTTGCGTGGCTCGAGGCCGCAGTAGAAGCGGGCATGGAAGAAGAAGATTTCACGCGACTATATCCGGCTTTGGGTGATTTGGCGGACACGTAATTCGTGGGCTCAGGCGCAGCACTACATAATGTTTACGAGGGTCAGGCGGAGACCAAGGGCGAGGATCGTCCGCCGTAAAGCTGTGCGAAAAACGCGCTCGCTCAGTTTCGGCCTGATCCATGTGCCGATTCGAAAACCCATCTGTGACACAACCACAGAACCAAGTGAGTGCGTCAGCGTGACACTGTTGAGGACGATGGCTGTCGATAGTCCGGCAATAAGCCCGACACCGCTGGTGAAAAACATGAAACCACCCGCTGCCATAAATTCTTCGCGGGGCATTTTTAGCGCGACCGCGTAAACCATTGCCGGGGCGGTGACGGCAGCAATTCCGCCAATCAGACCTGAGACAAGCCCGACGCCAATTTGGCAATGCGGGCTTTCTTTCGCCGGAATGTTAACTTTGAACAGGGAGGATAGGGCGAACAGCGTCAGTGACAGGCCAACAATAATGTTGATCCAGCGGCTGGTAACATCCGCGGTGAGTTGCGCGACGATAAAGGTCGTAACCAAAATAACACCACCAGCAAGCAGGAACCGGCGCGCAATAGGTTGCCAACCTTTAACGGTGAAAAACTGCGGGAAGTTGGTCAGCAAAATCGGGATCGCAAGAATGGCGACACCAAAGGATGAAACGATAAAGATCGGAAAAACGGACATCGCGAAGGCTGGAAATCTGACGCCAAGCGCCCCTTTGATCGTCCCGGCAATCACAAACACGATCATGATTGCAAGGATGACAAATGGGGGCGGGAAGGTTGTGATCATTACGCGTACTTTGAGTTGTAAACCCCGAACACCGACACTGTATCATGGGTTTCGGGGAGGGTCCGCGAAGCCTGCGCATAGTGTCCAACACAGGTGTCGAACATTGGCGCATGAAGATCGAGGCAGGCGATATCATCGCCGATCACGTTCAGGTCCTTTTCGAACCTTTTCAAGGTCGCGGTGGGCGGATCATAAGCCCCGCTGATCATCAGTGGCATGCGCAGGTCCGACATGCGCGACTGCCCCGCATCCGTGCTTAGCATGTCGTGATCAAGCCCCAGTGCATCCACATAGGCCAGCGTCTCGACGGCAGCGGTGTTATGTAGCGCAACGCCGTGATTGGCGACAAATTTGAGCTGTGTGCCGGGGCGGAACGCACCCGCAACAATGACCCCCTTGGTTAAGTGTTCGACAACGGGGCGCGCGGTTTTGATCGCGTTTGGCGGGCCGGGCATCAACATCAGTATGTCGGCATTCATGGCTTGTGCGCCTGTACCACTGACAGGGCAGTTCAGTAGGATGACGCTTGCCGCGCTTAGGGTGTCGCGGGCCGCTTCTTTGTCCGTCAGCGCGAATGTGCCCGTCTCAATGACGATCTGCCCCGCCTTTAGAAGTGTCGCAAGTTCGTCGGCGACTGTTCGCATCACCACCGGTGACAGCAGCGAAAGGATGATCAGATCGCAATCAGCCAGCCAGTCTCCCGTTGTCTCATGGGCCTTTCTACCCAGTTCGGTCAGACGGTCTTGTGCTTCACTCAACGGGTCGCTTCCGTGGACCTCATATCCCGCCAACAGTAGGTTTTTCGCATAGGATGATCCCATGATCCCCGATCCGATAACGCCAACGCGTTTTGTCATCGTCTTCTCCGTTGTGGCCAAGATCCGTTCTCAATGAATTTTGCTGGAAAATGGATGCGCATTGGCACCTCTATCTTTGTGTCTGATGGGCGAATTGTGACCGAGCATGATGTATTCGGCAATGAAGAATTGTCTTATTTGGTCAACCAATATGTCGATTTTATGAGAGAAATGAGCGACTCAGAAGGAAATCTGGGTGGCTGACGAAGAAAAAAATAAGAGAATAGTTGCTAAGTAGTATGGTTGATGTAAAGCTCGGACGAAATTGGAATCTTATATTGGTCAACCAATTTATAAAGAGGGGAGGCAACATGCCATTTGTGAAACCACTCGAATTAGATGCGACGGAGGGGGCGCAGGCCGATATCGCGTGGCTTGCGTCCGCGACGGGCTTTACGGCCAATTCAATGCTGACACTGTCCCATCGTCCTGAGATTGCTAAGGCTGTACTTGGCCTGATCCGCGCGGTGGTGCGCACACCCGATGGCACCGTTGATCCTGCGCTGCGTTGGATGGTGGCCCACGTCACCAGCCTGTCCAACGGGTGCAGTTATTGCTCGGCGCATACATTCAAAAACGGTGCGGACAATGGTGTACCGCAAGAAAAGCTGGATGCGATCTGGGAGTTTGAAACATCTGATTTGTTTTCGCCTGCCGAACGGGTCGCGTTGCGGATTGCGATGACAGGGGGGCAATGCCCGTCCTACGCCACGCCCGAGGATATGGCTGAGCTGCACAAGCATTTTTCGGATGCTCAGGTGGTTGAGATCGGATCGGTGATTGCGCTGTTTGGTTTCAACAATCGCTGGAATGCCCTGATGGCCACTGACGTGGAGCCAGAGGTGAACAAGTTCTTGGAGGAGAACAACTACAAAGGATCGAAAGACGCGAGGACATCGGACGCAAACTGATAGCTCGCACGGTCCTAGAACTGAGGACAAAAAGGGAGAGAGAAAGATGAACGACAACGAGAAAACCGGCCTGAACCGCCGAGGATTTATGTCAGGAGCTGTGGGAGTAGCGGGCCTGTCAGCGATGCAGATTACAATTCCAAGCACTGCATTTGCGCAAACTTATCCAGGCCGTCCAATTACGCTCGTGGTGATGTATGCTGCTGGTGGTGGCACAGATGCGGTCATGCGCAAGCTGGCCGAGGAAATGGCCGTTGCCAAAGGCTGGACGATCAACGTCACTAACCGCCCCGGTGCGGTTGGCGGGGTCGCGACGCAGTTTGTAAGCGCGGCGCGACCCGATGGTTACACGCTATTGGGCGGCGCCAACTACAACCGGTTCGTGCGTGTGCTTGGCCATGCTGAATTCACCCCTTGGGAGGATTGGGTGTCCATGAAAGCGGCCAACGCATTGGCTAGCTGGTCGGTGCGCGCGGACAGTCCGTTCCAGACCATGGAAGACGTGATCGCGGCGGCAAAGGCGAACCCGGGTTCTGTCACGATTTCAACATCAGGCACCGGTGGTGTGTGGCACGAACTAGCATTGATCGTCGCCAATATCGCGGGGGTTGAGCTGAAATATGTGCCGTACCAAGGCGGCAAACCCGCAACGTTGGCTGGCCTTCAGGGAGAGACAGACATTTCTGGCGGCGGTCTGCACGAGCATATCGATCTGATCCGCGCAGGAAAAATGCGCAACCTTACGCAAACAAGCACCGACGACATCACGTTGGAGGACGGTCAGGTCTTGCGCTCGATCGCTTCGATCTTGCCTGAAAGCCGCAGCATCCTGCCTGTGGGCGCGACCTATAACTTCATGTTCCGCCGCGACCTCCCACCGGAGCTCCAGCAAGAAATCGTTGACGGGTTCCGCGCTGCGGCTAACTCTAAAGGTTTCAAGGAAATGATCGACACCAAGTTCTTCCAGCTTGACGTGAAGGTCGGTGAAGAAGCGGACCGCGAAGGCGCCTTGATGGAAACTGTCACGACCGACATTTTTAATCGCTTCCAAGATCAGATCGGGGCCGAGGTCAAAACGGCCGAAGAGCTTGGTCTGCCAGCACCGGAAGATTTCGAAAGCTGGTGGCCGCCTCAGGGCTACACACCGCCATCTTTCACCTAAGGTTCTACCAGAAGCTGGCCGCGGCAGTCTATCGCTGCGGCCCGTTTGATCCCTTCCGAAATTTAACGAAAGCGATGACATGAGTCAGGCTGACAACAGTGAAGTTGTGTTTGAGGGCGAGGACGGCAACGCCGGATATGCCTCGCCCGCATTGGATTTGATAGCGACGACATTTTTGTTGACGCTTTCTGTTTTGGTTCTCGTGGCGTCTTGGCGTCTGCCTGTTCCGGGTGGGTGGACAACCGCTCCCGGTCTTTTGCCGTTCATAACCGCCGCATCTCTGGCGATTATGGCATGTCTGCTTGGCACATCTGCGATTGTGCGCCGCCGCGAGGGTGCGCCCCTATGGGACAAGGGGGAGCGTAACAGCAGCGAAGAGGCCCGGGCGATTGTGTTAGTGGCCGCAGTCGCGGTGTACATCGGCGGGCTTCAGGTGCTGGCATTCCAGTACTATTTCAACATCGGCACAATCCCGATGGTCCTCAGCGCATTCGAGCCGGTAACCATCATCGCGCTCTCCGCAATTATTCATATTTTCTGGCGCGGGCCGCTTTGGATCACCGCGCTGGTGTCCTGCGGTTGGACGCTCACGCTGTCGTTGGTGTTTCAAAAGCTGTTCAGCATTCCCTTGCCTGGAGGGTTCTAAAAGATGATCGACACCATCCTACAGTTATTCACGCCGTGGCTTTTGATCATGACGTTGTCAGGCGTGTGCCTTGGTATCATTTGGGGCGCTTTGCCGGGTCTTTCGACAACCATGGCAATGGGGCTCCTGATCGGCCTGTCTGCAGGCATGACGCAAGAGGCGTCGATCTGTTTCATGCTTGGCGTATACACTGGAAGCGTATTTGGCGGAGCGATTTCCGCCGTTCTAATCAACATTCCCGGAACGCCCGACGCTGTGCCAACGATGATCGAGGGGCATCAGCTCGCGCAACGCGGCGAAGGGGGGCAGGCCCTTGGTATGGCGATTGCTGCGTCCTTTGTTGGCGGAACGGTCGGGATCATTTTGTTGGTCACGCTGATTCCCGTCATCCTGACGTTCGCGCTGAACTTCAAAAGCTGGGAAATGTTCTGGCTGGCCGTGATCGGAATTTTAGTATCGGGTTCTATGGCGGCAGGGACCATGCCGCTTAAGGGTTGGATCGCGGGTTGGCTTGGTATGTTGGTGGCTTTCGTCGGATTGGAGTCCATCCATGCCGTGCCGCGCTTTACCTTCGGAAGCTTCGCCTTGTTTGACGGGGTTTCCTACGTTGCCGTCTTGATCGGCCTGTTCGGTCTGGCTGAGATTTTCCGGACACTCCCGTCGAAAG
>JBALTK010000005.1:0-38615 GCA_036964385.1 Sulfitobacter sp. | reverse complement strand
CCGCAAAATGCGAATACCCGCCCGAAGTGCAAAAGCCTATCACTGTGCCCTCATGCCAGATCGGCTCATAGCCTTGCACATCAGCATCAAGCGCATCGACTTCGAACGCCACCAGCTTGCGCGCAGGGCCATCGGCACGCTCTTTCTCTGCCGCCGCGCGGCCAATGAAATCAGTGTTTTTCTTAAAGCTGATGAAGCGATCCAACCCCGTCTCCGCAGCAGTATAATCCGGTCCAAACTCCAACAGCCACGCGCCAAAGAACTTGTCCAACCGCAGCGACATCATCGCGCGCATCCCGAATGGCGTTATGCCGTGGGGCTGGCCCGCCTCCCACAAAGTTTGCCACAACTGGCGTTGGGCCATCGCATTGCAGTAAATCTCGTACCCTAGATCGCCAGTATAGCTGACGCGCTGTACCAGACAGTTCGTCATGCCAACGGTCATCGGGCGGACATCAAGGAATTTCATTTCGCTAACATCGTCCAATGTGCAAGCTTGGAGCACTTCGCGTGCCTTTGGACCAGCAATTTGGAAACCCGTGCGGCGGTCAGAGATATTCTCGACGGTGACACCGTCCATCATGTGCTGCTCGAACCAGCGGCTGTGGAAAGCTTGCGCACCATAGGAGGCGGTGAGCTGAAACAGCTCCTCCCCCAAACATGACATGGTAAAGTCACCGATCAAGCGCCCCTTGGGCGAAAGCATCGGGGTTAGGGAGATACGTCCAATGGCAGGGACGCGACCCGCCATGACCTTGTCCATCCATACGCGTGCGTTTGGTCCTGACACAAGATATTTGCCGAAGTTCTGAACTTCGTTGATGCCCACGCCTTCGCGCACGGCACGGACCTCGCGGCCAGTGGCGCCAAAGGCATCCGAGCGGCGGAACGATGGCGTCTCGAAGGTGGGCTCATCCCCTTGCGCAAAGTAGTTGGGCACTTCCAGTCCGAATTGCTGGCCCCAGACGGCGCCCATGTTGCTAAAGATATCGTACATCGGCGTGGTGTGGTGGGGCCGTGCCGCGGGGAGTTCTTCGTTCGGGTAGGAGACGGAAAAACGCTTTTGATAGTTCTCGATCACTTTGGGTAGGGTGTAGCCGGGGCTGATCCACTTACCAAAACGGGACACGTCCATCGCAAAGACATCGCGCTCGGGCTCGCCCTCGATCATCCATTGCGCAAGGGTCAGGCCAACGCCACCCCCTTGGCTAAAGCCTGCCATTACACCGCAAGCGGACCAATAATTGCGCAGACCGGGAACAGGGCCAACCAGCGGATTACCATCAGGGGCAAAGGTGAAGGGGCCATGGATCACATTCTTGACCCCCGCACGTTCCAGATCGGGGAAACGGCGGTAGGCAAAGTTGATGCTTTCTTCGATCTTGTCAAAGTCATCGTCCAACAGATCTTGGCCAAAGCTCCACGGTGTGCCGCCAACAGCCCAAGGGCGGCAGGTCTGCTCGTAGAACCCGATGCACAGGCCCATCCCTTCTTGGCGCAGATAGCTTTCTCCAGCGGGATCCATGACATGCGGATGCTCACGACCTTCGGCCATCATCTCCTTGATCATCGGCACTTCTTCGGTAACGAGGTATTGATGCTCCATAGGGTGCAAAGGAAGGTAGACGCCAGCCATCGCTCCGACTTCACGCGCCCAAAGGCCGCCTGCGTTCACGACATGCTCGGCGTGGATCGTGCCTTTGTCGGTGACAACATCCCACGTTCCGTCAGGGCGCTGGTTTGTCTCTTTGACCATGGTGTGGGTTTCAATCGTTGCCCCACCCATTTTGGCAGCACGGGCATAGGCGTGGGTCGTGCCAGATGGATCAAGGTGCCCGTCGAGCGGATCGTACAGCCCCCCGATAATGCCTTCGAGGTTGGTAACGGGAGCAATCTTGGCGATTTCCTCGGGGCCAACGATCTCTGTCTCCAACCCCATAAAGCGGTGCTTTGCCCGTTCTGCCAGCAGCATGTCAAACCTGTCCTGATTATCGGCCAGCGTCACTCCACCAACGTGGTGCAGGCCACAGGACATGCCCGTGATCTCTTCAAGCTCTTTATAAAGCTTGATTGTATATCCCTGAAGCGCGGCCATGTTTGTATCGCCGTTGAGCGTATGAAAGCCGCCTGCTGCGTGCCATGTGGAGCCTGAGGTTAGCTCGGAGCGCTCTAGCAGCATCACATCGGACCAACCGAGTTTGGTCAGGTGATACAGAACCGAGGCGCCGACAACGCCACCGCCGATAATGGCGACACGAGTGGTGGTTTTCATGTGGATATACTCCGATAAGGGTTGTCATCAGAGAATGTTATGACCGCACTAGTGGCAAGTGCTTTTGCGACAGTTTCTGTCGCTATTGGCATGACTGGTTAGGGGTGGCTGCAGCGCTGCACTGTGCTAGCTATTGGCAATGGATAAGTTAAACACTCTGATCACCACCGCGATCCGCAAGGGCCGGCAATATTCACGCAAACTCTGGGTGCGCGTGGTCATTATGGGCCTACTTGCCGTTTTTGTGACGCTTTTAAGTCAGCTGATTGAGCCATTCATTCCCGAAGAAATTGCAAAGTCGCTCAACGGGGGGTCTGCTGACCGTCTGCTACAGCTCATTGCTGTTGCGATGCTTTCGGTGACGATTTTCTCGATCACTGTGATGGTTTCCGTGTTTCAGTCGTCCTCAAGCCAATGGACGCCGCGTGTTCAACGCCTCATCATGCAAGACCGGACCACGCAAAACACGCTCGCGGTGTTTATCGGTGCCTATGTCTATGCGCTCCTCGGGATTATCCTGCGGGAGTTGGGCGTCTATGTAGACGAACGTGCCTTTGTTTTGTTCTGGGTAACGGTGCTGGTTTTGGCGGCGATCGTTATCAATCTCATCCGCTGGGTTCTGCATTTGCAGGGATTCGGCCAACTCCTTGATACGACGCGACAGGTGGAGAGCGTGACACGTGCGCAGTTCCGCGACCGCCTTGCGCGGCCTTGTCTGGGAGGGCGGCCTCTTACAAAAGCAGTGCCCGAGGGAACACATACAATCACCGCATGGGAGAGTGGTTATCTCCAACATATTTATCCCGAAGCGTTGAATGCAACGGCGGAGGAATATGATGTACGCATCTATCTGACGCAAACAATTGGGCATTACGCCTTTATCAACGCGCCGTTGTTGGAAGTTGAACCGATGGGGGAAGAACCCGATTGGGACGCGCTGACCGGAGACTTGAAGAATTCTATCTCGCTTGCTGATGTGCGTGAGTATGAACAAGATCCACGTTTTGGATTGATTGTCATGGGAGAGATCGGATCAAAAGCCATGTCACCTGGAGTGAATGATCCAGGGACTGCAATTGATGTGATCACCCGTGTTGGCCGGATTTTGTCCGATTACAAAGATGAAACCGCGACCGAGCCTGAGACGCTGTTGGCGCACCTGTACGTGGCCCCACTTGATGCCGCAGATCTGCTGCGTGATGGTTTTGGGGCGTTGTCGCGCGACAGTGCAGGCACCTTAGAGGTACAGATGCGTTTGCAACAAACCTTCTCTGGCCTCATGCGGCACCCTGATCCGGGTCTATGCAAGGCGGCAAAGGACTTGGCCCGCAAGGAATTGGCGCGTGCATTACAGGCTATTACGTTTGAGCCTGACCAGCAGACGCTTATCCAATCCGCGGATCCAGAGGTGCGCCCCAAATGATATCCTTGTTCTGCTGCGACGGATCATGTCGTAAAAGGGATATCAGCCGAGGCGATTGAGGGTCACGTTGAGGTGTCGCCCAACACCGTCAGGACCATACATATGCGCACCCATGCCCAAGCCGTCATCATCGGAGGCGGCGTTATTGGCTGCTCCATCCTTTACCACCTGACCAAGCTGGGGTGGACGGATGTTGTCTTGTTAGAACGTGATGAGCTCACCTCCGGCTCTACGTGGCATGCTGCGGCCAACATTCACGGGTTGCACGACAACAATAATATTACCCGCATCCAAAACTACACGATGGACCTCTATAACGCGCTCGAAGCGGAGACAGGACAAAGCTGCGGTGTGTTCCAACCCGGTAGCCTCTATCTGGCACAAACTGAGGCGCGAGAGCACCAGTTGCGCCTGCAAGCGGCGAAGGCGAAATACTATGGCTTGCCCTTCCGTGAAGTTGACCGTGCAGAGGCAGAGGCATTGCATCCGCTGGTAAATTACGACGGCATCCGCTGCATTATGTTTGAGGAGAATGGCGGCAACGTGGACCCCTCTGGGGTGACAAACGCCTACGCTGCGGGTGCGCGGCAGAACGGGGCGGAGATCATCCGCTTTTGCCCCGTCACAGGGACCGAGCAACAACCCGATGGCACTTGGATTGTGCGGACAGAAAAAGGTGACATTCACACGCAATGGATCGTAAACGCGGCAGGGCTGTGGGGCCGCGAAGTGGCCGCTTTAGCGGGCATCACCTTGCCTTTGCAACCGACTGAGCATCAGTATTTTGTTACAGAGAGCATTGCGGAGATCGAAGGGTTGGACCGCCGCCTGCCATCCGTCGCGGACCGTGACGGAGAGTATTACCTGCGCCAAGAAGGTAAGGGGCTACTGGTAGGTGCTTATGAAAAAGACCTGCGATTCTGGGCGGAGGATGGTACGCCGCAAGGGTTCGGGCATGAGTTGTTCGCGGATGATCTGGAACGGATCGAGGAGAACATGCTGCGCGCAATCGACCGTGTACCCGCCGTGGGCACTGCTGGGATCAAGCGGGTAATCAATGGCCCGATGATCTGGTCGCCAGACAGCAATGTTCTTTTTGGTCCAGTGCCAGAGCTGAGCAACTACTTCTGTTGTAACGGTATTATTCCAGGGTTCAGTCAATCTGGTGGGATGGGTTTGCTTGCTGCCGATTGGATCGTCACGGGCGAGAGCCGTTATGACATGTTCGCATGGGACGTGGCGAGGTTTGGCGATTGGGCGGACAAAGCCTTCACCAAGGCGCGTGTGGGCGATCAGTATGCTAACCGTTTCAAAATCCACTTCCCCAATGAAGAGCGCAGCGCGGGACGTCCAGCACGGGTGCGCCCGATCTACGAGACCCAACGCGACATGGGCGCGGTATGTGGACTGAACTACGGGTGGGAACATCCACTCTATTACGGTGATGAAGTTGGTGCAGACGACCAGACACACGGTTTCACCCGTCAGCCGTGGTGGCATGTGGTCGGTTCGGAATGCAAGATGCTGCGCGAAAAGGCCGGAATTATTGATATTTCGAATTTCGCGAAATACCTGTGCAAAGGGGCGGGCGCCGAGGCGTGGCTTAACGCAGTCTTCGCCAACCATATGCCACGTGAAGTAGGGCGATCCTGCCTCACACCGTTGATCGGGAAACGTGGCGGCATAGCGGGTGATTTCACCGTAACCCGCCTTGCGGATGACGAGTTCTGGATCATCGGCTCGGGCATGGCCGAACGGTATCACAAACGCTTTTTCAAGGAAGTGCCGCTGCCTGAAGGGACGATATTCGAGAGCCGCACCGATACAATGTGCGGGTTTAACGTGGCGGGGCCAAAGTCGCGCGATATGTTGCAGCGCCTTACCAATACCTCGCTCGCTACTGACGATTTCCCATTCATGCGATCCAAGTGGATTGAGCTGGGCGGTGTGCGTTGTCTGGCGCTGCGGGTATCCTTTACCGGAGATCTGGGATGGGAACTGCATTGCGAGGAGGGCGACCAATCCGCGCTTTACGCAGCTTTGATTGCTGCGGGCGCGGATGTCGGTGCGGGACCTGTAGGTAGCCGTGCATTGATGTCGCTGCGGGTGGAGAAGGGATACGGATCGTGGGGGCGTGAATACAGCCCCGAATATTATCCACAAGAAGTTGGTCTTGGTCGTTTGTGCAAGTTGGAAAAACACTTCCTCAACCGCGAGGCCGTGACAGAAACCATGGCGAAACCTGCACGCGAAGAACTGGTGCTTTTAGCGCTCGATGCCAAGCAGACGGATGCCTCAAACGCGGATGCCACAGGCGGCGAGCCGATCTTCAAAGATGGCGTCGGTATTGGCCGCGTTACCTCTGGTGCTTACGGCTACTCGGTCGGATTGTCGCTCGCGCTTGGGTTTGTCCAAGGGGTCAAGGCGGGTGAGGTGGTCGATGTTATGGTTCTGGGCGTGGCGCATAAAGCCACTGTGCTGGCCGAGCCGCCATTCGATCCAAAGGGGGCGCGGTTGCGTGTCTAGAGGGGCCGCACTTTCAGGTCTGTGATACGGTTGCCTTCGCGGGCAAGTACCTCAAAGCGGAACCCGTGGAACAAGAAGACCTGTCCGCGTGTCGGGATCATCTGCGCTTCGTGAATGACAAGGCCTGCAACGGTGTTCGCCTCGTCGTCAGGCAAATTCCAGTCATTGGCACGGTTGAGATCGCGGATGGTCATAGCACCATCCACAAGGAACTGGCCCTCTGCATCCGTTTTGACGGCATGATCCGCAAGTGGGTCGAATTCGTCCGTGATCTCGCCCACGATCTCTTCGAGGATATCTTCGAGCGTGATCAAGCCCTGCAACGATCCGTATTCATCGACCACCAGCGCAAAATGTGTGCGGCGGTGCAGGAACTGGCGCATTTGCTCGTCCAGTGTCGATGTTTCCGGGACGAAGTAGGGCTCCATTGCAACGTCTGCGATATCAAAGTCTTTGAAGGCTGCAGCGCCGTCTTTTGTTCCCGAAATAAGCTTGTACATCGCGCGCAGAAGGTCTTTTGCATGGATCACGCCAATGATGTTTTCAGGATCGTCACGGTAGATCGGAAGGCGGGTGTGATTGGAGCGCAAGCATTGCTCTAGGATATCGGCAGGCGCATTTGCGGCATCAATCATCTCGATGCCCGAGCGGTGAAGCATGATCTCTTCGACCACACGCTCGCGAAGGTCAAGCGCGCCAAGAATTCGGTCACGGTCCTCTTTCTCGACGACACCTTCGGAATGGCCCAGTTGAAGCGCTCCAGCAATCTCTTCGCGCACGGCGAGGATGTTGCTGTCGGGATCTACTTGGACGCCCATAAGGCGCAGCATTCCACGGACCAGAAGGCGCACGACACTCACGACGGGGGAGAACAGGAGTACCACAATGCTAATCGGCCCTGAGACAAGCGCTGCTGCACGCTCTGCGTTGGTGATTGCATAGGTCTTGGGTAGAACTTCGGCAAAGATCAGCACCAAGAAGGTCATAACCAGCGTGGCGAGGGCGACACCGCTCTCGCCGAACAGGCGGGTAAACAGCGCAGTAGCAAGCGAGGCTGCAAGAATGTTCACAAGGTTATTGCCTAGCAGGACCGAGCCAATCAGGCGTTCGTTGTCTTCGGTGATCTTGAGCGCGCGTTCCGCACCGAGAGACCCTTTGTCCGCTTGCGTACGCAGCTTACCGCGCGAGGCGGCAGTAAGAGCGGTTTCCGATCCGGAAAAACACCCCGAGAGGACCAGCAAAAACAAGATTGTGCTCACGGATATCCAGAACGCACCATCTATAGTCACTTGGGTCATGTCCATGTAGAAAACCTTTCAGGGTTGTTGGCATTGTTATGGGGCGAGGCCCCGCCGCATTCAAGGAGGAGCGCGTATGAAACACACAGATTTGGGCGTGCTGGACGGTGATCTGCTCTTGTTTGGGGGGCCTTATGGCAACTTTCAGGCAACTGAGGCTATTTTTGCGCAAGCAGCACAGCGCGCGATTAGTGCGGATCATGTGATCTGTACAGGCGATGTAGTTGCCTATTGCGGTGCGCCGGCGGCAACTGTTGATGCGGTGCGCAAGTCTGGTTGCATTGTGTTGGCGGGAAATTGCGAAGTTCAGATTGCGCAGAATGCTGACGACTGCGGGTGTGGATTTGAAGAAGGCACAGCATGTGATCGATTGAGCGTCGCGTGGTACGCCTATGCGCGCACGCAGTTGAATGCGGATGCGCGGGCTTGGATGGCGGCGTTGCCCGATGTGCTGAGTTTTGTGCATCACGGCAAACGCTACGGCGTGGTACACGGTGGCGCGACGGACGTGGCGCGGTTTGTCTGGGAGACAGACAGCGATGCTGTGTTTGAAGAAGAATGGGAAGCGCTTGAGGCAATTACAGGGCCAATTGATGTCGTCATCTCTGGCCACTCCGGGCTGTCATTCTTGCGCGATACGCCGCGTGGGAACTGGGTGAACGCAGGTGTGATCGGGATGCCGCCTCATAATGGCGACCAGCATACAGGCTTTGCGGTGTTGAGTGGCGGTGCATTCGAAAGCATACCGCTGTCTTATGATGTAGAGGGTGCCGTGGCGGATATGGCGGCGGCCAAACTGCCCATGGACTATGCCGTCGGGCTGCAGACGGGTTATTGGCCGTCAGAGGATGTTTTACCAGAGTCTTTGCGTGTGGCGGTATCTGACAGGGGGTGATGGTCGAGGACCAGTTCGGACAGACGCGCTTCAAGGACGTGGGTGTAAATCTCGGTTGTGGCCACATCGGCGTGGCCTAGCATGGTCTGGATTGCACGAAGATCGGCACCGCCAGCCAGCAAATGCGTTGCAAAAGCATGTCGCAGCGTATGTGGGGTGACTTTACTTGGGTCTACACCTGCCGCGACTGCGATGTCTTTGATCAGCATATAGAACCAATGACGTGTCAGATGTCCTTCCTTACCTCTGGAGGGGAAGAGGAAGCGTGAGGCTGGCTTCTTCAGTGCCGTATTCTTTGCCTCGACTTCGTCGCGCATCTTGATCCAGAGCGCCAGCGCATCACGGGCGTCGGGCGAGAGGGGGACCATACGTTCCTTCCCGCCTTTTCCAAGGATCAGCAAGAGGCGCGGATCACCCCGCGTTGCGCTGACGGGCAGGCCGACAAGTTCGCTCACCCGCATGCCAGTCGCGTACAGAAGTTCCATCAAGCAGGTGTTGCGCACGCGGTCAGTATCATTCCGCCCCATACTGCGCGCGGCGGAAAGCAAGCGATCGACTTCTTCTACGGAAAGGACTTTGGGCAGGCGTTTTTCCTGTCCAGGGCCACTGATCTGGATCGCTGGGTTGTCGGTGCGCAGCCCTTCTTCAAAAGCAAAGCGGTAAAGCTGCTTGACCGCAGAAAGGCGGCGCG
Organism: Sulfitobacter sp.; assembly: GCA_036964385.1. Lineage (GTDB taxonomy): Bacteria > Pseudomonadota > Alphaproteobacteria > Rhodobacterales > Rhodobacteraceae > Sulfitobacter. The sequence continues at coordinate 29,510 of JBALTK010000005.1, read as the reverse complement.
CACGGGTAGATTTCGCAAGGCCTTGAGCGTCACAGAACACCAGATAGTTCTCGACATCGGCGCGGGAAACGTCGTCAAATCTATGGTTTTGACGGTTCAACCAGCTTTCAAAATCCTTGAGGTCGCGCCCGTAGGCCAGCAGTGTATTCGTCGCGGCCCCCAATTCGGCGGCCTGTGCCTCCAGAAACATGGAAATCCAGTTTGAGCAGGCAGGAGCATTCACGGCGCGCGCCCCAGTAGCAAGATTTGCAGAGCAGCACGGCGGGCTGTGTCCTCCAACCCTAATGAACGCAATGTCCCAAGCGCCTCACGCAACGCACGTGAGTCGCCACGCGCCCCCTCATTAAGCGAGCGCAATGTACCAAGGAGGGCTTCACCCAGTTGCCTGTTGCGCGCCATCTCGATCCATTCGGGGCGCGGTTCGGGCGATGAGAATGCGTCATAAATTGCGCGGGGCAGCGGTGTGGAAGGGGCATCGCCCGCGACTTCCCCACTTGCAACGGCACGGATAAGGGCAGTGTCCTCGCCAAGCGAAATCCCGTCCGCCAGTCCTGCGGCCACGGTTTCATAGTCAGGTGACAGCATGCCGATTCGGGCCTGCAAGGCGGCTGCATTGTCAGTGAGGGAAACAGCAGCAAGACGCGGCGAGAATGAGGTAGCAAAGCTCACCTCGAGTTCAGCGCTTTGCATTTGGCGCCACACAGACGGCAGCGCCTTTGCCACCGATTCTGAATTTTCGTCGTTCAGCGCGGCATCTAGGCGCTGCACTGCACGCACACGGTCCCAGATGCCGCCCGATGCCGCCGCTTTGCGGTCTGTATAGAGCCCCAGTAGGCGATTGTCAGGCAACGCACCCGCACGGGTCAACCGCTCGGCTGCTTCGAGCTGGGATTTCCAGCCGGAAATATCGCGCAGATCGGCAAAAGCATAAGTGCGTGGCAGCGGGCCGGTCGGGAGCGGCTCACCAATGCTCTCGAACAAGCGGAAAGTAAGGGGGTCCATGCGCGTCGGTGTTGCGAGGGGGGGAGCATCTTCAAACACATCGGGGTTCAGGAAGCGATCCAACGCATCGAGAGTAGAACGCGGCAGCAGGGAGAGCGCCTTGGCCGAGCCCAAGGTCAAGGCCGCGTCTTCCCAATCTCCTGCGCGCGCGGCGCAAAACACTTTCGTTCCTGTATCGGAGGTCAGATGTGCACCGCGTGACAGTGCACCACATGCAGTGTCCTCAGTGCCCACTAACAAACTCAGCTGCATCCACAAATCAAAAAGCACAGGTGAGGCAGGGCCACCGGCCTGCTCAACTAGGGCAAGCGCTGGATCAACGGCGCCGAGCACCATCAGTTTTTCCACCCGCGCTTTTGTAAGTTTGTCCTGTGCGGCCGCATCATTTGCAGGCGCGCTCGCTTCGGATAGGAGCAGCGTATAAAGCAACGCATTGGCGGCGGGCAGGTCAAGGTCGGGCAGGGTTGCGATGCTGCGGCCTATTACACTGACATCACTCCCAGCCCAAATGTCTGCCTGCATTCCTGTCATCGAGGGTGGCGCAAGCCCGACGACGGGGGGCGCACCGGCGTCGAGAGGGCGGGTCGTAACCTGAGGCGCGGTACCGCTGTTGGCAACGGCGGGCTCTGCGATCGGCTTGGGCTGGGTCGTTTTGCGTTTGACTGGCGCACGGGGCAGTTGTGCCTGAGGTGTCGGGCTGTCGAGCCAGTCGATCACTGAAAGTGGGGCCGCACTTTGCGCCTGCGCACCTTGTGCGAGCGGCAATAAAAATCCCGCGCAAATACAGCGCAAAAGCGGCAAATATCCCGCGCTCATGGTGTTACTGGCCTTCTAGCGTAACGGGTAATCGGATCTCTTGAGCCGTCGGCGCAAAATCAAGCCCCAACTCAGGCCCGACATAGGCATAGCCCACAAGTCCGATAAATCCGAGAATCGCAAGGATAAACAGAAGCTTGAAGAGTTTGCCTAACATGATTTTTTGCCCGATCTGCTATTATTTTCCCAAACTATATATGGCCTTTTCAGTAAGATCACGTCATTCAGATACAAATGATTGAAAATGATCCATCCACGGCTGACATCCGCCGACCGCATCAACGCTACCGTCTTAAAAAGACAGTGGCGCTTGTCGGTATGATGGGGGCTGGAAAGACGGCCGTAGGACGTGCAGTGGCGCTCAAGCTGGATGTGCCGTTTCTGGACAGTGATGCAGAGATCGAGGCGGCGGCGAACCTGTCGGTACCCGAGATTTTCCAAAGAGACGGCGAAGCATTCTTCCGCAAGCGTGAGACAGAAGTTATCCGCCGTTTGCTCCAAACGCAAAAGGGCATACTTTCAACAGGCGGCGGTGCTTATCTGGCGCAGGTCAATCGTGACAATATCAGTGAGGCAGGTGTGGCTCTCTGGCTCGACGCGTCACTTGACCTGTTGTGGAACCGGGTGCGGCACAAAGATACGCGGCCCTTGCTGCGCACCGCTGATCCACGCGCAACTCTGGCCGAAATATTTGCTGCACGTACGCCGGTCTATGGCCTTGCTGAACTGCGGGTAGAGTGTGCACCGGAACTTTCAATTGATGATATGGCCGAGCGGGTGATCAAGACGCTGCTGACGCGGCCTGATGTAATGGAGCCTGCGCCATGAACGAGCGTGTCCATGTAGCCCTGCCAGGGCGTGCGTATGATGTTGAGATCGGTCCCGCGCTGCTGGGACAAGCGGGAGCATTTATTGCACCGCTGCTTAAACGGCCGCGCGTGGTCGTAATCAGTGACGAGACCGTGGCTGGGCTGCACCTTGCAACGCTGCGGGATGGATTGTCAGTCGCGGGAATCAGCATGGAGGCGCTTACTTTACCTGCGGGTGAGGCGACGAAATGCTGGGCGGAATTGATGCGCTGCGTTGAATGGCTGCTGGACCAGCAGGTTGAGCGCGGCGATGTGGTTGTGGCCTTTGGTGGTGGCGTGATCGGTGATTTGGTGGGTTTTGCTGCATCGATTCTGCGGCGCGGTGTGCGGTTTGTGCAAATCCCCACCTCATTGCTGGCGCAAGTCGACAGCTCTGTTGGCGGCAAGACTGGAATTAACACGCGCCACGGTAAAAACCTTGTGGGCGCGTTTCACCAACCATCTCTGGTGCTGGCAGATACAGCCGTGCTCGGCACGCTGGAGCCGCGTGATTTCATTGCGGGCTATGGCGAAGTCGTGAAATACGGTCTGCTAGGCGATGCCGATTTCTTTGATTGGCTGGAGCAGAACGGGCCCGCCTTGGCGGACGGCAATGGCGCAGCGCGGATTGAGGCGGTGCGTCGCTCCGTCCAGATGAAAGCGGACATCGTAGTGCGCGACGAGACCGAGCAGGGCGAGCGGGCCTTACTCAACCTTGGCCATACCTTTGGTCACGCACTCGAAGCTGCGACGGGCTACTCGGACCGGCTCTTGCATGGTGAGGGTGTGGCTATTGGCTGTGCGCTGGCGTTTGAATTGTCGGCACGCATGGGCCTTTGTGCGCAAGAGGCACCCAGCCGTGTGCGGGCGCATCTGCGTGCGATGGGTATGAAAGTGGATTTGTCCGACATCGAAGGCGATCTGCCCGATGCCGAGGCCCTGCTGGCGCTTATGGGGCAAGACAAGAAAGTGGTTGAGGGGCAGTTGCGCTTTATCCTCGCGCGCAGCATTGGCAGTTCTTTTGTCACCGGTGAAGTGAAGAAAACTGATGTGCTGACCTTGCTCAAAGATGCGTTGGCGCAGCGCTAAGGCGCTTAGTCAATCAGAGGATTTAGGTCCACGTTCCAGCGTTTGCAAAACCAGAAGAACAGCGGCACTTCAGCGACCACAGCGCACACGATCGCAAAGAGCCACCAAGGCGCGTCAAAGAAGATCATCGAAAAGTCGATTCCCTGACCGTAATAGACAGCCCCCACCACCAGAAAAATCGCAGCGGTGAAGGCAATATCAATAGACCCCATGAGCAAAATCGTCTTTTCACGCAGCCGCGGATATATTGCCGTGTAGGCGAATAGCATCACTGCGGCTGCGAAGAGAAACACTTTGATCTCGGGAGGCATTGCTGTTTTTAGAAAGGGATTTCGTCATCCAGATCGCGTGAGCCGCCACCGCCGCCCTGTGAGTTGCCGCCGCCGGAGGACTGACCGCCGCCGTAACCACCGCCACCGCCGCCTTGCTGGTCATAACCACCTGAGTCGCGGTCATCGTAGCCACCACCACCACCGCCGCCGCCCGTGTTGCCGCCGCCGTCACCGCGCCCGCCGATCATCGTCATCACACCGTCATACCCTTGCAGGACGATTTCGGTGGAGTATTTGTCCTGACCGGATTGATCCTGCCATTTGCGGGTCTGTAGCTTGCCCTCGATGTAAACGGTGGACCCTTTCTTGAGGTATTGTTCGGCTACGCGAACTAGGCCTTCCTGAAAGATCGCAACGGAGTGCCATTCGGTCTTTTCGCGGCGCTCGCCGGTGTTTTTGTCTTTCCACGTCTCGGAGGTTGCGATGCGCAAGTTGCACACTTTCCCGCCGTTCTGGAAACTCCGCACTTCGGGATCACGTCCCAGATTGCCGATGAGAATTACTTTATTTACTGAGCCGGCCATGCTGGTCTCCCTCTTGGTCTTTGAATGTGTGTTCCGTCAGGTATCGGCCGAATCTCGCCAATCCGTATCGCGGCACTTATAACGATATAGTGCGCCAGTGACACCGCGATTGTGCGCAAGAGCGGCTTCTTGCAGGGGGGATTCATCAAGGTCTGGTCAGTGGGGGTAAGAATGATATAAGTTCTGCAGAACATCATATTGCGGGCAGGGGACAGCATGCGCATAGCAATAGTAGCAATGATTGTAGGCACGATGAGCCTCGGCACCCCTGTGAGTGCCGATATCTTCTCATCCAAGAACCGCAGTAAGCTTTTTACCACTCAGAAAAAGCTCCTCGATACGCGTGCGTCCAAGCAATACCACAGCTCCGCACGTCTGCAGCCGCCAAAGGTTGTGACCCCTACGAAATGGGATGACGGCACGGCGACAGTGAAGAAGTACCGTGGCCGTTATAAGGGGCCGTTCCTTGCTATGGCGCGTGCCGCCGCAGACAAGCACGGCGTACCCCAAGACCTGTTTTTACGTCTCGTTTATCAAGAGAGCCGATTTAACCATAATGCGGTGTCCCATGCGGGAGCGATCGGTCTGGCACAGTTGATGCCTGGGACGGCCAAAGATCTGCGCGTCGATCCGAGGGTTCCGCACGAGAACCTTGATGGCGGCGCGCGCTACCTCAAAATGCAGTACAAAGAGTTCGGATCATGGCGTCTGGCCCTCGCGGCCTACAACGCAGGACCCGGAGCCGTGAAAAAATATGGTGGTATTCCTCCATTTAATGAGACGAAAAACTACGTTCGGATCATCGCGGGCAAGAGTTGAAACTAATTTACGTGAGGTAACCTTACGTCAACTTATGTGCATTTTACAGCGCATTTCTTCTACATAGCCCATAAAAATAAGGGCTACCGTGCTTTCTCACACTTGGCCTTATGGTGCTGCCTAATTAGCAGCCTGCTTTTGCCCAATTCTGGCCCCAATGCCCAACGATAGATTAACGGGTAAAGAGTTAGATGAGAGTTTGCATCATGAGCCAAGACATCTTCAATCAGCGGATCGCACGTATCAACAACCACTCAGGTGGTGGTCGTTCGAATGTGACCCGCACTGAAGGTGGTACGGCGACATCGATGTACAGCTCCCCGTCAATGGTTGGCGATATTCCAACGGCGCGCAGCAACGTAAAGCCACTGTTGCTGGGTGCCGTGTTGGGTGCCATCGCAGGCACCATCGCTGCAGGCCTTGAAAGCCCTGACATGCCTTGGGGCACAGGTTTCGAATACAACAACTTGCTGACGATGGTCATCCTGATCGCATTGTGTGCAGGTCCTGTTATGGCAATTGCCGCTGCCACAATGCGTGCACGATTCCCGACCTTCTTCTTCTTCGCAGCGGCCTATTTCCCTTTCGTCATCGGCTGTGCATTTCTTGAGCTGCCACTCTACTGATCACGCTGGGTTCGCGTCTAAGGCGGCGCGAAAATCCTGCAAACGATTGCGTTGGCGACCTTCAGAATCAAAATTATCATCCGCCAGCCATGCTCTGAGCGCCTGAGCGCAAGCGGGCCACTCTGATTTTAAAATAGAAAACCACGCAACATCGCGCTGCCAGCCCTTCATTATGGCCGCATTGCGCCAAGTTCCCTCATGCGTGAAGCCCAAATTGAGGGCTGCCTTGAACGATTTTGCATTCTGCGCCTGACAGCGCCAAACCATCCGCTCATACCCGTGCGTGTCCATACCTAGACACATCAACAGAAAAATGGCCTCCCGCGCGGTTGGGGTTCCCTGAAGCGCGGGGGAGAACCAGATGCTGCCGATCTCGAATGCACCATCGGTTTGCGATACATCACAAATAGAAAGCCAACCCTGAACAGAACCCTGAGCGTTGCGCACGGCCCAGAAGGGCTGATCGCTACGGTTTGATAGGTCTGAGATCAGCGCTCGCAGGTCATCTTGGGTTTCAAAAGGGCCATAGCGCAAATAGTCAAAGCTGCGCGGGGCTGCACTTGCCGCTTTCCACAGCTCGCCAAGATGCGTCTGGTCCAACGGCTCAAGCGCTACAAAACGGCCCTTTATCATTCCCTTTTCGGGGAAGTCCCAGTTTTGTGTTGCAATCAGAGTACCAAACATATGGTTAAGCCCCAATTCGTGAGGGTGCAGCACTTACTCTGCGGCAACATCGCCCATCTCGATCACGGGCTCCATGCCGTCAAATTCTTCCTGCGGCAGATGGCATTTGATCTGGTGTTGACCTTCCAACATACGCACAGGCGGCACTTCGGTCTCGCACAGGTTCCCTGCAACTTTTGACTTCCATCCACAGCGGGTTTGGAATGGACAGCCCGAGGGCGGGTTCATGGCGGAGGGAATATCCCCCTCCAACACGATATGCTTTTTCTTCACCTTGGTGTCGGCGATCGGAACGGCCGACAGCAGCGCCTCGGTGTAGGGGTGATAGGGCGGGCTGAACACCTGATCTGTGGTACCAAGCTCGACCACATGGCCCAGATACATCACCATCACACGGTCGCTGAGATAACGCACAATGCTGAGGTCATGGGAGATAAACAGCAGGGTCGTTTTCTGTTCGCGTTGGATTTCCATCAGCAAATCGGTCACTGCGGCCTGTACGGACACATCAAGCGCCGAGACAGGCTCGTCCGCTACAACAATCCGCGCATCCCCTGCAAACGCACGCGCAATGCCCACCCGCTGCTTTTGTCCACCAGATAACTGGCGCGGCATCCGCGTCGCAAACTCGCGGGGGAGTTTGACCAGATCAAGCAGTTCCAGCATACGCTGCCAGCGATCCTTCTCCGATTTACCAATCTTGAAGATTTCCAAGGCCCGCACAATCTGGCGCCCCACGGTCATTGAGGGGTTGAGCGTATCAAACGGGTTCTGGAACACCATCTGGATGTCTGCCACGTTCTGGGTGGTGCGATTTTCGATGGGCACATCACCGATGCCTTCACCGTCCAGCGTGATCGTCCCGTCCGTCGCTGTCTCCAGACCCATCAGCACTTTGGCGAAGGTGGATTTACCGCAACCGGATTCCCCTACAATGGCCAGCGTCTCACTTTCACGCGCTTCAAAGCTGAGAGTTTCGTTGGCCTTCACCACTTTGGTGTCGCCGCCGCCGAACATCGCATTGGCCGCCACCTGATAGTATTTCTTGAGGTTATCGATCTTGAGGACGACCTTACCAATGTCGCCCTTTTTCTTGACTTCGGCCAATTCCAGAGGCGCCTGCCAGTCGATCTCGTCGAACTTCACACAACGTGTTGCATGACGCTCGTTACCCTTCACGTCCTGCATCGGGATATATCCCTGATCACAGCGCCCCGCCTCGAAGTAGTCGCAGCGCGGGCCAAAGTTACAGCCCTTTGGCCGTTCGTGAGGCAGGGGGAAGTTGCCAGGAATGGCAATCAAAGGGCGCGCGTTCTTGTCCGCACCGGGCAGTGGGATCGAACGGAACAGCGCTTGGGTATAGGGGTGCTGCATCTCGTCGAACACATCTTCGATGGAGCCGCGCTCAACCGCTTCGCCGGAATACATCACGCAAATCCGGTCACAGGTTTCCAGCACCAGCCCCAGATTGTGCGAGATAAACAGCATCGAGGTGCCGTATTTCTTGCCCAAGTCTTTGACCAGCTCCACTACAGCCGCTTCAACGGTCACATCCAGCGCGGTGGTTGGCTCATCTAGAATGAGCAATGATGGCTCACTCATCAGGGCCATCGCAATGACGATCCGCTGCTGCTGTCCACCCGAAAGCTGGTGAGGATAGGAATTCAGGATACGTTTTGGATCGGGCAGCTTTACGTCTGTCACCACCATCAGCGCGCGGTCATACGCATCCTTTTCCGACATGTCCGCGTGGATCATCGGTACTTCCATCAATTGACGGCCGATCTTCATCGCTGGGTTCAGGGAGGCCATAGGCTCCTGATAGATCATCGCAATCTCTGAGCCGCGAATGTTACGGAGTTCTGCATCAGACATTTCGCCGAGGTCCTGACCCTTGAACTTGATCGAGCCGCCAACAACCCGCCCGTTCTTGCCTAAGTCCTGCATCACGCCCAGCGCCACAGTGGATTTGCCACAGCCACTTTCGCCCACGAGGCCCACGGCCTCACCCGGTTTGATCGAAACGGAAAAATCCATCACCGCCGGAATTTCGCGCAACCGCGTAAAGAACGAAATCGAAAGCTTGTCGATCTCAAGAATAGGACCCTCGTAATCGGTCTTGGGCATCTCAGTTCTCCTTCGCCAAACCAGTGCACCTTTGGTGTCTATCTTGTTTGGCCTTAAATCCTTCGGGGTCCGAGGCCGCGCCCCAGACCCCGCTCAAATCATATTAGTCACGCAGGCTTTCTTCACGCAGGCCATCCGCGAGCAGGTTCAGACCCAACACCAGCGTCAGCAAGGACACAGCAGGGGCAATCGCCGCATGAGGGTAGATCGACAGCAGACGTCTTCCCGCATTGATCGTGGTGCCCCAATCGGGGCTTTCCGAGGCCAGACCCAATCCAAAGAAACCAAGCGTTCCGAGCAAGATGGTCGTATAGCCGATACGCAAGCAGAAATCGACGATCAGGGGTCCACGTGCGTTGGGCAGAATTTCCCACAGCATGATGTACCACGGTCCCTCACCACGAGTTTGCGCCGCCGCCACATAGTCGCGGGTTTTGATATCTAGCGCGAGGCCGCGCACAATTCTGAACACTGTGGGCGCGTTCACAAATACCACGGATACAAACACCACCAGAATTTCAGCCGGCATGTTGATCCAGTCCAGACCTGTAGGCAGGCCGGGCAGGGTGTAGGCGTCGTTCGAGACAATTGCGCCGTCGTTGGAGATCAATGACAAGTAGGCCCAGAACAGCCCTCCCAGCACGATGATCAACAAAGGCGTGCGCACGGTTGGCTGTGTGTAATAGCGTGAGTTCAGCAGGACGCAGAAAAACGCGATGGGAAAGAAGAACAGCACAGCCGCCATATAGTTCGGGATACCTGTCGCTCTGATCTCTGGTGTGACGAGCAGGAAGAACAGCAAGATTACCGGAAACGCGAGGATAAGATTCGCAAGGAAGCTCAGGATCGTGTCGAGCTTACCGCCGTAATATCCCGCAGGCAGACCTAGCGTGATCCCCACCATAAAGGCAAAGAGCGTGGCCATAGGGGCAATCAGCACAACGATCCATGCCCCGTCAAAAAGACGGCTAAACACGTCACGCGCAAGGTTATCGCCGCCGAGTAGGAAGTAAGCGTATTCGCCTTCCTCAACCCCTCTGAGGGGCGTTCCTGGTACTTTGTTCTTCATGCCAGAATATTGGCTGAGCGTGTCGTGTGTAATGATGAAGTCAAGGACCCCGCCAAAGAAGCCAGCAAAGACCCAGAACATCACAAGGCCAAAGCCGATCATACCTACGGTGCTGTCAAACAGCTTCCCGTAGAGGCCCAGCTTGCGCTTGAACGTGATTGACAACGCATAGGTCACGATGAGGGCAATCCAGACGGGCAACAGTTGTTGCGCCATACCACCAAGGATACCTGCGCCTGTCCCCATAAACACGCCAGCAACGACGTAGAGGACAATAATACCGAGCGTGACGAGCAAGGAATATTGCACGATCATTCCGATAAAGCCCGACACCCCTTTATCGGCGGCCATGGTCCCATCGGCGTAGGCGGCGCGGCCACCGCCCGATGGCACAAGGCTCACCAAAATTTGTGCGACGAGTGAAATCACCAGTACTGCAAGGGCGAGAAAGAAGAAAAGATTGAGCGGTTCAATCGATCCAGTCCAGGTAAGTTTTTCCATGTTCTTTGCCCTCCCTTATGAAATGCGAATGCGTGGATTGAGGAAGACATAACCGATGTCCGAGATGAGCTGCGTGAGCAGCACCACGATCACCGACACGACGGAAACAGCCAGCAACAATTCGATGTCATTGTTACCCGCTGCTTGGACCAGTACCCAGCCAAAGCCTTTGTAGTTGAACAATGTCTCGACGATCACAACACCGTTTAGCAGCCACGGGATCTGCAACATGATAACGGTGAAGGGGGCGATCAGCGCGTTGCGCAAAGCATGTTTCAGAACGATGTTCTTGAAGCTGACGCCCTTTAAGCGTGCGGTGCGGATATACTGTGCTGTCATTACTTCGGTCATCGAAGCCCGCGTCATCCGCGCAATATAACCCATGCCATAAAGCGAGATTGTCAGGACTGGCAAAAAGAAGTTCTCGAAATTCGCACTCTCCATGGCGCTGGTGGCCGATCCTTTGAACCATTTAAGGCCAAAGGCGGAGGAGGCAAAAACAGCGATAAAGATAACACCAGAGACATATTCAGGGGTGGCTGTGCTCACGATGGACACAGTTGAGAGGGAGCGGTCGATCTTTGACCCTTCGCGCATCCCCGCCAGGACCCCGATGATCAACGCAGAGGGGACCATCAGCACCAGCACCCAGAACATCAACTTGCCTGTAAGTGCGAGGCGCGTGGTGACAATACTGCCTACGTCATCCTTAAAGACGGTTGATTGCCCCCAATCGCCCTGCAAAACGCCGCAAAAATTAGGGCGTTCCTCCGCAGGTGCGCCTTCTTTGAAGCAACGACCAAACTCGGTCCCGTCCTCTTTCTCCGTTACCCAACCTGGCGCGACGCCCAACCACTGTGCAAATTTGATTGGCAATGGCTCAAGATACCCACGATCTCCGAGATAGGAGGAAACGGCCTCGTCACTCATGCGGAAGTTACCTTGGGTTTTGGCCAGCTTTTCAAGGTTCGGATAAAGGTTCGTCAGCCAGAATACGATGAACGTCAGGCAAAGCGCCGTCAGCAGCATCACACCCAAACGTCGGAGGATAAAAATTCCCATGAATGGTCGTCCCTGTCTTTGGCTACAAACGGGGCATCCCGTCTGTTGGATTAGCGGCTACACGAACGGGGACGGTGGAGCATTCAAGCCCACCTAATGCAGCAAACGCTGCATGTTGTACGATCTCCCCCGGTTCGTGTGTCCGAACCCTGTTTTTATTCAACGGCCCAATATTTGAACCTTGGTATTTGATGCACCCGTATGCTCGGGCTTTTTATTCGGAGGAACATTTATCCTCTCCGTTTTCGTATGAGGCACCACATAGGGCCGTACGTCAATGACAACGGGAGACGATTTTTGACATATTACCGACATATCATGTCGGTTTTGTGCGCTTTATGGGAAGTAACTAATAGGCAGCGGTTGTTGATGCTGCGTTTCTGAGCGGCTGAGGGGGGCGTTTTGTGCCGGTTATTGGTTTGCGCAGTTGGCTCGGGCTTTGCCCTGTGTGTTGTTGCATGAAACGCGTGAAATATGCCGCGCTGCCAAAACCCAGATGTTGCGCGATGTTGCGTGCAGGATGGCTGGTTTCTTCCAGTAGGCTGCGGGCGGCATGGACCACACGTTCGGATAACAGCTCAGCGGCGGTTTTTCCCGTGGCCAGTTTGACCACGCGGGTCAGGTGCGTTGGCGTTACCCCCAACTCGGTGGCGTAAAACGACAGCGTAGCACCCATCGTGTAATGCCGCGAGACAAGCTGCACGAACTGTTTGGCCAGCCGCTCTCCTGCGCTGCGTTTAGCTGGCACATGCTCTTCCATCGTGATCTGGCGGCGCAACCAGACAGAGATCAGGGCCACATGCGCTTCCATTGCGTCCTGAAAGAGCGGGCGCTGAACGGATTGTTCGCGCTGTGCGGCCTCAATGAACGAGGACAGCTCTGATTGGACTTGGACATCCAGTACGCGCATATGCCATGGCAAATCTGGCAGGCGCAAAGGGGTGCCAGCAGGGACGGTGACCACTTGACCCAGCGATTGACGCCCCAACTCTATCGAGAAGAGCGCATCGGCGGGGATAAATACGGCGTTGTGCGGCCCAAGGCCTCGCCTCCGACCGTCGAGCAATATGCGGCCCTGACCACGGGTGAACCAGAACAAGGAGTGATAGGGGCGGTCGTGGGCCAATCCCAAGCGCCAATCGCCGCCACCTGCAAGTTGTGCCAAGGTCTGGATCTTCAACGCTGTGTCGCTCATCTTTGGCAATCCTTGGTTCGGTTATGGCAATTTATATGCGACCATATCGCGAATTCGGCGAAATAATAGCGAAGAAGTGCAAGAAATAGGTGTAAAGTTAGGGCAGGTAGAGTTGTTCCCACGTACTCATCTTGCTTCTGATCCATGTGCGCTGCCTTTTGGCGTATTGCCGTGTGGCAATGACCGCAGCATCGCGCGCTTGGGCCAGTGTGATTTCACCCCGCAGGTGCGCCATCAGTTCTGGCACGCCAATGGCTTTATGCGCTGGAAGGTTTGCGTCGTACTGTGGCGCGATAACGCGAACTTCATCCAAGGCGCCGCCCTCCAGCATCAGATCGAACCGCCGCTCAATCCGCTCAGCCAGCCAGTCGCGATCAACATTCAGCGCAATGGCGGTGCAGTCTTTGAGCGGGAGCAGGGGTGGCGGTGTGTCGGCTTGCCACTTCGCAAGGCCGCGGCCTGTGGCCGTCACAACTTCCCATGCGCGCTGGACCCTCGCACGGTTGGAAAGGTCCAGCGTCTGCGCGGTCTGTGGGTCAAGCTCTGCGGTGAGTACCTCAAGCGTCATCGTATTCGCCGTTGCGCGCACTTGGGGCGGTGTCGCAGGAACATCCGCTAGACCTTCGGTTAGCGCCTGAAAGTAAAGTCCAGTTCCGCCCACGATGATGGGCCGATCGCCTTTGGCGATGATTTGTGCCACTTCGCGCAGCCAATGCCCTGTGGAATACGTCGCGTCCTGCGCCAGATGACCATACAGGCGGTGCGGCGCTTGGGCCTCTTCTTCGGGTGAGGGGCGCGCCGAGATTACGCGCCAACAGGCGTAAACCTGACTGGCATCCGCATTCACGATGACGCCGCCACCTTGGGCCGCAATCTCAAGTGCCAGTGCGGATTTGCCGGATGCTGTAGGCCCTGCAATCAGGACAGGGCGCTGCTTTGGGATGCTGCCAAGCAAAGCTGTTCGTGCATTATTCGACATTTCTTTGCTCCCCCTTGATACGCCGCATTGAACATTGGCGGTATTTGCGACATTTTGCGCCAAAGCGAAAGCCTCCTGTTCAAACCATCTCAAAAGGTCTGCCCTCATGTCCAAAAAGCCCAAAGCCGCCTATAAACGTGTGATGCTGAAAATCTCCGGCGAAGCATTGATGGGGGATCAAGGGTTTGGCCTGCATCCGCCAACAGTGGAGCGGATCGCGAAAGAAGTGAAATCGGTCCACGACATGGGCGTCGAGATCTGTATGGTCATCGGTGGGGGGAACATCTTTCGCGGCCTTCAGGGCAGCGCACAGGGGATGGAGCGGACAACGGCCGACTATATGGGCATGCTCGCCACAGTAATGAACGCGCTGGCGGTGCAATCAGCACTTGAGGCCGAGGGCATCCACACCCGCGTGATTTCCGCGATTACGATGAACGAAGTCGCCGAACCCTATATCCGCCGCCGCGCCGTGCGCCACCTTGAGAAAAAGCGCGTGTGCATTTTTGCTGCCGGCACGGGCAACCCTTACTTCACCACAGATACTGCCGCGACCCTGCGCGCCTCAGAGATGTCTTGCGAGGCGATCTTCAAAGGTACCAAAGTTGATGGTGTCTACGATAAAGACCCCGTAAAATATCCAGATGCAACGCGGTATGAGACCGTGAGCTATGATGATGTACTGGCCAAACGTCTGGGTGTAATGGACGCTTCTGCGATCGCACTGGCGCGCGACAATAACTTGCCGATCATCGTATTCTCTTTGGATGAACCGGGCGGGTTCAAGGGGATCCTTGCAGGTGAGGGGACGTATACCCGCGTACAGGGCTAGCATGCGGCAAAGCTTGCTTTCCATATTAGAGCCAATGCACTAAACATAGCCGTTAATAACAAATGTAGACGAGGCGTTATCCCATGTCCGAAGATTTTATGCTTGATACCGATGATCTGGAGCGCCGTATGACCGGTGCAATCGCATCGCTGCGCACAGAGTTTGCGTCCCTGCGCACAGGGCGCGGGTCGGCGTCCATGCTCGACCCCGTTCAGGTCGATGCCTATGGCCAGATGACACCGATCAATCAGGTCGGGACGGTCAACGTGCCAGAGCCGCGTATGGTCACTATCAACGTTTGGGATAAGGCGCTGGTTGGGAAGGTTGAGAAGGCCATCCGCGAAAGCGGCCTTGGCATCAATCCCCAGCTTAACGGCACCATCATCATGCTGCCCATTCCTGAGCTGAACGAAGAGCGCCGCACACAGTTGAGCAAAGTTGCAGGCGGCTATGCCGAGAACGCACGAGTAAGCATCCGCAACATCCGTCGTGACGGTATGGACCAGATCAAGAAGGCGAAGGCGGACGGCATGTCCGAGGACGACCAGAAAATCTGGGAAAGCGAGATGGAAGACCTGACCAAGAAATTCATCAAGACGATTGATGATCAGCTCGAAACGAAACAAGCGGAAATCATGCAAGTTTAACCGCATTTGCCTTAAATTGGGCGGATCGCCGTCCTATAGGACCCTCTCCGACCGGAAAAGAAGGCCCCAAGATATGCGTCAGATTTCATGATAAAGCGTGCAAAGAAAAAGCTGGAGCCGCTGCCCGCACCTGGCCCTGGTGGTCCACGGCACGTCGCAATCATCATGGATGGAAATGGCCGTTGGGCGACCCAGCGCGGGCGCCCGCGCTTGTTCGGTCATCATTCGGGTGCAAAGCGCGTGCGCGAGGTAGTGGAGGCCTGTCCCGATGTGGGGGTAGAGTATCTGACGATTTTCGCGTTCTCGACCGAGAATTGGAAAAGGACACAGGTCGAGGTAGCGGGGCTCATGAGCTTGTTCCGCCGCTACATCACCAAAGAGACACGCGCGCTCAATGAGCGTGGTGTGCGGGTGCGGTTTATCGGTGATCGTGTGCGCCTTGACGACAAGCTGATCAAGCTGATGAATGACCTTGAGGAATTCACTGCTGACAATACCAGTGTTCACCTGACCATCGCTATCAACTACGGTGGCCGCGACGAGGTGGCCCGTGCGACCAAGCGTCTGGCGCAAGATGTTGCTGAGGGGCGCCTTGACCCTGAAGCGATAGATGAAGAAACCCTTCCAAAGTACTTGGATACTTACGTTTTGCCTGATCCGGACCTAGTGATCCGCACCAGCGGTGAAGCGCGCATTTCGAACTTTTTGCTGTGGCAATCGGCCTATGCTGAATATGAATTTATCGACACGCTCTGGCCTGATTTCACCCGCGAGGAGTTCGCTGAATTATGCGCCTCCTACGGCGGGCGGGATCGGCGCTTTGGCGGTGTCAAAACCTAAGGACAGATATGAGCACGAGTGAAAAATGGTCTGATCTGACCACGCGGGTTGTCTCTGCCTTGGTGATGGTTGCGGTTGCCCTGATCGGTATCATGGTTGGGGGGCATGTTTTTCATGTTCTCGTCGCCCTTATTTGCGGTTTGATGGTGTGGGAACTCGTAAATATCATCACGCCCCCTGAGCGACGCAATATTTCACGCGTCTTGGGTGCCTTAACGGGGATCACGGTGTTTGTCGCAGTCTACCTGCCTGTTGGTTTTGCACTGCCTTTACTACTGGCGCCAGCGCTTCTTGGTTTTGGACAGCTTGAGAAGAATCGCACTATTTATATGACGTTTACAGTCATGATCCTAATGTCGGGTTTTGGCATGATGCAGGTGCGTGATGATATGGGGGTGGGCTGGATGCTGTGGCTGGTTGTGGTTGTCGTGATTACGGATGTGTTCGGGTATTTTGCTGGCCGCACCTTTGGCGGTCCGAAATTCTGGCCCTCCGTGAGCCCGAAAAAGACGTGGTCCGGCACTGCGGCTGGTTGGGTCGGCGCAGGGTTGGTTGGTCTTTTGTTTTCAATCAATACTGGCGTTGGGCTTCAGCTGATCGGAATTTCCATCGCTATTTCAATGGCATCCCAAATGGGTGACATCGCCGAAAGCGGCTTGAAACGGAAAATGGGCGTCAAAGACAGTTCTAACCTGATCCCCGGACATGGGGGGCTGATGGACCGTTTTGACGGAATGTTGGGCGCTTCGGTATTCCTGTTGATCATGGGGCAATTCATCGGCTTTCCACCCGGAGTGGGCTGAGGGCATGCGCAAAGTCAGTATTTTCGGTGCAACAGGATCGATCGGTCAGAACACCATTGATCTGATTAAGCGGGCACCGGATGAGTATGATGTGGTGGCCCTCACAGGCGCCAGCAATATCAGGCAGTTGGCAGAAGACGCCATAGCGCTGAATGCACAAGTTGCTGTAACCGCCGATGAGGCTAAACTGGACGATCTCCGCGACGCCCTGAGCGGCAGCGGGATTGAGGCGGCGGCGGGAGCTGAGGCCATTACCGAGGCCGCGCACCGTCCCGCGGATTGGATCATGTCATCAATTGTAGGGGCTGCGGGTCTTGCTCCGGGCATGGCGGCCTTGGCTCAAGGGACGATACTGGCGCTGGCCAATAAGGAATCGCTCGTTTGTGCGGGAAAGCTGCTGCTGGAAACGGGCAGGGCGCATGGGGCTGAAATCCTGCCAGTCGACAGTGAGCATTCGGCGGTGTTTCAGGCACTAGTGGGTGAACCGATGGACGCAGTGGAGCGGATCATTATCACCGCATCGGGTGGTGCGTTCCGCGATTGGCCGCTGGAAGATTTACCAAATGCCACGCTGGATCAGGCTTCTTCCCACCCGAATTGGGACATGGGCCAAAGGATCACGATTGATAGCGCATCGATGTTTAACAAGGCGATGGAAGTGATCGAGACGCGGGAATTCTTCGGCGTCGATCCTGCGATGATTGAAGTGTTGATTCATCCGCAAAGCATGATCCACGCGCTCGTCGGCTTTAACGATGGGGCGCTCATGGCACATGTGGGGCCACCGGATATGCGCCATGCCATTGGTTACGCGCTGCACCATCCCGCACGGCGGCACTTGCCGGTGGAGCGGCTCGATCTGGCCAAGATCGGCACGTTCGAGTTTCGCGCACCCGATGATGTGCGCTGGCCTGCGCTGCGCATCGCGCGTGAAGTTATGGCGCGTGGCGGTCTGGCAGGGGCTGTATTCAACGCGGCCAAGGAAACCGCGCTGGACGGATTTATCGCAGGTCATCTTAAATTCACTGAAATGTCGGACGTTGTGTCGCAGACATTAGAAGAGATTGATGCGGCGCACGGTCATATTGATGCCACCATGACCCTTGATAACGTGCTGAAAACAGATCATCTGGCACGCAAGGTCGCATGGTCGGCCATAGAAAAAAGAGCAGGGTAGAGCATTGGATATCACAACACTTATTCCGCAATTCGGCGGTTTTGTCTGGACGTTGGCCGCATTTGTCATCGCATTGTCGGTGATCGTAGCGATCCATGAATATGGACATTACATCGTAGGCCGCTGGTGCGGGATTAAGGCGGATGTGTTCTCGCTGGGTTTTGGGCCGGTGCTGTATTCGCGCTTTGACAAGCGCGGGACCAAATGGCAGATCGCCCTGCTTCCCTTTGGCGGATATGTGAAATTTGCGGGCGATTCCAACGCGGCGTCAGGTAAGGACGAGGGCGCGATGGAGCAAGTCGCAGCCGATCCTGTGCGCTTGCGTGAAACAATGCATGGTGCCCCGCTTTGGGCGCGTGCGCTGACCGTTGTGGCGGGGCCAGTGTTTAACTTTGCCCTGTCGATCATTGTGTTTGCGTTCGTGAGTATGAGCCTTGGAACTGTAAGTGAGCCGCTAACGGTTGAAGCGGTTAAGCCGTTGCCGAATGCGGTTGAGGGCCTTGAACAAGGTGATGTGCTGCAAGCCATTGCAGGACGTGCGATCCCCGAGAGCACGCAAACGCCCGAATATCGCGAATTTATGGATGCGCTCCCGTTGGAGCCTGTTTTGGAATATACCGTGCTGCGTGATGGGCAGAGCGTCACGGTTGATGGTCCATACCCACAGCCAGCACTGGTCGGTGGAGTTGGGCCTCAGACTGCCGCGCTTGATGCAGGTCTTGCGACTGGCGATGTGATTGTTGGGATTGATGGTATGCCGACCTTCGCGTTTCAACAGCTCAAAGATGCGGTTGAAGGCTCGGAAGGACGTCCGCTGTTGCTTGATGTCTGGCGGGCAGGAGAGACGCTGCAATTTACGTTGGTGCCTAAATCAACGGACGAGCCGCAGCCCGACGGCAGCTTTGTAAACGTTTTGCGCATTGGTATTTCAAGTGACGGAGCCATAACGCCCGCCACAGAACTCCCCGGCTTGCTGCAGGCGGCCGAGAATGGTGTCGCAGGGACGTGGCGCATCATCAAAGGGTCGCTGTCAGGGATGTGGCATATGGTGACGGGGGCGATCAGCTCTTGCAACATGTCCGGCCCCGTTGGGATCGCCCAAGTGTCTGGTGCTATGGCGAGCCAAGGAGCCTTGAGCTTTATCAACTTTATCGCGGTGCTCAGCACAGCGGTGGGCTTGCTCAACCTATTTCCCATTCCGGCACTCGATGGGGGACATCTCACATTCTATGCCTATGAGGCTGTTCGGGGTAAGCCACCCAGTGACAAAGCACTGCGCATTCTGATGACAGTCGGGATTGCGATGGTTCTCGGGTTGATGATGTTTGCCCTGTTTAATGACCTGTTCTGCCCGTAGCCGGCGCAGAACTCATATCACAAAAGGTTAAAGCAAGGTTAATGCCTTGCTTTTGCCACATTTGATCCCCGTGTTTGCCACATTTCGCTGCCATTGATGCGCCAAGATACTATCTTGAATCAAAGGAGCGACCCATGCAAACGATTACAAAAGGCTACCGCGGCTTGAGTGTTCTCATGGATCTAAACTGGGATCGTGCACTCTATGTCTGCACAATTATCTTTGCCCTCTGCGCAGGCGCATTTCTGGGCAGCATCCAGTAAACCACATACAATATTGAAAACGGATTGGTGGTCTGCGCTTCGCGCGGGCCTATTTCGTTTGAAAAAAGCGACTTCATACTTTTGACAACGCTGGTCCCTAGGGGTAGTCAGTTAATCAACGGTGTCAATAAATTGGGTATAAACCATGAACCTGGGGTCTACGATGCGCGCCTCCCGCGTGCCTGAGCAGTACAGCTACTATCGGTCGGGCCTCAAGGGTCTTGCATTTTCATTACTGATTACAACGGCTTGGATTGCGCCAGCCCAACAAGCGGCAGCGCAGCAATACCAATTCAATACAGTTCGTATCGACGGAAACCAGCGTATCGGTGACAGTGCGATCCTGTCTCAGGCTGGAATCGCACGTGGTCAAGCCGTGAGTGCAGGTGAGTTAAATGATGCATACCAGCGTCTTAATAACTCCGGCCTGTTTGAAAGCGTGTCAATTTCTCCGCAGGGCAGCACCCTGAACATCACTGTGGTCGAACTGCCAACGATCAACAGGATTTCATTCGAGGGAAACCGCCGGATCAAGGATGACGCGCTGGAAACCGTGATCGGTTCTACCGCGCGCCGTGTTTTCAACCCGACCTTGGCCGAGAAAGACGCGAATGCTATCGCCGAAGCCTACACCAATGACGGCCGCCTGTCGGCACGCGTTCAGCCCAAAGTGATCAAGCGCACCCAGAATCGCGTGGATCTGGTGTTTGAGATCTTTGAAGGTGACAACGTTGAAGTCGAGCGCTTGAGCTTTGTCGGAAACCGGAAGTTCTCCGAGCGCCGCTTGCGCCGCGTCTTGGGCACAAAGCAGGCGGGTATCTTCCGCCGTTTCGTTCGCCGCGACACGTTCGTTGAAGATCGCGTGGAATTCGACAAACAAGTGCTACGTGATTTCTACTTCTCGCGTGGGTACGTCGACATGCGCGTGAATTCTGTCAACGCCGAGTTGACCCAAGAGCGTGACGGCTACTTCCTCGGATTTAATATTCAAGAAGGTCAGCAGTTTCAGTTCGGTCAGGTGACCGTTACGTCCGAGATGAACAACGTGGACGGCGATGCCTACGCGAAATTCGTTAAAATTAAGCCTGGTGTCATTTATTCCCCGACGCTGGTTGATGCCGATATTGCCCGCCTCGAGCGTCAGGCGATCCGCGACGGTGTTGATTTTATGCGCGTCGAGCCGCGCGTGACCCGCAATGATCGTGATTTAACGCTGGATGTTGAATTTGTCCTGTCCCGTGGTCAGCGTATCTTTGTCGAACGAATTGATATCGAAGGTAACACAACGACGCTTGACCGTGTTGTACGTCGCCAGTTTGACAGCGTTGAAGGAGACCCGTTCAACCCGCGTGAAATTCGCCAATCGGCCGAACGTATTCGTGCGTTAGGGTATTTCGAAAATGCCGAAGTTAATGCACGTGAGGGATCGACGCCCGAGCAGGTTGTGATTGACGTCGATGTTGAAGAAAAGCCGACAGGCTCGCTGAACTTTGGTGGGTCGTTCTCGTCGTCTGACGGGCTAGGGATCGCTATCAGCTTCGCGGAAGAGAACTTTTTGGGGCGTGGCCAGAAACTACTGTTGAACGTTTCTACAGCGTCGGATGCAAAACGTTACGGTTTTCGTTTTGTGGAACCGTCATTGTTGGGTCGTGACGTGAGCCTTGGGCTCGAACTCGACTATGCCGAGACAAACTCTTCGTACTCAACCTATGACAGCACCCGTCTCAAGTTTATTCCTTCGCTTACATTTCCTGTAAGCGAGAATGGCCGTTTGCAACTGCGCTATACCATCGAGCAAACAGAAGTAACGGCCCGTGATGACAATGATGACGGCACACCGTATGCGGGTGGCATTATCATCAACGACATCGATGCAGGCGCACTGGTGAGTTCTGCACTTGGCTATGAATATAGCTACGATACACGCCGCACCGGTCTTGACCCGAACGCGGGTGTTTTGTTCCGCTTTAGCCAAGATTTCTCAGGGCTCGGCGGCGACCAGAAATATGTACGGACGGTTGCAAAACTCATCGGCGAGAAGAAGTTCTTCAATGAAGAAGTGACATTGCGGGCCACCGTAGAGGGTGGTGCATTGGCATGGAGCAGCGGCACAAACCGTGCCATTGACCGCTTTATCCTAACGCCGTCACAGTTGCGCGGCTTTGAGCCGGGTGGCATTGGTCCGCGCGATACAGGGTCTTCCGAAGGGGATACTCTGGGCGGAAATATGTATCTCGTCGGCAGGCTTGAAGCTGAATTCCCTCTGGGTCTCCCAGCCGAATACGGGATCACCGGCGGTGTATTCTACGATGTTGGTAATCTTTGGGACTTGTCTGATGTGAACCTCAGCGGTGGTACTGTTTCAGGCGAGAGCGGTTCGTTCCGCCATGTTATCGGTGTTTCTATCTACTGGGATACGCCTGTTGGCCCACTCCAGTTCAATATCTCCGATGCGATCCGCAAAGAGGATTATGACCGCGAGCAGAAGTTCGAGATCACTCTTCAGACGCAATTCTAAGCCATGCGCGCCGCGCTCAAATGGATGTGCACAGTACTGGTGCTGCTTTCGGCAGCACCAGTCATCGCGCAAGAACAGTCTGCCCCAGCCAGTGGTATCGTAACCTTTGACAGTGATCGGTTGTTTTTCGAGAGCGATTTTGGCAAACGCGTTACCCGCGAGATAGAGACCAAGGGAAGCGAGCTTGTCTCGGAGAACCGCCGTCTCGAGGCTGAATTGGCCCAGGCCGAGCAAGACCTGACTGATCGCCGTGCAAACATGACACCAGAAGAGTTCCGGCCGCTGGCAGATGCGTTCGACACCCGTGTCCAAGCATCACGACAAGAACAAGCAACCAAGTCCCGTGCACTCAATGCGCAGCTCGCTCAAGAGCGCGAAGTCTTTTTGCGCGCGGCCACACCGATCCTTCAGGAGTTGATGGTTGAGGTTGGCGCAGCTGTGGTGCTTGAGAACCGAATTGTTTTCTACAGCGCTGAAAGTAGCGATATCACAACCGCCGCGATCAACCGCCTCAACCTCAGACTGGGCGACGGCGCAGATGTGGGCACGACATCGCCCAGCCCGCCGCAGGACTGATTGCACAAGCTTGCTCCATTGGGTTGGAGTTGCTAGCTGTTGCTCAAAGATCCCGAAAGGACCCCCATGACACAAGATCTCCAGCGCGCCGACATCCAGATGATCCAGCGTATTCTACCGCACCGCTATCCGTTTTTGTTGGTGGATAAAGTTGAAGAAATTGACGGCACGCAATCCTCTGTTGGATACAAAAACGTCACCATGAATGAACCGCATTTTCAGGGTCACTTTCCCGGCACGCCGATCATGCCCGGTGTTACGATCGTTGAGGCGATGGCACAGACGGCAGGTGTAATGGTCGGTGTTGCATTGGAGCAGATGGACAAGGAAATGCTCATCTATTTTATGTCCATTGATAATTGCAAATTCCGCCGCAAAGTAGTGCCGGGCGATGTGTTGCGCATGGATTTGAAGACTGTACGTGGCAAGCCGGGTGGAAAAATCTGGAAATTCTCCGGTGTTGCCACTGTTGAGGGTGAAATGGCGGCGGAAGCTGAGTTTATGGCGATGCTTGATCTGCCCAAGGACAACGCGTAATGGCCATTCACCCCAGCGCAGTCATCGAAGAAGGCGCGCAGATTGATCCCTCAGCAACTGTTGGACCGTTCTGTTTGGTTGGTGCCCAAGTTGTTCTTGCGGCCGATGTTGTGCTGAAATCCCACGTTGTGATCACCGGTCATACGGTTGTGGGCGAGGGGACTGTGATCTTCCCGTTTGCTGTCATTGGCGAAATTCCACAGGACCTCAAATTCAAGGGCGAGGGCGAGGCCAGCCGCCTTGTCATAGGTAAGCGGAACCGTATCCGTGAGCATGTCACGATGAACTCTGGTACCGAAGGTGGCGGTGGGTTGACCTCTATAGGCGATGACGGATTGTTCATGGCGGGATGCCACATCGCGCATGACGCAATTGTTGGTAATAACGTGATCGTCGTGAACAATGCTGCCGTTGCGGGTCACTGCGTAATTGAGGACGATGTGATCATTGGCGGGCTGTCGGGCATCCACCAATGGGTGCGTGTCGGGCGGGGTGCAATCATTGGCGCCGTTACCATGGTGACCAACGATGTGATCCCCTACGGCCTTGTCCAGGCGCCGCGTGGGCATCTTGATGGGCTGAACCTTGTGGGCCTCAAACGCCGCGGTGTTGCACGGGGTGATATCACAGCCTTGCGTGCGGCGTTCCAGATGTTGGCGCAGGGGGAGGGTACGTTCCACGACCGCGCAGAGCGATTGGGCGCCGAGACCGAGAGTGCATACGTACGTGAGATCGTCGACTTTGTCCTCGCCGACACTGGCCGCCACTTCCTGACGCCGAAATGACGCTTGCTTTGATTGCAGGGCGTGGTGATCTGCCTGCGCTGGTGTCCTCTACGCTCAAAACGCCACCGCTTGTCTGTGGCTATGAAGGAATCGCGCTGAGCGGTGTCTCCGCCGACATGACCTTCCGTCTGGAGACTCTTGGCACGTTGTTGTTGGAGCTTGGCAAACGCGGGGTCACGCAGGTCTGCTTTGCTGGTGGCTTAGACCGTCCACCGCTGGACCCCAGCAAAATTGATGCCGAGACCGCGCCGCTTGTGCCGATGTTCATGCAGGCATTGCAGAAAGGGGATGATGGCGCATTGCGGGTTGTAGTTGAGCTGTTTGAGAAGACGGGGTTCGAAGTCGTAGGTGCACATGAAGTTTCGCCTGATCTGTTGGCCCAAGGTGGTGTTTACGGCACCGTTTGGCCCGATGCTCAGATGCGTGCGGACGCTGAAGCCGCCGCAGAGCATATCCTCAAGATGTCTCCGCAAGATAAGGGGCAGGCGTGCGTTGTGGCCAATGGCAAGGTCGTCGCGATGGAAGACCAGCGCGGCACGGATGCGATGCTTAATGATTTGGGCAATGTCGTGGACGGTATCCTTTTCAAAGGACCAAAAGCTGGCCAGTCACGCCAAATTGACCTGCCCACAGTTGGTCCGGAGACGTTTGACAGTGCCCACAATGCTGGACTGCGAGGGGTCGTAGTCGATGCGGGTGATGTACTTGTCCTGCATCCACGGGAATGTGCTGCACGTGCGGATGCCCATGGCCTCGTGTTCTGGGCACGGACAGGAGAATGACGCCCCTACGGGTTTTTATCCTCGCGGGGGAGCCTTCGGGAGACAAGCTTGGAGGTGCATTGATGGCTGGGCTGAAAGCGCTCCGCCCTGAGGTGGCTTTCGAAGGTGTCGGAGGCGTCCAGATGCAAGCCGAAGGACTGCAGAGCCGCTTTGACATGAACGAATTGAGTGTGATGGGGCTGGCCGAAGTTCTTCCAAAATACCGACACCTAAAGCGTCGCATTGCGCAGACTGCGCAAGCGGTGTTGGACATGCGCCCCGATGTCCTGATCACCATAGACAGTCCCGATTTTTCCTTGCGCGTGGCCAAGTTGGTCAAGGCGAGCAGTAATATCCGCACCGTGCATTATGTAGCGCCAACCGTTTGGGCATGGCGGGCAGGGCGCGCAGCCAAGATGGCGCGCCATATTGATCATGTGTTGGCGCTGTTCCCGTTCGAGCCGCCTTTGATGCAGGCGGCTGGGATGCGCTGTGATTTCGTCGGGCATCCCGTTGTGGCCGAACCTGTAGCGACCCAAGTCGATGCCGAACGTTTCCGTGCAGCGCACGGTATTGGGGATGCACCCCTCCTTATGGTGTTACCCGGTTCAAGGCGGGGCGAGGTTGCACGCCTCGGGCCGCGGTTCTCTGATGCAATTAGCCGCATAAAAGCCCAGCGCCCTGAATTGAAGATTGTTGTTCCTGCGGCTGGTCCTGTTGCGGATGCGGTGAAGTTACTTACTGTGGCATGGCCAGACACGACGGTCCTCGATCCACGTGAGGGCGACTACGAAGATGCGATGGACCAAAAGCGCGCGGCCTTTCGGGCGGCGGACGTGGCGCTGGCCGCGTCTGGTACGGTCTCGTTGGAACTTGCCGCTGCCGACACGCCGATGGTGATCGCCTATGACATGAGCCCGCTGAGCCGCTTTATCATTAGTCGGATGATGCTGGTGGATACGGTCACCCTCGTGAACCTCGTTTCGGACACGCGGGTTGTGCCCGAATTTATTGGCAAAGACTGTGATCCAGCGCTGATCTCGCGCGGTATTTCCGATGTGATGGCTTCACCGGATGTCCAACGCGCCGCAATGAGCCTCACCATGGAACGGCTCGGGCGCGGTGGAGAGGCGCCCGGATTGCGTGCTGCAAAAGCTGTTTTAGATGGCTTGGATCAGGCGTAGTCAGCCACGGTGGATCCAGCCGCCGCCAAAAATACGGCTGCTGTCTGGATCATAGAAAACACAAGCCTGTCCCGGGCTTACACCTTCTTCTGCAACCAGCAGCTCAACTTCTCCAGTGGTCGCTGTGAGAGGGCGCAGGATAGCATCGACCGGTGGACGGGTTGAGCGAACGCGCACAGTCACAGGCCATTCCGTACGAGAGGTGAATGCCTCATCCCCAAGCCAATTAACCTCTTTGAGAGGTACAGTGCGGGTCGCCAGCATCGCCTTCGGGCCAACGACGACATGTTTCAAATCCGCATCAAGGCGCACGACGTAAAGTGGCTCGGTCAGACCACCAATACCAAGGCCACGGCGCTGACCGACAGTATAGTTGATTACACCGTCATGCTTGGCCAGAATATTGCCTTCGGTATCCACAATATCGCCGGGATCGGCAGCCTCGGGCCGCAGTTTACGGATCACTGACGCATAATCACCGTCGGGAACAAAGCAGATGTCCTGACTGTCAGGCTTGTTCGCTACGCGCAGCCCGTATTTCTCGGCCAACGCACGGGTCGCTTCCTTGGACGGCAGATGGCCGAGCGGAAAGCGCAAATAGTCAAGTTGCTCTGGCGTGGTGGAGAACAGGAAGTAGCTCTGATCCTTGCTGGGGTCGGCGGCGGCATGCAGTTCGGCACCATTCGGTCCCATCATGCGCTGAATATAGTGACCCGTCGCCATACAGTCGGCTTCAAGGTCTTTGGCGGTTTCCAACAAATCCTTGAATTTCACCCGCTCGTTACAGCGGATGCACGGTACAGGGGTGGCCCCACCGAGGTAGCTGTCGGCGAATTCATCAATGACTGCGTCTTTGAACACGTTTTCATAATCGAGAACATAATGGGGAAAGCCCATGTCCTCGGCCACGCGGCGCGCATCGTGGATGTCGATCCCCGCGCAACACGCCCCTTTTTTCGCAAGCGCGGCACCATGATCATAGAGTTGGAGCGTCACGCCAACCACGTCATAGCCTTCCTCGGCCAACATCGCGGCCACAACCGAGCTGTCCACACCGCCAGACATGGCGACGACCACGCGGGTGTCAGCAGGCGCTTTGGCAAAGCCAAGCGAATTGAGCGGCGGGGTCTGGTCGAGCGGCATGACGGATAATCCTGTAGGGAGGTGTTACGGTGGAATATAGGAAAATGCGAACTACTCACAAGGGGCGGCTTCATTTGTCTTTAACGTGCATCACGCAATGGTGTCCGTGTAACGAGGATGGTGGTGTGAGATGTATTTAAAGAAAGTTGTGGGCCCGAGGGCCGTAACCCTTGCCGATGGAACGGTAATGTCGATGGCAGACCTTCCGCCGGTTGGTACCCAGCGCTGGGTTGCGTCACGAAAAGCAGCGGTTGTGCGCGGTGTGGTACATGGTTTGCTAAGTAAGGACGACGCGCTTGAGCGTTATAATCTGAGCGATGATGAGTTCATCGAATGGGTCAGAGCAGTCTCTACCCATGGAGAATCTGCCTTAAAGGCCACAATGGTGCAAAAATACCGACAACTTTAGGTTGTTTTGATACACGCTTTGGTTATGTTTAAGGCTTGGTTAACCTTTTTTGTTCACGATTAGGTCCATAGAATAGTCCTTATCTGGCGGAGTTGAACAATATGCGCGTCTTGCTTGTCGAAGATGATCCTACGACCTCGAAGAGTATCGAATTGATGCTAACCCATGCAAATCTGAACGTTTATGCGACGGATTTGGGAGAGGAGGGTATCGATCTGGCCAAGCTTTATGATTACGATATCATCTTGCTCGACCTTGATCTGCCTGACATGACAGGACATGAAGTGCTGCGCCAGCTACGCCTTAGCCGTATCGAGACGCCGATCCTGATCCTTTCGGGTGCTGACGATACCGAAAGTAAGATTAAGGGATTCGGTTTTGGCGCTGACGACTATCTGACCAAGCCGTTTCACCGCGAAGAGCTGGTTGCACGGATTCATGCCATTATCCGCCGCTCCAAAGGTCACTCTCAATCTGTTATCGATACTGGCTTGATCTCCGTAAATCTGGACGCAAAAACGGTAAGTGTCGAAAAGAAGCCTGTTCACCTTACGGGCAAGGAGTACCAGATGCTTGAACTGTTGAGCCTGCGCAAAGGCACGACACTAACCAAAGAGATGTTCCTCAACCATCTTTATGGCGGTATGGATGAGCCTGAATTGAAAATTATCGACGTTTTCATCTGCAAGCTGCGTAAGAAACTGACCACTGCAACGGGCGGTGAAAGCCATATCGAGACGGTCTGGGGACGTGGCTATGTCCTGCGCGATCCTGATCCTGTAGAAATGGATATGGCTGTCGGCGCCTGAAAGGGCGGAAAACAAGACTAATGACCTAGACCTGCCTTTGGTCGCGGCCTATCTAAATGTAGGTGAGCGTTGGACCAAGGGCAGGTTTTGTGACTTCTGAGACAAGTAATTTGAATGTGGATGTAGCCTCTCTCTCGGAGGAGCAGGCAGCAGCGCAGCTGTCGATTTTGGCCGAGCAGTTGGCAAGCGCAAACAAGGCTTATCACACAGAAGACGCGCCTGCGATTTCTGACGCCGAATACGACAGCCTCAAACGTCGCAACGCAGCGATTGAGGCGCGGTTCCCAAATCTCAAACGCCCTGACAGCCCGAGCGATCAAGTGGGCGGTCCTGTGGCTTCCGGCTTTGGTAAGATCACGCATGATGTACGGATGCTGTCGCTCGGAAATGCGTTTACGAAAGAGGATGTCACCGAGTTCGATAACTCTATCCGCAAATATCTCGGTTTGGCCGTCGACGCGCCGCTGACCTACACCGCCGAGCCAAAGATTGACGGGCTGTCGCTTTCGCTGCGTTATGAGAACGGTATTTTGATCCAAGCCGCGACCCGTGGCGATGGCACCGTTGGCGAGAATGTGACAGCCAACGCTCGCACCGTCGCCGATATTCCGCACCATCTGACTGGGGCGCCAGAGCTGCTTGAAGTGCGCGGTGAAGTGTACATGAGCCATGCCGATTTCGAGGCGCTCAATGCGCGGCAGGAGGAGCGTGGCGGAAAGACGTTTGCGAACCCGCGCAACGCCGCGGCAGGGTCGCTGCGCCAATTGGATGCTGAGATTACACGCGCACGGCCACTTCGGTTTTTTGCCTACGCTTGGGGGAGCTTGTCAGCGCCGCTGGGAGATACCCAGTCAGGTGCAATTGACGCGCTTGCGGCTCTCGGCTTTTCGACAAATCCGCTGACGGTTAAATGCGACGGTCCTTCAGAACTGTTGGCTCACTATGCAAAGATTGAAACGGCCCGCCCTGATCTTGGCTATGACATCGACGGCGTCGTCTACAAGGTGGACGATCTTGATCTGCAATCTCGGCTGGGGTTCCGCTCTACCACGCCTCGCTGGGCCATTGCCCATAAATTTCCAGCAGAGCTTGCATGGACGACATTGGAGGGCATCGACATTCAGGTTGGGCGTACCGGCGCGCTTAGCCCAGTTGCGCGGCTTTCTCCAGTTACGGTCGGCGGCGTCGTGGTGTCC
>JBALTK010000004.1:0-39211 GCA_036964385.1 Sulfitobacter sp. | reverse complement strand
GGGGGCGGTGCACACCGGGTTTTCTATAGGTGCCATCGTTGCGATAGAGCGTTTTGAACATTGATGCACGCCAAGGCCAATACAGCACGGCGGGGGCGGCACGGGTAAAGGTTTCGAGCACGGGTGTGTCGCCATAGCGAACTTGCTCGGCCGCACCGAACAAACGCCACGTGAGCGTGATAGCCGTCGCATCGGGAATGGCGGCATGCAGCGCGCCAAGCGTGTGGTCGCCGCAATGGATGTTCACGAACTCGTCCACATCGAGCGGTAAAATCCAGTCGGCCTGCTTAACCAGCTTGTGTTTGGCCGCTTTCTTCAGTGCGGTGAACTGAATTCCGCCGTTGTCGTAGGGGCCATCGTTGCGGATGTGGGTGACGAGGCCCATTTCCTCAAGGCGGTCGAGCATGATGTCGGTGCCGTCCTGACAATTGTTAGAGAAGATCAGGAAGTTGTCAAAGCCAACTGCGCGGTGATGGGCAAGCCATTCCAGCAAAAATGCCGCTTCATTGCGGACGCACAAGATGGCAAGGTGGGACATTACCATGCGCGCCGGAAGCAGACCACTTTGTGGGTCGAGCCGCGGGGATAATAGGCAAGGCCAGAATCCATCATCGCGCGGAACACGGCGTTGACGCCCTCGGGGCCGATGTATTGTGGGTGTAATTCAATCATCGCGCCGCGCAGGCTGCTTAGATCGAGCAGAGGCAGCAGATGCGCTTCGGCGCCCTCGATATCAGCGATCAAAATGGTTGGCTGCATCTCTTTGAACACATGCGAAGCATTCAGAACATCGACTTTGACCTTTTTGGTGCGCTCCTCTGTGTCGCCTTCAATAGGCTCCATCGAGGAGGACAACAGGTTGTTGCGGACGTAAAAATCGGCACTGCCTTTCCGGTCTCCCAGAATGGCGTTTGTGACGTGAGCGTTGGTTAGCCCGTTCACCTCATGCACGGATTTGATATAGGGGATGAGAGCAGGGTTGGCCTCAAAGGCATGAACGCTTTTGATTTTGCGTTTTGTCGCGACCAGCGTTGACATAAATCCGATGCCCGCGCCAAGTTCAATCACGATATCATCGTCGCGCACGAGTTTGAGCACGCATTGTGCTTCTTTGCCCTCGTACATGTTGTCGCGCAACGAGGCACGCAATTTACCGGTGATGAAATTCCCGTCTTTTGGAAACTTCATACCTCTGGAGGTGACAAAAGGGTTGGGGTTTGGGGGGTCTTTGGGCATCTAGCTCTCCATATCCAGCGCAAGGGCGTAAGCCACCCGCTCGGTTTCGGTTAGTTTTATCGTTAACGCTTCTTTGTAGAGATCGGCGAATTCAGGATTTAGGTGCAGCTCTTCAGCTTTAGCACGGTGCCACTCATAACCGCTTTCGTGCCAGCCGCGTAGAATATGGTCTTGCATCAGGCGGTCATATTCCAGCTGCAGGCGGGGCATGTTGCGTTTGATCGTGATGTCACGGAAGTCAGACCAATCCATGCGAATCCAGTAGTTGATCCCGATAGAACGGTCGACATGCAAGGCGCGGCCACGCTGGCGCTTGATCAGAAAACTCTCGGCAGAGCGCAGGGCATAGTGGTTCAATTGGAGTAAGTCATAGCCCACTGACTTTTTGGAGGAACGCCAGCCGTTTTCAGCAACTTCCTTTGTCATATCCTTGCCGGATCCATTGACCCATTTCACTTTGTTCTTAAAGGCTTCATCCAGCTTGTTCGGGCGGTGGCACGAGATTTTTTCATAGGCGCCGATGTTCTTGAACATGGTCTTGAAGCCCCAGACTGTATGCGGCTTGGGGCAGAACTTGGGGGCGCAAGTCTCGAACTGGTCGATGACCATGTCAGTGTTGAGTTGGGTCACGCCGTTATGACCGAACATGCGCCATGTCATGGCAACGTTTGTGGCGTCGGGCACTGCCTCGATGAAATCCTGCACAGTTCCATTGCCGCAGCGTACGTTCATGAATTCGTCAACGTCGATATGGATAATCCACTCGGCGTTTTTAATGAGCGGCTCCTTGAGGGACTGGTTCAGCGCGTATTGCTGGGGGGAGTTGCCCTTCCACTCATCGTTGTTGCGGTGTTGAAGGACGCCCATTTCTTGCAAGCGATCAAGGATCTCAGACGTGCCGTCCTCACAACCATTTGTATAGATAAGAAAATTATCGACACCCATCGCGCGATGGTAGGCAACCCACTCGACTATATAAGGCGCCTCGTTCTTCATGCAGCCGACGATAACGTTGCCAGTGTTGCCTTTGGGCAGGTCACGCGGGGTGATGGGTGTATAGGGGGCTGCCAGCTCTTCCTCGTTGACGGTGCCCATCTTGTTATGGGGCGCAAAAGAGGACGTGCGGAGGGTCTCGAAATTCTGGACGGCCAGCGGCGGCATGATCTTGCGGGCATAGGCTGACAAGCCGTCGGGCGCATCATCCTCAGTGCGCGGGGCGGCCTCAACCGGCGGTGCCTCTGCCGCATTTGCGACAGTTCCCGCGAGGCGTGCCAGATCCGCCGCACGCTTTTGCTGTTCCTCACGGGTCGCTTTATCAATGCGCCACATATAACCCAGCAGGTACTGCGACGGGCGATACCCAAAGAGTGGGTCAGCTTCGGACCAGTTCCCTTTGGCGCGGGGTGCTTTGAAGGTGTCGGGGCGCAGGTTTGGGTGCGATTTGAGCAGCTCTTTAAGGTCTTTGGCGAAATGCTTGGTAATGGTGTGCAGCGTGGCGATATCCAACGGCGGTCCATCGACGGCGACATCCTGCACAAAACTGCGCCACAACTGGCGTGGAAGAATACGCTGACGGCTGGCCAGCACTTGGAGGATCAGCGCATTGAGTTGCCGACCACGGGTCATTGCTGCCTCTGGCATGGGCGCAACAGGGACCATGTCTTCTGCTTTGCCGAAATTGCCTTCGATCTGAAAGACAGAGGCCACATCATCCGCCAAATCCTTGGCGGCAAAGCGGTCCTCATTGTAGCTGTGCAACTGCGTTGCCCCTTTGCCGAATGTCGCGTCCCAGAAGGTGACGAGCGCGGGCAGGTCGATCCAATAGTTGGGGGCTTGAGTCTCGGCGAAAACACCTGCGGCGGGGTCGATTTGAGGGCAAGCATCAAGTGCGGATTGCCACCAGCTAGCCTCACCAACCAGATCAAGCTCTGCTTGTAGCGAGACGCCGCGCCCCTCAAGGATTTGCGCTGCATAGGTGCGGGCAAGCATACGGGTCGGCAAATCGACATGGGCTACGACCGTGATGTCGTCTGACAGCGGCAAAAGAAGCGCGTGCAACCGCTCAAGCTCGGAGGTGGTGCGCAGGCTGTTACCAAGCTGGGCACATGATAGGATGAGCGTGTCAGGCGTGTTTTGCTCTACTTCCCGCGTGAGGTCCGCAATGAGCGTATCGCGCAGAACAGATTGTTTTTGTGGGGTAATATAACCGCGGTTAAAGCGCAGCGGGTCCACATGTCCCGGATCAGTGACAGACATGAACAGACGTGTGTGGTTCTTATTGCCCGGACTGCGGGCATACAGGACACCCTTGCGGCTAAGCTGTTCACGCTTATCCGCCAGCACGGATTGTACACGCGCAGCACTTGCCTCTTCGGGGCCGATATGGAGGAAAATGCGCATCAGCTTGCCTTATTTTCGTGGGGTGCATGGGGGTTTGCGTTGGCTTGGCCCCACCACGGCAGCGGAGTGCCGATGTGGTTTTCAATTGCCTTTTGTGCGTTCGCGTCTGCCACGTTGTATTCCATAAATGACGCATCGCCCGCAAAAATGCTGCGCAGATGTGCGTAATGCCCGTCAATCCATTGTATGCGTTCGCGCGACGTCTCTCCGTAGCCTTCAGGCAGACCGGGGATGTCGGAGGCGGGTAGGCGATCCGTGCCAAGGTCAGACCATGCCAGCATGGATTGCGAGACGTCCCAACTGTCGCGGCGCGACGCGAGAAAGCGCACGTCAGGGTGATGCTTGCGGATGGCATCAATCAGGCCAAAATCCATCTGCGGCCAAAGGGATTTGCCTTTGCGAAGGCAGCTTAGTTCGGTCAGGGCGTTAAAATCTTCAAACAGCTCGGCGGGATCACCGCTTTGGAAAAAGCCCTTGTATAGAAGGTCTGCGACAAAAGCGTCTTTGAGGGCGGGTACATCAGTCTGGCGGGGACGAATGCGGTGATCGGCCACGCGAAAGCCCGCGATCTTGAGCGCACGGGCAAGCGTTG
The DNA here is from genome assembly GCA_036964385.1 of Sulfitobacter sp. Classification (GTDB taxonomy): domain Bacteria; phylum Pseudomonadota; class Alphaproteobacteria; order Rhodobacterales; family Rhodobacteraceae; genus Sulfitobacter. Next base: position 34,983 of record JBALTK010000004.1, on the reverse strand, counting down.
TTGTGCCTGTTTTGGGCAGTCCCAGATTGACGACTTTGAGGCTGCTCACGCGTCTTTCCCCAGCAGTCCAAGACCGCGCAGCATTTCTTCTTCCTGCGGCGGAAGTTTAGACGCTTTGCGCAACTGTTTTTGCATGGCTCGGTATTCTGGCTGTTCAAGCAGAGCATCACGTTTGGCGGTATGGGCGGCAACGCAGGCCTCATGGAGTGCGCCGATATTGCCTTGTGCCTTGAGCTTTTCCATCTGCTTTTTGAGCGCGGGCAGGTAACGTTGGATCGACGTATCCTCCCATGCGGGATCGTTCCGCTCGCGCCAATAAGTATCATCAAATGCGCGATTTTCGCGGTTCACATCGCCACGGTCGTTCTTGACCAAATAGCTGTCGAGACTGCGCAGGGCATAGTGGTTGAGCGTGGCATGCACCCGCGATCCTGACGCGGGAAAGCGGCGGATGCGGCGCGGGTTAGCGGCCACAAGAAAGCGGTGCGGCACATCACGACCTGATCCATCGGTCCAACTAGGGCGCTGTTTCTTTTTCACCTTGGGCTTAAAGAACGGACGGTGTGCTCCGAAGTATTGCAGGGGGAAGTCCTGCCGCACCAATGACTTCACCTCGACGGCGGCTTCACCACACCACATGTCAGGGTTATGGCTGTGGGTGAACTGTTCGATCACGGGCTGGTCTTGGAATGCTTCGATGTCATTGTTGGCAAAGAACTGGAAATTCAGGCTGATCGTCTGCGGATCACCGCAAGCGTCAATAAGCGCTGGAAAGCTGTGATCGCCTACATGGATATTCGGAAACTCGTCCACATCGGCAATCCAGACCCAATCGGCATCCTGCACCACGGCTTGCCCCTTGGCATCCTTGAGCGCCTCCATCTGGTAATTACGCCCCTCGGCAGGGTTGGGCAGATGCGTCACATGTCCCAACTCGGCCAGAGCATCGAGCAGGGTATCTGTGCCATCATCGCAATCATTTGAGTAAAACAGGAAATCTGTCACGCCTATGCATTGATGAAAAGCGATCCATTCCAACAGGAACGGTCCTTCATTCTTCACGCAGGTGACAGCTGTGATCGCAAGATCAGTCGCCATAGTAGCCTCCCGCAGGGGCCACTGCACGTCGTCGAGAGTTTAACATGTCCGCCTCATTACAGGGTCACAGTGCCAACGTGGCCCACAACCTCTTATTATCTGGCTAAACCATGCCATTTTGCGCGAATCGCGTCAATCTTTGCCGTGCGGCAGTGGTCCGTGCCGTGACATATCTATCATTGCTGCCTTGACCCTTGGCGCGGGGAATGGCCTTCTGACGCCAGCAAAACGGGAGCGCGCTGACCATGACAGATATTTCCTCCATTGATGCCGTGCAAAAGATGTTGTCGGAGCAAGGTTATGTCTGCGGGCGTCCATTAGCGACGGTAGTATTCCTGAGCCTTAAGTTGGGCCGCCCTTTGTTTCTTGAGGGTGAGGCGGGTGTCGGGAAAACCGAGATTGCTAAAGCGTTGGCCGCCAGTATGGGCCGCCGCCTGATCCGTCTGCAATGCTACGAAGGGCTTGATGCGTCCTCTGCTGTATATGAATGGAATTTTGCCGCGCAAATGGTTGCGATCCGCACGGCGGAAGCGACAGGGAGCGCAGATAGAAAAGCGCTCAACGCCGAACTCTTTAGCGAAGAGTTTCTGATTGAGCGCCCGCTTTTGCAAGCGCTGCGTCCAGACGAGAATGGCGCCCCTGTTCTACTCATAGACGAGCTTGACCGTACGGATGCCCCGTTCGAGGCATTTTTACTGGAGGCATTGAGCGATTTTCAGGTCACCATTCCTGAGATGGGAACGATAAAGGCACCAGAGCCGCCGATTGTCATTCTCACGTCAAACCGTACCCGTGAAGTGCACGACGCCCTCAAGCGTCGCTGTCTGTACCACTGGGTCGATTATCCAGATTTCGAACGTGAGATGGACATCCTGACCGCCCGCGCGCCCGAAGCGGCAGAGGCGCTGAGCCGTGAAGTGGTCGCATTCGTCCAACGCCTGCGCACCGAAGACCTGTTCAAGAAGCCAGGCGTGGCCGAAACCATTGACTGGGCCAAATGTCTGCTGGCCCTCGATGTCCTCACGCTTAGTCCCGAAGTGATTGCTGATACTCTTGGAGCAGTCCTCAAATACCAAGACGATATCGCAAAACTCCAAGGGTCCGAAGCCAAGCGCCTGTTGGATGAGGCCCGCGCCAGCCTAGACGCATGACACGCTTCTTTATTTGGCCCTTAAACTCAATCCCGCACCCCACGCCATGGGGTCTGTATGGTTGAGCACATCCCCCTTGAGCTGCCTGACAATCCGCGTCTTGCAGGTAACATCACTCATTTTGCGCGTGCATTGCGCCGTGCAGGTCTGCCTATCGGCCCGGGACGGGTCATTGATGCAATCCGTGCTGTAGAGGCAGCAGGTTTCACCGAAAAGCGGGACTTTTACTGGACGCTGCATGCGTGCTTTGTAAATAGACCCGAGCACGCGCGCATCTTCTCCCAGCTTTTTCGTCTGTACTGGCGCGACCCTCGGTTTCTCGAACATATGATGGCCGCGATGTTGCCCGCCATTCGTGGCGTTCAAGAAGAGCGGCCCGCGCAAGCCGCCGAGAAGCGTGCAGCCGAGGCATTATTGGATGGTGCGGAGGCGCCAGCACGGGATGAAGAGGCCGACGCGCGCGAAGAAGAGACGGTTATTGAAGTGGATGCCTCTTTGACGATGTCTGCTTCGGAGCGGCTCAAGACGCTGGACTTTGAGTTGATGAGTTTAGCAGAAGTTGCGGAGGCGAAACGGATGTTGGCGAAGCTGAGCCTCCCGATCAAGCCGCTGCCCTCGCGCCGCACAGTTGCCAGCTTTGGTCAGGGTGGGATTGACGCAAAGCGATCCTTGCGCGCGGCGCTGAGGCGCGGGGGCGAGATGGATATGCTGGCGCTGAAAAAGCCAAAGCCGCGCTGGCCCAATCTCGTGGTACTTTGTGATATTTCAGGCTCGATGAGCCAGTATAGCCGTCTCATCCTACATTTTTTGCATGCTGTGGCTAACGAGCGTGGCGCGGGCTGGGCACAGGTGCATGCGTTCACCTTCGGGACACAGCTGACAAACATCACGCGGCACTTGCGCACTCGGGATGTGGATGCGGCGCTCAAAGCTGCTGGAGCGCAGGCGCAGGACTGGGAAGGTGGTACGCGCATCGGGCAAAGCCTTGAGGCATTTAACCGTGATTGGTCGCGGCGCGTTTTGGGGCAGGGCGCAGTGGTGTTATTGATCACCGACGGTCTGGATCGTGACGATCCTGAGGCGTTGGCACGGCAGATGCAGCGGCTACATCTTACTGCGCGGAGGGTGATCTGGCTCAATCCGCTGTTGCGGTGGGATGGGTTCGCGCCAAAGGCGGCGGGGATCCGCGCGATGCTGCCCCATGTGGACAGTTTTCGCGCAGGTCATTCGATCGCCTCGCTTGAGGCGTTGGCAGCCGCGATTTCGAAGCCCGATGATGCGGGTGAGAAAACGCGCCTTATGCGTATGATTGAGGGTGGGTAGGGGTTCTGCCTCTTTGGAGCCTAGAGGCAGAACCGAGAAGCCTTTTAGGTTACCGTTGCGGCGAATGAGGCGCGGTAGAGTGTCCCCAGATCGCTAAGCTGTGCGCTGCTGGTACCAAAGCCGAGCATATCACCGCCGAAGACGCCAACTTGGGTCAGGGTTAGGCCCAGCTTTTCTGCGGCTGCTGATAGTTTCCCAGCATTCTCTGGTGTGGCGGCAATGAGGTAGCGTGCCTGATCCTCGCCAAAGAGGTGCGCAGTGTCTTCAATATCCAACGTGAGGCCAAGACGCGCGTGATCGGCCATCTCAAAGGCGGCAAGTGCGAGCCCGCCGTCAGACAGATCGGTACAGGCAGCGATCTGGGTGTGATTTGCGCGGATGAAATCGCCATGGGCGGCTTCTGCTTTCAGGTCGACTGTGGGGGCGTCGCCTTCGATGCGCCCAAAAGCTTCGGCGAGCAGGGCGGACTGGCCGAGGTGACCTTTTGTCTCTCCCAACACCAGCGCAACATGACCAGATACGACATCAAATCCGATGACGTCTGATGTGGCTTTAAGCAGGCCAACAGCACCGATTGTAGGCGTGGGCAGGATGCCAGAGCCGTCAGTCTCGTTATAGAGGGAGACGTTGCCTGAAACGATGGGCATATCCAGCGCTGAGACGGCTTCGCCGATCCCTTTGATCGCGCCAACAAATTGACCCATGATCTCTGGCTTTTCGGGATTGCCGAAGTTGAGGTTGTCCGTTGTTGCCAACGGTGTGGCACCCACGGCGGTCAAGTTGCGGTAGGCTTCGGCCACGGCTTGCTTGCCGCCCTCAAAGGGGTTCGCTTTGACGTATCGCGGGGTGACGTCCGACGTGAAGGCGAGCGATTTGTCCGTGCCGTGTACGCGCACAATGCCAGCGCCCCATCCCGGTGTGCGGGCGCTGTCGGCCATGACCATGGTGTCATACTGCTCATAGACCCACGCCTTGCCAGCGTAGTTGGGGGACGCGAGCAATGCTTTGAGGCCGTCAATGGGGTCAATTGTGGGCGCGTTTGTGAGCGGAGCCGCTTTGGGGGTCTCTACCCATGGGCGGTCGTATTCCGGGGCAGTACCTGAAAGCGCTTTCAGCGGCAGATCGGCTTTCACTTCACCATTGAGGCGGATGAGGAAGCGATCTTCGGCAATTGTCTCACCCACGATGGCGAAATCAAGGTCCCATTTGTCAAAGACAGCTTTTGCTTCGGCTTCCAATTCAGGACGCAGCACCATGAGCATCCGCTCTTGGCTTTCGCTCAGCATCATCTCGTAGGCGGTCATGTTCAATTCGCGGGTAGGGACCTTCTCGAGGTCGAGGATCACGCCGAGGTTGCCCTTGTCGCCCATCTCTACGGCAGAGCAGGTGAGACCCGCAGCGCCCATGTCTTGGATCGAGATCACGGCACCCGTTGCCATTAATTCAAGCGTGGCTTCCATCAGACGTTTTTCGGTGAAGGGGTCGCCGACCTGAACGGTGGGGCGCTTGTCTTCGATTGTGTCATCAAATTCAGCTGAGGCCATGGTCGCACCGCCGACACCGTCGCGGCCTGTTTTTGCCCCGAGGTAGACAACGGGCATCCCCACACCGGACGCGGCTGAGTAGAAAATCTTGTCCGCATCGGCAAGGCCTGCCGCAAATGCGTTCACAAGGCAGTTGCCGTTGTAAGCCTTATCAAACCGTACTTCGCCGCCAACGCACGGCACGCCAAAGCAGTTGCCGTACCCGCCGACACCGCCAACGACACCGTGCACAAGCTGCTTGGTTTTATGGTGGGTCTGTTCGCCAAAGCTGAGCGAATTCATCGAGGCAATCGGGCGCGCGCCCATGGTGAAGACATCGCGCAGGATGCCGCCAACGCCTGTGGCCGCCCCTTGGTATGGCTCAATGTAGGAAGGGTGGTTGTGGCTTTCCATCTTGAAGACGACTGCCTGACCATCGCCGATATCGACCACACCTGCGTTTTCCCCGGGTCCACAGATCACTTGGGGGCCTTCGGTTGGTAGGGTGCGCAGCCACTTCTTGGAAGACTTGTAGGAACAGTGCTCGTTCCACATCGCAGAGAAGATACCGAGTTCGGTAAATGTGGGGGTGCGGCCCATGAGGTCAAGAATGGTCTGGTATTCGCTGTCAGACAGCCCGTGGGCTTTGATGATGTCTGTTGTGATTTCTGGCTCTGACATGGTGGCGCTCCCGATTGGCACTTGCACGGTTAGCCATGAAATGGCTGGGCAATAAAACTTGGCCTATCTCATAGGGCAGGAGCGTGCAGGGGGGAAGGGCTGTTTGCACAAATGGGGAAGGGTTATGCACCGTGGACCGGATAAAAAAGTGCCGGGCACAAAGGCCCGGCAAAGTCCAACAGGGAGGTATAAGGGCAGATGCGCGAAGCACCAGAATCCTTATACTGTCGAATTAGGGTGCGGTTTGCTTCTTTTCAAGGCAGTTTCTGCACGGCATATGGCATTGCCGCTATGCGCTGGGTGCATAGCTTTAGGGGCGCAAACGCTGTAGGTTATGTTTCTTTGAGTTGTTTGCGGTAACTAATGATCTCGTCCTGAACGAAGTCTTTAAAGGCCGCGACCCGTTGTGATTGGCGCAATTCTTCGGGGTAGGCGAGAAAAACGGGCACTTCGGCAGATTGAACATCTGGCAGCACACGGATGAGATGCGGAGAATCCTGAGTGACGTAGTCGGGCAGAACACCAATGCCCAGATCATGCAGTACCCCTTGGAGCACACCGAAGTAGTTGTTCACGGTGAGTAGGGACTTAAGATCGTTGAGCATCAATTCCTGTATCAAGTTAAGGCCAGCGCCGACCTGATCGCTGTCAGTGTTTTGGCAGATCAGGCGGTGCTCCGACAGTCCTGCCATTGTGTCGGGTGTGCCGTTCTCTTTTAGGTAGGCTGGCGTCGCATAAAGACACATGCGCACGGTCATCAAACGTTTGCGGACCAAATCGGCCTGCGACGGCTCTTTGAAGCGGATTGCGACATCGGCCTCGCGCATGGGTAGGTCAAGGACGCGCTCTTCGAGCATCAGGTCTACTTTTAGGTCTGGGTATTTATCATAAAGTTTGGACAGGCGCGGGGCGAGCCAGAGCGTGCCGAAGCCTGTCGTCGTGGTCACACGCAATTCACCAAAGACCTCTTCTTCGCTGTCGCGGATGCGAGCTGCGGCAGCATCAAGGCGTTTGGTCATGGCTGTGGTCGCGTCGAACAACAACTCACCTTGCTCGGTGAGAATCAGGCCGCGTGCGTGGCGGTGAAACAGATTTGTGTTAAGCTGCTCCTCAAGGCCGCGGACCTGACGGCTCACGGCGGATTGTGACAGATTCAGCTTGTCCCCCGCATGGGTGAGCGAGCCGGCGTCAGCCACCGCGTGAAATATTCTCAGTTTGTCCCAGTCCATGGCGCACCTTTCGAGTTCCCAGTGTTCTAAAGGATTACCGCTAAGTTACCCAGCCCCAACCATAGGGGAAAATAATTGAAATAGCATTAGAACCTATACGGGTCAGGTATTATGACCTATTGTGCTTAAAGATGCGGCGTGCTGATATGAATGCATGCCTGTTGGTTTCTGGGGAGGAACACCATGACAACGCAAAAGATTTCACTAAACGACCGTTTTGATTTGGCCAAAAGCCCTGTGTTGCTAAATGGCACTCAGGCCTTGGTACGGGTTATGATGATGCAGGCTGCGCGGGATAAGGCAGCCGGCTTGAACACTGCTGGCTTGGTCACGGGCTACCGTGGATCGCCTCTCGGTGCTGTGGATATGCAGATGATGCGCGCCGAGAAGTTGCTCACCGAGAGCGGCGTGACGTTTCAGGCGGGACTGAATGAAGACTTGGCCGCAACGGCGCTGTGGGGGGCACAGCAGGCCGAGTTGCGCGGCGAGGGCAAATACGATGGGGTGTTTGGTCTTTGGTATGGCAAGGGACCGGGGGTAGACCGTTCGGGCGATGTTATGCGTCATGCAAATATGGCGGGTAGCTCGGCGCATGGTGGCGTGCTGATGGCGATGGGGGACGACCATACGGGTGAATCTTCTACCGTGCTGCACCAGTCAGATTTTGCGATGGTCGATGCCTACATGCCTGTGCTGTCGCCTGCGGGCGTGCAAGAGGTGCTGGATTACAGCCTCTATGGTTGGGCGCTGTCGCGCTTCTCGGGGCTTTGGGTAGGTCTCAAGACGATGAAGGACACGGTCGAGGTGACTTCGGTGGTGGACGGTGATCCACACCGCCTGTCGTTTGTAACGCCGGAATTTACGATGCCAGAAGGCGGGTTGAACATCCGTCTGGTCGATGACCGGATTGTGCAGGAAAGCCGCCTGATCAACTACAAGCGCTATGCGGCCGAGGCTTTCGCCTATGCGAACAAGATAGACAAGCGGGTCTGGGGCAAGGCTGGAGCCAAGATCGGTTTTGTCGCGGCGGGCAAGAATTACCTTGATGTGATTCACGCCATGAGCCTGCTGAACATTGACGCGGCAGAGGCCGAGCGGCTGGGGATCACAACATATAAAATAGGACAGGTCTGGCCGCTGGATATGCGTGGATTCAAGGAATGGGCAGACGGCCTTGATCTCATCATTGTTGTTGAGGAAAAGCGCAAGCTGATCGAAGTACAGATCAAAGAGGCCCTGTTCGACAGCCGTTCTAGCCAGCGGGTCTATGGTGGCACCAAGGAGGGGATTGATTTCTTCTCTGCTGCTTGGGCGCTTGATCCGGTCGAGATTGCCGAGAAGTTGGGCAACGTTTTGTGTGACGAAGGGCGTGGAACCGATAGCATTCGGGCCGGACTTGCTGACCTCGCGGACGCCAAGAGGGCGGATAACGCAGAGGAACTTGCAGGGCGTTTGCCGTATTTCTGTTCTGGCTGTCCGCACAACTCCTCCACCAAGGTTCCAGAAGGCAGCCGCGCCTATGCGGGTATTGGTTGTCACTTCATGGTGCAATGGATGGACCGTGAGACACTTGGATTTACCCATATGGGTGGGGAAGGTGCCAACTGGATCGGGGAGGCACCTTTCTCTAACACGCCGCATGTGTTTCAGAACCTCGGTGATGGCACATATAACCATTCGGGGGTTCAGGCCATTCGCGCGGCCATCGCTGCGGGCACCAATATAACCTATAAGATCCTGTATAATGACGCTGTTGCTATGACAGGCGGTCAGCACAACGAGGGCGATCTGGATGCTCCGCGCATCGTGGCAGAGCTGCGTGCCATGGGGATCAAAGAACTGGTTGTTGTCTATGACGAGAAGGAAGACGTAGATTTTTCCGCGTTCAAAGGCATCGAGACATTCGAGCGCGCCGAATTGTTAAATGTGCAAAAGCGATTGGCCAAAGCGGAAGGCGTAAGCGCGATCGTCTATATCCAGACCTGCGCCGCCGAGAAACGTCGCCGTCGCAAGCGCGGCCTGTTCCCCGATCCCGATAAACGCATGTTCATCAACACGGATGTTTGCGAAGGGTGCGGGGATTGCGGGGTACAATCAAACTGCGTCTCTATCGTGCCTGCAGATACCGAACTGGGGCGCAAACGTGCGATTGACCAGTCCTCATGCAACAAGGATTTCTCCTGCGTGAATGGCTTTTGTCCGTCCTTTGTGACGCTCGAAGGGGCGACCGTCCGCAAGGAAGCCACGACAGAAGTGAAGATACCTGACCTCCCGACGCCGAAACTGCCTGTGATCAAAGGCACCTATAACGTGGTTATCACTGGTGTGGGTGGTACAGGCGTTGTGACCATCGGTGCTGTGCTGGCGCAAGCGGCACAGCTTGACGGTAAAGGGGCGGGCATGATGGAAATGGCTGGCCTTGCGCAAAAGGGCGGCGCTGTAAGCATTCACTGTCGTCTGGCAGAAAGCCCTGCGGATATTTCCGCGATCCGTGTTGCGACTGGAGAATGTGATGCGCTTATCGGCGGTGACCTTGTCGTCTCGGCTGGCAACAAAACGCTGGGTCTGACGTCGACGGGGCGCACGGGGGCTGTGGTCAACTCGCACCAGATCATTACGGGTGATTTTACGCGCGATACGGAATTCAAAATGCCGTACGACCGCCTAGAACTGGCGCTTGAAGCGCGGCTGAAGGATGATCTGTCGATGTTCGACGCATCTGATCTGGCCAAAGCGACACTGGGTGACAGCATCTATTCCAATATGATGATTTTCGGGGGGGCATGGCAGCGCGGCTTGATTCCGCTGACGCTGGAGGCGGTGACCGATGCGATCCGTTTGAATGGTGCAGCAGTCGAGCGCAACTTGCGCGCCTTTGACATCGGGCGCTGGGCAGTGTTGTTTCCAGTCGAGGCCGCAGCGGTCCTAACGCCAAATGTTGTTGCTTTGCCAAAAACGCTGGAAGAAAAGATTACATTCCGCAAAGAGCATCTGATTGGCTATCAGGGCAAAGGCTTGGCCAAACGCTATGGCAAAATGGTCGACGCGATAAGCGATACGACTGTACGTGAAGCTGTGGCCGAGGGGTATCACAAGCTTTTGTCTTATAAAGACGAGTATGAAGTGGCGCGGCTTTTGCTGTCCTCACGGGAAAAAGCTAAGGTCGAGTTCGAGGGCGATTTCAAAATGTCCTTTAATCTCGCGCCACCGCTGCTCTCCAAGATGGGGCCAAATGGACGGCCGCTGAAGCGCGAGTTCGGTCCGTGGCTCGAACGGCCCTTGCGCATGATGGCAAAGCTAAAGCGTCTGCGCGGTACGCCGCTCGATGTGTTCGGCTATACCGCCGAACGTAAGATGGAGCGCGCGCTGATCAAGCAATACGAGGCTGACATGCGCGATGTGCTGCTTAAGCTGGATGATAACACACGGGAGGCTGTTGTGGCGCTGGCTGCACTGCCGCTGCAAATCCGCGGCTTTGGTCCGGTCAAGCAAGAGAATGAGACCAAAGCGGCCAAGCGGCGCGAGGAATTGCTCAGCGTGATCCGTGCTGGTGGTGCACCATTGGCGAAAGCCGCAGAGTAATGGTGGATTTAGGCTGCCGAACGGCGTAAGGGATTGCGCGAGCTCCACCGCTATGTTTCGGTGGGGCCGTGTAATTCAAAGGGCCGGAACAGCACATGGCAGTAGGTATTTTCGACAGCGGATTGGGCGGATTAACGATTTTGGACGCGGTTCAGGCGCGTCTGCCCGATCAGGATTTCATCTATCTCGCTGATAGTGCAAATGCGCCCTACGGTGTGCGCAGTGCAGACGATATCTATGATCTGACCGTTGCCGCCACGCAGCGGTTGTTTGATGCGGGCTGTGATCTGGTTGTGTTGGCGTGCAACACGGCCTCTGCTGCGGCGCTGCGGCGGATGCAGGAAGGCTGGGTTCCCGCCGATAAACGTGTGCTTGGGGTCTTTGTGCCGCTGATCGAAGCATTGACGGAGCGGGAGTGGGGTGACAATTCTCCGCCGCGCGAAGTTGCGGTTAATCATGTTGCATTGTTTGCGACTCCCGCAACAGTGGCGACCCGTGCGTTCCAGCGTGAGCTGGCGTTCCGTGCTATTGGTGTCGACGTCGAGGCGCAAGCCTGCGGTGGTGTCGTCGATGCCATCGAAGACGGGGATATGATCCTCGCCGAGGCATTGGTGCGCAGCCATGTTGACGCGCTTAAACGGAAGATGCCGAAACCACAGGCCGCGATCCTTGGATGCACCCATTACCCGCTGATGAAAGACACGTTTCAGGATGCGCTGGGTGCTGATGTGGCTGTGTTCAGTCAGGCCGATCTGGTCGCTGAAAGCTTGGCGGACTACCTTGTGCGTCACCCCGACAAAGTTGGCAACGGTGAAGCTGCATTTTTGACGACAGGCGACCCCAAGCGTGTGAGCATGCGTGCGACCCAGTTCCTGCGACGACAGATTACGTTTACGGCCGCCTGAGGCGGAGCATCAAAACGATAATCACTGCCTTTTAGGACGAAAACTATGACACATAACATCGCAATTCTCGGTGCATCCGGCTACACTGGAGCTGAGCTTATCCGGCTAATCGCTGGCCATTCGTCTATGGAAATAAAGGCGCTGGGCGGTAATTCCAAAGCAGGGCAGAGCATGGCATCAGTGTTCCCGCATCTGCGCCATCTAGATTTACCTGATCTGGTCACGATGGAGGAGATTGATTTCGCGACCATCGATCTGTGCTTTTGCGCATTGCCGCACAAGACCTCGCAAGAGGTAATCTCCAAGCTGCCGAAAACGCTCAAAATCGTGGATCTTTCGGCAGATTTTCGTCTGCGTAATCCTGAGGAATACGAGCGCTGGTACGGCAACCCGCACGCGGCGATGGAGCAACAAGCGGAGGCGGTATACGGGCTTACAGAGTTTTACCGTGACGAGATTAAATCGGCGCGGCTGGTGGCTGGCACAGGCTGTAATGCGGCCACGGGACAGTTTGCGTTGCGTCCCTTGATTGAGGGCGGGTTGATCGACCTTGATGACATTATCATGGATCTTAAATGCGCGGTGTCTGGGGCGGGGCGTGCGCTCAAGGAAAATCTACTGCATGCAGAGTTGTCCGAGGGGTATCACGCATATGCCCTTGGCGGGACGCACCGGCATTTGGGTGAGTTCGATCAGGAGTTCTCCCTGATTGCTGGCCGGGACGTGAAGGTTCAATTCACACCGCACCTGATGCCGGCGAACCGTGGAATTCTGGCTACTTGTTATGTGAAGGGCGATGCGCAGGCCATTCATGCCGCACTTGCCGCTGCATATGTAGACGAGCCGTTCCTTGAAGTGCTGCCCTTTGGCGAGGCGCCGTCGACGCGTCACATCCGCGGGTCCAACTTTTGTCATGTCGGTGTGACAGGGGACCGCATTGCGGGACGTGCTATCGTTGTGGCAGCATTAGACAACCTGACGAAAGGATCGTCTGGCCAAGCGTTGCAGAACGCCAATCTGATGTTAGGTCTCGAAGAGACCGAAGGTCTTATGATGGCGCCCCTGTTCCCGTAATCTGATCGGAGTCCAAGATGAAAAGCCTCAAAAAACAGCGACGCATCCAGTTGATCGCTGTGGCTGTTGTGGCACTGATCGGGTCAACTGCTCTCATCGGATATGGCATGCGCGACGGGATAAATTTTTTCCGCGCGCCGTCACAGGTGATCGCGGAGCCACCAAGCCCGAATGAGACGTTTCGCATTGGCGGACTGGTTGAAGAAGGAACGCTCAAACGCGGTCAGGGGGAGCAGATCAGTTTTTCCGTAACCGATGGTGGGGCAAGTGTTGCGGTGGTCTATACTGGCGTGTTGCCTGACCTGTTTGGCGAAAATGAGGGAATGGTTGGTACCGGAAAATACGTGAATGGTGTCTTCCAAGCGACTGAAATTCTTGCGAAACACGACGAGACATACATGCCTAAAGAGGTTGTTGACGCGCTCAAGGCGCAAGGCGTTTACAAAGAGCCTGACAGCTAGCACCGCGCGCTGTCATGAGTGCGCATTAACCATTTCGTGGCGTTCTGTCCCTCAGCTTTGAAGGGGACAGCCATGCAAACGGTCAGACAGATTGCCGAAGATATTGTGAGCCGCGAAGGCGGTTATGTGAACGATCCCGATGATCCGGGCGGGGCGACTAACTATGGCGTCACGATCCACACGATGCGCCGACTTGGACTTGATCTGGACCGCGACGGCACTGTGACTGGCGCTGATGTGCGGCGTCTCACGCGCGTGCAAGCCGTTGAAATATTCGTGGAGCATTATTTTAACAGGCCGCTGATTGGGGAGTTGCCTCAGTCGTTGCAGGCGACGGTTTTTGATATGTTTGTGAATGCAGGCGGCAATGCGGTGAAGATATTGCAGCGGTTGCTGGTTGAGATGGGGTATTCGGTTACGGTCGACGGCGCTTTGGGGCCGCAAAGCCTTGCTGCGGTGCGTGCAGCGTATCGCGCGTCACCCGATCATCTGGTGGATGCTTACGGGATTGCGCGACGGAATTATTATTTCCGCTTGGCCGATCGCCGCACGTCCAGTCGTAAATTTGCGCGCACTCGGGCAGGGGGCAAAGGCGGATGGATCACTCGCGCTGAAGAGTTCATCGCGCCGCAATACCACCTCACAAAAGAACAATTCAAAAAGAGGACAGCGCAATGGGGATGATCGAGAACCTTTTTGGAATCGTATTTGGTGGGGACCGCAATATGGTGCGTGATACTGTCGAAGTTTTCCGTGAGAACGCGGAAACGGGTGCAGCGCGGGGCGCAAAAGTGCAAAGCCAAGCGATGAGCCAGTATGGTGGGGAGTTTGCAGCACCTGTAAAAGGCGGGTTCGACCGCTTTATGGATGGTGTGAACCGCTTGCCGCGACCCGCGCTTGCGCTTGGCACTCTTGGCCTGTTTGTATCGGCGATGGTCGCCCCCTTGTGGTTTGCGCAGCGAATGCAAGGGATCGCTTTGGTGCCAGAGCCGCTTTGGTGGCTGCTTGGTGTGATCGTATCGTTCTATTTCGGGGCGCGGCATCAGGTGAAAACACAAGAATTTCAGCGCAGTATCGTCGAGACGGTGAAGCATGTTCCGCAAGTCGTGCAAAACATCGCGATGATCGGCAAGTTGCGCGCCGACACAGTGGGAGCCGCTGATCCAGGATCGGACGCGCGCCTAAGTACGCAAGCGCTCAAGGTAGATGACAACCCAGCGTTACGTGCATGGCTCGGACGGCGGTCGTAACTGCGGCTTTTTGACTTTGCCGCGTTGAGCGTCCGATTGTGATTGGAAGAGCGGGACCCAGCGCATATATTGCGAGCATGATTACAGAACTCGGACATTTCGCCCTACTGCTCGCCTTTGGCGTGGCAGTGATTCAAATGATTGTACCTCTGGTGGGAGCTGCCAAAGGGTGGTCCGGCTGGATGGCCGTGGCGGAGCCTGCTGCGACTGTGCAATTCCTGCTGGTGGCAGCTTCCTTCGGGGCGCTAACATGGGCATTTGTTACGTCGGATTTTAGCTTGTCAGTGGTGGTGGCAAATAGCCATTCGATGAAGCCAATGATCTATAAAATCAGTGGGACATGGGGGAACCATGAGGGCTCGATGCTTCTTTGGGTGCTGATTGTGGCGCTGTTCGGAGCCATGGCTGCGTGGTTCGGATCACAGTTGCCAGCCACATTGCGGGCACGCGTTTTGGCGGTTCAGGCCTCAATCGGCGTCGCGTTTATGGGGTTTATCCTGCTCACGTCAAACCCGTTTGAGCGGCTGGCCGTGCCGCCCTTTGACGGGCAGGACCTTAACCCGCTGCTCCAAGACCCCGGTTTGGCGTTTCATCCACCATTTCTGTACCTCGGTTATGTTGGATTGAGCATGGCGTTCAGCTTTGCTGTCGCTGCGTTGATTGAAGGTCGCGTTGACGCGGCATGGGGGCGCTGGGTGCGTCCATGGACGCTGGCCGCATGGATATTTCTGACCATTGGCATCGCACTTGGCTCTTGGTGGGCCTATTACGAGCTTGGCTGGGGCGGTTTCTGGTTCTGGGATCCAGTAGAGAACGCTAGTTTTATGCCTTGGCTGCTGGCCGCCGCTTTGCTGCATTCCGCTATCGTAGTCGAAAAGCGCGAGGCCCTTAAGAGCTGGACAATCCTGTTGGCGATCCTAGCGTTTGGTTTCTCGCTGATCGGAACGTTCATTGTTCGCTCGGGCTTGCTGACGTCCGTACATGCCTTTGCCAATGATCCTGATAGGGGCATCTTTATCCTTGGAATTATGGCCTTCTTTATGGGGGGGGCTCTGATCCTGTTTACCTTGCGTGCAGGCGCGATGGAGGCCAAAGGCGTTTTCGGATTGGTTAGTCGCGAGAGCGCGTTGGTCGTGAACAACCTGCTCCTCGCAGTGGCATGCTTTGTCGTGTTTGTGGGCACCATTTGGCCGTTGCTGGCCGAGATGTTCTTTGATCGTAAGCTCAGTGTTGGGCCACCGTTTTTTGACTCCGCATTTACGCCCTTTATGGTTTTGCTGGGCATTGCCCTTCCGATTGGATCATCGATGCCGTGGAAAAGGGCCTCAATGCGCCGCGCGCTTTATCCTCTTCGGTATGCTTTCGTCGCCTGTGTAGCGATCGGTGGCTTGGTTTGGGCGATGCAAACTGGGCGCAGTTTGGTCGGGCCTGTTGGTATGTTTCTTGGCACATGGGTGCTGATGGGCGTGGTGGTCGATCTAGCACAACGCACGGGTCGAGGCTCCGACCGTTTAGGTCGCTTGTTCCGCCTTCCGGGTGCAGACTGGGGCAAGGCAACAGCACATGCGGGTCTTGGCGTCACGATGATGGGCATTGCTGGTATTTACGCATGGACAGTCGAAGATATCCAAGTGGCGCAGGTTGACGTGCCGTTCGAAGTGCACGGATATGAGATGACCTTGCGCAGTGTCGATAACTTTAACGGACCGAACTATGTCGCGACCCGTGCGGTGATTGACGTAGTGCAAAATGGTAAAGCCCTTGTGACGCTGGAGCCTGAGAAGCGGTTTTATCCTGTCGCACAAATGCCAACGACCGAAGCGGCGATCCACCAGAACTGGAAACGGGATTTGTATCTTGTGATCGGGGATGAGCAGGAAGGTGGCGGCTGGGCCGTACGGACGTACATTAAAGTCATGACGAGTTGGATTTGGGTTGGTTGTGCGCTTATGGCGCTGGGTGGGCTGTTTAGCCTCTTTGACCGCCGTTTCCGCGTTGCTGCGGGTTCACGTAAAGCCAAGGCAAAAGCAGATCCGGTGCCTGCAGAATGAAGCACCTTGCCCTGATATTCATGCTTATCGCCACGCCACTGTTCGCGGTGGAGCCTGATGAGGTTTTGTCCGATCCTGTGTTGGAGCATCGTGCGCTTGAGTTGTCCAAAGGGCTCCGTTGTCCTGTGTGCCAAAGTGAGAGCATCGACGAGAGCAATGCCCCGATATCCAAAGACTTGCGTCTGCTGGTACGTGAACGTCTAGTTGCTGGAGACAGTGATCAGGACGCGCTGGATTACATCGTGGCGCGCTATGGCGAGTTTGTTTTACTCAAGCCGACCTTTGGTGGTGCAAACTGGATTCTTTGGGCGGCTGGCCCGTTGATGCTGTTGCTGGCGGGGATCGTCGGTGTTGTCTACGTCCGTGGGCGCAGCACGGCGAAAGCGCCGCAGGACGATGTCCTGAGTGAAGAAGAAGCGGCAGCCCTCAAAAACATCCTCAAGAAGTAACGCCTCGTCGGGCTGGCAGGTACGTGTCGCTGTGGTAGGGTCGCTGCAAAGCTGGAACAAATGAGGACGCTATGGATTATCAAACAATTACCTATGAGCTGAGCGATGGTATGGCGGTCATCACCATGAACCGTGCAGACAAATACAATGCGCTAACCACCCAAATGCGTGCCGAAATCGAACACGCGTTTTCGGCGGGTGGTCGCGAAGCACGTGTCGTGGTGATCACTGGAGCGGGGAAGGCGTTCTGCTCGGGACAGGATTTGGGCGATGCCGCCAGTGGTGGCTCAATCGATCTGGAGCGGATGCTGCGCGATGAATACGCTCCGATGCTGCGCGCAATCACAAATTGTCCCGTTCCGACGATCGCAGCGGTCAACGGTGCTGCGGCAGGGGCAGGGGCGAACCTGGCGTTGGCAACCGATGTGGTTTTTGCGACCGAGAGCGCATACTTCCTACAGGCCTTTACGCGTATCGGGCTTATCCCTGATGCAGGCGGCACCTACACGATGCCACGTCAGATGGGCATGGCAAAGGCGATGGGGGCGGCGTTGTTCGCCGACAAGATCTCCGCACGTCAGGCGGATGACTGGGGTATGATCTGGGAAGCGGTTGAAGATCATACCTTCCAAGCTCATTGGCGCGCCAAGGCAGCACATCTGGCAGCAGGTCCAACGGCCGCCTATGCAGCAGTTAAGAATGTTATCCGCGAAAGCTGGAATAACGATTTTGAAGACCAGTTGACGCTGGAGGCCCAAGAGCAGGGCAGATGCGGTAAATCGCGGGATTTCCAAGAAGGCGTTCTGGCCTTTACCGAGAAACGCCCTGCGTCCTTCGAAGGGCGTTAACTGCCGTCCATTCGATAAAAAAGGGCCGCAACATCGATGATGCAGCGGCCTTTTACATTCTTAACGGTTACTGAATTTAGCCGTTTACGCCACGCTCCACCAGCAGGACATCTGACGCACTTGGTGCATCTCCGAAGGCGCGTGCAACGATGGCAACTGCGATACCGTCAGCGAAAACTTGGTGTACGGAACCTGATACTTGCTTGATCGTGATCTCGGGCGGGGTATCGCCCTTGTCGTATACAACTGCGATGTGATCGGCCTCACCGCGGCTGTCTGGAACCAAAGCGCCCTGTAGACCGCGCTCGCACTGTGCTTGGACGGGCATCAGGCTTTTGGCTTTTGACCACTCATAACGATGGTCTTTGTATATGGAAGCCATGGGGGGATCTCCTGTCTGTTGGCAGAAAGGCCGTGAGGGGTCTCATCGTCCCCTCACGGTCATCTCGGTCAGCTTACGACCACGCCAGGAGCAATAGCTGCGGGAGCTTCGGCTTCAGGTGTAACTGCGGCAGGCTCAGCCACGACAGTGTTTGGATCAAAGAGCGATTCAACCTGTGCTTCGGAGATCAATGTAATATCAGCAGCTGTAATGGCTCCTGCCATGCCTTCGACGCGCGCCAGAATATCGTCGCCAAGACGGATGACAGCGTCTTCGCCGTCTTCGGTTACAGAAATTTCATCAGCTGTTTCAACATCGTCAACAATGATCGTTAGTGCATCATCGCCGCGGTAGTCGAGGATTGTTGGTGCGGTGTCGCCATTCTGCTCTGACATTATGTGGAACGTGTCGGCGCCGCTGTGACCGCTTGCTACATCACCTGAACCAAGGATCAGATCATCATCACCGGTACCACCCGAAAGCGTGTTGCCCATGCTGTCATCGCGCATGTCTAAACCGTCATTAAGGTCTGCGAGGGACGCGCCGTCGCGCAAAGCGGTCATTTCCTCAAGGTCGAGGGGCAATCCATTGAGGATGCCGCCGAACACGACATCGTCGCCTTCGCTGCCGATTACAATATCGCTGCCACGTCCACCGATAACAGTGTCATCGCCTTCATCGCCGTTTACTGTATCAGAGCCATAATCGCCGGAGACAAAATCATTGCCGCCCTGGCCTTCGATGAAATCCTGTCCGCGGTTGCCAGTTACGATGTCGTCATCGTCGCCAGAACATAGCATGTCGTTGCCGTCTTCGCCTTGGAGGACGTCTTCACCTTCACGGCCAAAGATGATGTCGTCGCCAGCGCGGCCATTCATTACATCGTCACCCGCCATACCATCAAGAAAGTCGTCGCCTGTGTCGCCTTCGAGGCGATCCGCCTCTTCAGTGCCCTCTAGGGCAACTTCATCCTGATCATCATCGTCATTCGTCAGGCCAAAGACGGCCAGTGGTACTGCCAGTGCAAGTAAAAGTAACATAACCAAATCCTTTATGTGTCGCCGTTAAACAATGAGTACGCAGGCTTCCCACAGACGGTCAAGCTTGCGTTAACTATTGTGTTCTAGGGCGAAACAATGCCTTAATTTCGCCCTCTTTTGCGATTTTCTGTCTCGAATAAGGCAAGTCGGCTGTGCATAATAATGCGATATTGAGAGGATTAGATGGGATGACTCTTGGTGGGTAAGCACAAAAAACCAATCCGATTCGCACATATCTGGAATTATAGTGCAATGATTCCGCACACTTTTTACGAGTAACCGATTCTGTATTATAGATTCGTATAGATATGACTGTCTAATCGTTGATGAAGGGACCATTGCACGAGTTTGCCACATTTCCGCCCAATTAGGGCAGCTACAAAAAAGCCCGGAGGCCAAATGGCGTCCGGGCTTTCAGTAGATATAGTGAGAGCGGTTTAGCGCTTTTCGATGTCCACATAGGACCGTACATCAGCACCCTGATAGAGCTGGCGCGGGCGACCAATTTTGAGCTGCGGATCGTTGAGTTGCTCTTTCCACTGTGAGATCCAGCCGACAGTCCGCGCAAGCGCAAAGATCGGGGTGAACATCGAAGTGGGGAAGCCCATCGCTTCGAGAATGATGCCGGAATAGAAGTCGACGTTCGGGAACAGCTTCTTGTCTGCGAAGTACGGATCTTCCAGCGCCTGTTTCTCAAGCTCTTTTGCAACTTGCAGGATCGGGTTGTTCTCGACGCCCATCAGTTCCAGCACTTCGTCCGCAGACTGCTTCATCACAGTGGCACGAGGATCGAAGTTTTTATAGACGCGGTGACCAAAGCCCATGAGGCGGAAGGGATCGTCCTTATCCTTCGCACGGGCGATGAATTCAGGAATACGGTCTGGTGTGCCGATCTCTTTGAGCATCTCGAGGCATGCCTGGTTCGCACCACCGTGTGCAGGGCCCCAGAGGCAGGCAATACCAGCAGCGATACAGGCAAACGGGTTTGCACCGGATGAGGAGGCCAGGCGTACAGTCGAAGTCGAGGCGTTCTGCTCATGATCTGCATGAAGCGTAAAGATGCGGTCCATCGCGCGGCTCAGGATCGGGTCAACAACATAGTCTTCTGCTGGGACAGCAAAGCACATGCGCAGGAAGTTGGACGCGTAATCCAGATCATTGCGCGGATACACAAACGGCTGACCGATTGTGTATTTGAACGCCATCGCGGCGATTGTTGGCATCTTCGCGATCAGACGGATCGACGCCACTTCGCGCTGCCATTCGTCGTTGATGTCTGTAGAGTCATGGTAGAATGCAGACATCGCGCCCACAACACCGACCATAACGGCCATGGGGTGCGCATCGCGGCGGAAGCCACGGAAGAAGTTCATCATCTGCTCATGCAGCATCGTGTGGTTGGTCACACGGTCTTCGAAATCTTCCAGCTCTGTCGGGGAGGGCAGTTCACCATAGAGGAGCAGGTAGCAGACTTCGAGATAATGGGATTTCTCGGCCAGCTCACCAATTGGATAGCCGCGGTGCGTCAAGATACCTTCGTCGCCGTCGATGAAAGTGATCGTGCTGTCGCAGGAAGCGGTGGAAGTAAAACCGGGATCGTAGGTAAACACACCCGCCTGAGCGTAAAGTTTGCGGATATCGATCACATCAGGGCCGGATGTGGGGGAAAAGATTGGCAGCTCTACTGTTTTGTCCCCGATTGTCAGCGTCGCATTTTTTGTACTCTCGGCCATGCATTTCCCCTTCTAGGTTGGCGTTTAGCGCCCTAGGGCGCCAAGGATGCATTAGCTGTGCCAACGCATCCTAACTCTTCTTATCTATTACATCCTTAATGACAGATTTATTTCTGTCTTAGGACGCCGCGTCTGTCAGGCGGGCCAATGTCTCGTCACGGCCCAGCACCAGCATCATGTCGAAAACCGAAGGTGTCACAGCACGCCCAGCAAGGGCTGCGCGCAGCGGTCCGGCGAGCTTGCCGAATTTGGTGTCTTTTGCGGTCGCAAAACCGTTCAGGACTTCTTCGAGCGTTTCACGGTCCCAGCTAACATCTTGCAGCTGCGGCGTCAATTCTTTCAGTATACCACGGGATACCGAATCCAGATTCTTGGCTGCCTTCTCATCACATTCAATTGGGCGTGATGTTAGGATAAAGTGTCCCTTTTCAATAAGTTCCGGCAGTGTCTTCGCGCGTTCTTTGAGGCAGTATAGCGCGCGTTCCAAACCTGATAACTGTACGTCAGAAAGGGGCGGTAGGTTTGCCGCTGCCAGATAAGCTTCGATCTCATGCCGCAATGCGGCATCATCTGCGATTGCGATATGCTGACCACAAATGTTTTCCAGCTTTTTAAGGTCAAACTGCGCAGGGCTCTTGCGAATACCGTCAATGTCGAACCATTCTTTGGCCTGCGCGTCGGTGAAAAACTCATCGTCGCCATGGCTCCAACCCAAGCGTGCGAGATAGTTGCGCATGCCTGCGGCGGGGTAGCCCATCGCCTGATATTCCTGCGCGCCTAAAGCGCCGTGGCGTTTGCTCAGCTTCTTGCCGTCGCTGCCGTGAATCAGCGGAATGTGGGACCACACTGGTACGTCCCAGCCCATTCCGTGGTAGATCATCATCTGACGTGCGGCATTGTTGAGGTGGTCATCGCCGCGAATAACATGGGTGACGCCCATATCGTGATCATCCACTACGACAGCGAGCATATAGACTGGCGAGCCGTCCGAGCGCAGCAAGATCATATCATCAAGCTGTGCATTATCGATGATTACATCGCCCTGTACGGTGTCATGGATCACGGTCTTGCCGCCATCGGGCGCTTTGATGCGGATCACAAAGGGCGCGTCGGGATGAGTGCTGACATCCGCATCACGCCAAGGTGAGCGATAAAGCGTGCTGCGACCCTCGGCACGGGCCGTCTCGCGGAACGCCTCGATCTCTTCTTGCGTGGCGAAACATTTAAACGCGGCGCCTTTTTCCAGCAGGGCATGCGCCACTTCTACGTGGCGCGGAGCCATATCGTGCTGGCTCACAACTTCGCCGTCGTGATCAAGGCCGAGCCATGCGAGCCCTTGCAAAATCGCGTCGGTCGCCTCTGGCGTGTGGCGTGCGCGGTCCGTGTCTTCGATGCGCAGCAGGAACTTGCCGCCGCGACCACGGGCATAAAGCCAGTTAAACAGTGCGGTGCGTGCGCCGCCAATGTGCAGAAAACCCGTAGGCGACGGGGCAAAGCGGGTCACAATTTCAGAGCACATGAGAGGTCCTTTCGGGGGCGGCACGAGAGAGTGCTGCATTAACGTATCGGTCATGTTTACCATTTGGTAACCACGCGCGGCTTATGGTTCAGGCCTATCTATCCAGTGCAGCGAACGGGGGCAAGCAATGGGCGTAGCGCATAGCTTTGCCGAGATGATGCGCGCCCAGCGGGGGGCGCTTTTCGGTTGGGTGCCTGTTTGCCTTGCCATAGGGGTGGGGAGCTATTTTCAACTCGGGTTCGAGCCGACGATGCTCCACCTTGGGCGCGTGGCAGTTGCCGCGTTATTTTGCGCGGCCTTCGCACGTGGATTTCCCGAACCGGCACGTCCGTTTGCACTTGCGGGGATGCTTATTTGCTTTGGTGTGCTGCTTGCTGCGGGCAGGGCGCATTCGGTAGCGGGGCCTGTGCTTGAATTTCGCTATTACGGCGCAGTGGAGGGGCGGATCGTTGCCATTGACCGATCCCAATCTGACGCGCTGCGGCTGTCTCTTGACCGGATCGTGCTTGATCGCGTGCCGCCAGAACGTACGCCGATCCGTGTACGCATATCGCTGCATGGCGACCGGAGCAGCGATATCCCTGCTGAGCCCGGCTTGCGGGTGATGTTAACGGGCCATTTGTCGCCGCCCTCTGGCCCTGTAGAGCCGGGTGGATTCGAGTTTCAGCGCCATGCGTGGTTTTCGCGTCTTGGTGCGGTCGGCTATGCACGTACTCCCTTGATGGGTGTTGCAGAACCTGCGGGAGGTCTGGGCGTCTTTCGCCTACGCATGGCTGCGTCTGCCCGCATTCAGGAGATTCTGGGGGGCGACGCGGGTGGATTTGCAGCGGCAATTACAACGGGCGACCGGTCCGCAATAAGCCAGTCCGCGCTTGATGATCTACGGGCAAGCAATCTGGCCCATCTGCTGGCGATATCCGGTCTGCATATGGGTTTGATGACGGGGGTCGTCTTTGCCGCGCTGCGCATTGCTCTGGCTTTGGTGCCGCCCTTGGTCTTGCGGGTGCCTGCGCGCAGCATCGCGGCAGGCGGGGCATTGATCGCAGCGGCGGGATACCTTGCGTTGTCGGGGGGCAATGTCGCGACCCAACGTGCGTTTGTAATGGTTGCAGTTGCGTTGATCGCGCTGATGCTGGGGCGGCGGGCGATCAGCCTACGCACTGTGGCAATCGCGGCGACGATTGTCTTGATCCTGCGTCCAGAGGCCCTCATGGGCCCGGGATTCCAGATGTCCTTTGCTGCGACAACGGCCCTCGTTGCTGTGTTCGGGTGGATTCGGGATCGAAATATCTCGATGGGTCCAAGTTGGTTCAAGCCTGTGAGTGCGGTTGTGATCTCGTCTGCCGTGGCGGGGATTGCAACAGCTCCCATTGGTGCCGCGCATTTTAACACCATCGCGCAGTACGGGTTGCTCGCGAACCTTGCCTCTGTCCCTTTGATGGGCGTTTTGGTGATTCCTGCGGCAGTCGTCGCGGTGGTGCTTTCGCCGCTGGGACTTGAAGCGGTTGGGCTCTGGGTGATGAACCTTGGTGTACGCTGGATCCTATATGTGGCGCATTATGTAGCTGAGCTGCCCCAAGCGCGCAGCTATGTGGTGGGGCCTAATGCTTGGGTTTTGCCACTTCTTGCGCTGGGGTTTCTTACGTTGCTGCTGTGGCGCGGGCGGTTGCGCTGGTTCGGAGTCTTGGCGATGACCGCGTCCTTTGTCATCTGGTCGGGAACCCAGCGCCCTGATGTGCTGATCTCGGACACTGGGACGTTGGTAGGGGTGATGACGGCGCAGGGCCGTGCGCTTAGCAAAAAGCGCGGCGCAGGATTTGTCGCGCGCAACTGGCTCGAGAATGACGGGGAGGGGGAAGATCAATCGGGAGCTTATGATAAATGGGATCAGACAAATGATGTGATCCATTTATCTGGCAAACGGGCAGTGGCCGCGTTCAAAGGATGTACCAAGGGGCAGCTTGTCATCAGTTCGGTTGCACTGCCCAAACGTGGTTTGCCCTGCGCTGTGCACGATCCGGAGAGCCTGCAGCAAACTGGGGCGCTTGCGTACCGGATGGGGTCGCAAGGCTGGGAGATGTCGCAGACTGCGCGCGCAGCATCGGGGGAGCGGCTCTGGACACACTGGCCCGAAAAGCGAAATCCGCGCATGCTGGAACGGCACGCGCGGAAAATCTCAAAGTAGTAGCTTATTTGGTTTACGGTACGGGCCGAAATGCCGGAGCGCTAGTAAGAGCGGATTAGCCCGACAAGACGCCCCTGAACCTTCACCATATCGGCGGGGAACACGCGGGTCTCATATGCGGGGTTGGCAGCTTCCAGCGCGATGGAGGAGCCGTTGCGTTTGAACCGCTTCAGCGTCGCCTCATGATCTTCAACCAAGGCTACGACAATATCACCGTTCTCGGCCACTGCTGTCTCGCGGATAACGACAACATCACCATCGTTGATACCGGCCTCAATCATCGAGTCGCCTTGTACTTCGAGGGCGTAATGTGCACCTGCGCCTGAAAGCATCGCATCCGGGACAGTCACGCCGTGCGAGCGTTGGTTGATCGCTTCAATAGGGACACCCGCCGCAATCTTACCCATCACGGGAAGTTCGGTCGCGGCGATGGTGGTCACGGGCATGGCCGCTGCAGGTGACGGTGCATCTGGTCTGTCACCGTCAATCACACGCGGGGTGAAACCTGCACCTGTCATGCTGTCGGGCAGTTTGACTACTTCGATGGCACGCGCGCGGTGTGCAAGCCGGCGAATAAATCCGCGTTCTTCCAAGGCGGTAATCAGGCGGTGGATGCCTGATTTTGACCGCAAATCAAGCGCTTCTTTCATTTCATCAAAGCTTGGCGGTACCCCGTCGCGCTGTACGCGCTTGTGAATAAATGCCAGTAGATCGAGCTGTTTTTTGGTCAGCACTGCACATCCCCTGTTCTTGTTTGTCTCACTTTGTTCTAGGGACGTTCTTGTTTTGTGTCAACGGTTGTTACAGATCTATGATCTCGACAAGTGTGCCAGAGGTGCCCGCTGGGGCACTCGGAGGGCGCACCAAAAGAGCATTCGCGGTGGCAAGAACCGTGAGGAGCGAACTGTCCTGACGATCGGACGGGGTAACAGCCCCCTCAGAAACCACCGCGCGCATATAGTGTTCGCGCGGACCGTTTGCAGGAATATCAACAGCAAGCGGCGCTTGTCTGCGGGGCGCGGCATGTTGCCCGAGGCCCAGCATCGCCGAGATCATCGGGGCCACAAAGATGGTGCCGCAAACCAGCGCAGAGACAGGATTGCCGGGCAGGCCGACCATGGCAGAAGTGCCGAGATGGCCAGCCATCAGCGGCTTTCCCGGACGCATGGCCACTTTGTAGAACGCCTGCTCCATACCCATTTGCGCGGCCACAGGTGCTACCAGATCGTGATCGCCAACAGATGCACCGCCGATGGTGATGATGAGGTCGCTGCCATGTGCCAATTCAAATGCGCGCTGCAAGGAGGGCGCATTATCGCGTGCAATAGGCATCAAGCGGGTATCGGCCCCGAGTGCGTCGAGCTGGGCGGCGAGCCCGTAGGTGTTGGACGCGATAATCTGGTCTGGTCCAGGCACTTCACCCGGTTGGACCAGCTCATCTCCCGTGGCCATGATAGCTACGACAGGCTTGCGGTAGACTGGGACCGTTGCAATGTTCATAGCGGCCAGCAAGGCAATATCGGCAGGGCGCAGCCTGAGCGGGGACGATACCGTTTGCCCTTGGGTGAAATCACCGCCAGCAGGTCGGATGTTGTCCTTCTCCCCGATCTTGTGTCCCAGCGTGATGAGATCGCCGCGGCGGGTCACGTCCTCTTGGATCACCACAAAATCAGCACCCTCAGGAACGGGTGCGCCCGTGAAAATACGCACGGCTTGGCCAGCATTGAGCGTGCCCGTGTAGCGATGACCCGCTGCGGATTCCCCCACAACTTTAAACATCGCATCAGGCTCTACCTCGGCGCGGCGCATCGCATAGCCGTCCATTGAAGAGGCCGCGAACGGAGGCTGGGTCCGCTGTGCACTCACGTCGCGGGCAAGTATGCGGCCAGCGGCGGCGCGCAGCGGAATTTCCTGTACATCCATCGGCTTTGTCAGCGTAAACAGATGTTCAAGCGCCTGTGCGACCGTAATCATGGCAGGGTGTGGCGACCCGATTTGCCGCCGTCTTTCAGCGTCACGCGCAAGCCACCGATTTCCATGGTCTTATCTACGGCCTTGCTCATGTCATAGACTGTAAGCGCAGCCACAGAGGCGGCGGTGAGGGCTTCCATCTCGACGCCAGTTTGGCCCGTGGTTTTGACTGTTGCGGTAATTCGGATGCCGGGCAGGGAGGCATCCGGTACCAGATCGACCGACACAGAAGTAATAGGCAGTGGATGGCAGAGGGGGATAAGGTCGGAAGTTTTTTTTGCGGCCATGATCCCAGCAAGGCGTGCGACCCCAAGTACATCACCCTTTTTCGCCCGACCTTCGGTAATAATATCAAAGGTTTCGACCTGCATCTGTATGTAATTTTCGGCAGTTGCAATGCGCGCGGTCACAGCCTTGTCCGAGACATCGACCATATGCGCGTGGCCATCCCCGTCAAAATGCGTGAGCGCCATTACATGCCACCTGCGCGCAGGGGATTTGCCAGCAGAGTGCGCGTGGCAGCCGCCACATCATCTTGCCGCATCAGGCTTTCACCGATGAGGAATGTCCGTGCACCGTAACGGGCCATATCGGCGAGGTCCTCGGGCGTATTCAGCCCGCTTTCACAAACGATCATCCGCTCTCCGGGGATGTGCTTGGACAGGGTGCGGGTGGTGTCGAGTGATGTCTCAAAAGTGTTGAGGTTGCGGTTGTTGATCCCGATCATCCGCGATTTAAGCATCAGGGCACGCTCAAGCTCTTCGGCGTTATGGGTCTCGATCAAGGCGTCCATTCCGTAGTGGGTGGCGGCATCCTCAAGCTCGGCCGCTTGGGCGTCGGACACAGAGGCCATGATGATCAGGATGCAATCCGCACCCATGCTGCGCGCCTCGGCGACCTGATAGGTATCGTACATAAAGTCCTTGCGAAGCACTGGCAAATCGCAGGCGGCGCGTGCATCGATGAGGAACTGTTTGGCGCCTTGAAAGCTGGGCGTGTCTGTGAGGACCGAGAGGCAAGTTGCACCACCTGCTTCGTAAGCTTCGGCGAGTGCGGCAGGCTCAAAATCGGCACGGATCAATCCTTTGGAAGGGCTGGCCTTTTTGATCTCGGCGATCAGGCCGTAATTCTCGATGGAGGCATTGTGTAGTGCCTCCGCAAAGGGGCGTACAGGCGAGGCTGCTGCGGCCATGGCCTCTACTTCCTCCAAAGGCACCGCCGCTTTGTCGGCTGCGATTTCTTCAAGCTTGTAGGCTTTGATTTTCTCAAGGATTGTTTGTGTCATAATGCCTCCGGATCGTCCCAGTTTATGGACCTCTGTCCTGTGCTTCGCAACCACGCATTGGTGCGGCTAAAGGGTTTCGAGCCGCGAAAGGCTTCAAAGTTTGTGCCCGACTTTGTCACGCCCAGCGGCGAGGGATGTGACGATTGGAGTTTGAAGTTGGCCTCTGCATCAACACTTTGGGCTGCTTTATGCGCAGGGCCGCCCCATAGAAGATAGGCGCGCGGCTTGTCTGCGAGGCGCTCTAGAACTTGATCGGTTAGTTTTTGCCAGCCCAGCTTTGCGTGACCTTTAGGCAGGCCTTCTGGCACGGTAAGGATCGTATTGAGCAGCAACACACCCTGATCCGCCCAATCGTCAAGTTGGGTAGAGGTGCGGATGACGTCCAGATCACTCTGTAACTCTTTGAATATGTTTCCGAGACTGTCGAGGCGTCCGCCGAAATTATCGGTGATGGAAAAGGCGAGGCCGTGCGCTTTTCCAACTGTATGATAGGGGTCCTGACCCAGTATGACTACGTGCACATCATCCGGTTGCACGCGTTCCAGCGCATTGAAGACAAGGTGCGCGGGCGGCAGGACAGTACGCTCATCCACCTCAAGCTGGGCTTGGATCACTGGCAGGGTTTCGGTGAAAAACGGTAAGTGAGCCCACGCGCCCAAGCGGCTGAGATCGAACATCAGCCTGCTTGGGTAATGCGCGCAACGGCAGTAATTTTTTCGCGCGCAGCACCTGAATCGATACTGGTGCGGGCCATCTCGACACCAGTTTTCAAATCAGGCGCAGCATCCGCGATCAGCAATGCTGCGGCGGAGTTCAAGAGCACTGCATCGCGGTAGGCAGAGGGCGTACCATCAAGCAGCGCGTTAAAGGCAACCGCGTTTTCCTCGGGTGTGCCGCCGACGATCGTCTCGAACGGGTGCTCGGGCAGGCCCGCATCTTCGGGGTGGATTTCAATGTCGTCGATCTGGCCGCCGAGGCGCAGTGCGCTGACCCAGCTTACACCCGTGATCGTCAACTCGTCCGTGCCGTCAGAGCCGTGGACCAACCAAGCGGCCTCAGACCCCAACTCCTTAAGTGTTTCGGCCATGGGGCGGGTCAAATCGCGGCGGTAGGTCCCTGTCAGTTGGCGTTTGACGCCAGCAGGGTTGGTCAGCGGGCCGAGGATGTTAAAGATCGTGCGTGTTCCCAGCTCTGAGCGAGTGGGCATAACGTGGGCGATCGCAGGATGGTGCATGGGCGCCATCATAAATCCGATACCTGCCTCGTTCAGCGCCTTTTCCACAACGGGCGCACCGACCATTGTCTTCAGCCCCATCTGGGTGAGGGCATCTGCGGCGCCTGATTTCGAGCTGAGGTTACGGTTGCCGTGTTTAGCCACAACCACGCCAGCACCCGCTACAACAAAGGCGGTTGCGGTTGAGATGTTCAGCGTGCCTTTTCCGTCACCGCCCGTTCCTACGATATCCATCGCGCCTGCAGGGGCCTTCACCGGATTGCATTTGGCGCGCATCACTGCGGCAGCGGCGGCATATTCATCAACGGTCTCGCCGCGGGTGCGAAGTGCCATGAGGAACCCGCCAATCTGGCTGGGGGTGGCTTCGCCCTCAAACAAGATGCCAAAGGCTTCTTCGGCCTGCGCGCGTGTAAGTGGGCCGTTGGCCGCCGCGTCAATAAGGGGTTTTAGCTGTTCGCTCATGCGGGCTCTTTGACCTCCTTGAGGAAGTTTTCCAACAGGGCATGGCCATGTTCGGAACGGATAGATTCAGGATGGAACTGCACGCCGTGGATCGGCAACTCGCGGTGTTGCAGCCCCATGATCGTGCCGTCTTCCAGCTCTGCGGTGACTTCGAGGCAATCAGGCAGGGAAGCGCGTTCAACGATAAGAGAGTGATAGCGCGTCGCTGCGAAGGGCGAGGGAAGGCCGGCGAACAACCCTTTGCCTGTGTGGTGCATCTGTCCCATCTTGCCGTGCACAATGTCATTTGCACGCACGACTTTGCCGCCGAAAGCCTCACCAATTGTCTGGTGCCCTAAGCATACACCCAAAAGCGGGATGTGCGCCTCGGCTGCGGCATGGGTCAACGCAAGGCAGATACCTGCCTGCGCGGGATCACAAGGACCAGGCGACAGGACAATGCCAGATGGGTGCAGCGCCATGGCTTCGTCCACGCTCAGCGTGTCGTTGCGACGGATATCCATCTGCGCGCCTAAAGCGCCCAAATAGTGAACCAGATTATAGGTAAAACTGTCGTAGTTATCGATCAACAAGAGCATCTTGGGAAAACTTCGCATTAGGACTAGAGAAGGCGGGTGCAGACGGGGTATAGAGTTGGTCAGTAGATGGTCAGTCTTGGGCGGTATCGTCAAGGGGCAGGGCCGCTGCATCGCGCATTAACCGGTTGAAAATATCCGGAGTGCAGGTAGGGCAGGACAACAGGACAGGGGTGCAAAAGCTATGGCACAGGGCATTTTAGGCGGAATTGCATTGGGCGCTGTGTTCAGCGTTGGCGTGGCGGGGGTTATCTCCATTCTTGTGCCGATGGAGCCACAGCCCGCTCCGCAAGTGGTGAGTACTGCACCTGTGGCCGGATCCGAAGCCAGCACACCGCAGGCATCTGTGGTTGTGACAGGCAAAAGCGCCAACCCTTCCGCACAACAGCCGCAGGTCAGTTTGCGCGCCCCTTCCGGCGAAGAATTGCCGAAAGAGCCTAGCGCTGCCGCACTCGCGCCACAAACCACGACGGACCTTGGTGAGACTGTATTGAATGGAGAAGTAACTCCAGAACCTGTGACCGCGCCGCAGTCCGAGATCATTGCAGCGCTTTCCACGCCATCTGCATTACCCTCCGTGGATGGAGCGACTTTAGACAGCACGCCTGCTGTGCCAGCAGCATTGCCGCAACCCCAAACGGGAGAGGCCGCCGACCTGACCCAGCCGCGACCTATGCCGCAGGGCGTGATTGCCCGTGCAGGTGAGGATGCTCCCGTTCTACCAAACCCCCAAGCCCTTGCACCGATGATCCCCGACGACGGTCAAGATGCCGAAATCACCGCGCAAGCGCCCCCGCAGGTTGATCCACAACCCGAGCAGGAGCAAGCTCAGAGCGAAGAGATGAATTCCGAAGAGCAAGGTGATGAGACGTTCATCGTGGTTGACCCCGCGCCTCAGACTGATGAGCCAGCAACCGAGACTGCTCAAGCAGCCAAGCCGCGTGTCCTTAACGTTCCGGGTACGCAGGTCGGAACACTTGGTTCTGTGCGGCCACGTGTGGGCACGCCTGCAACCACATTGATCAACCGCTCTGAAAATGAAGAAGCCGCAGCAGTCGAGACTGTGACCCAAGCGGTAGGTGACACGGCGGATGACTCGCGCCCCATTCGGACCTATGCGCAACCGTTCGAAAATCCTGAGGGCAAGCCCTTGATGGGGATTGTGCTCATGGACACGGGCGCTGATCTGGATGCAGCCGAAATTGGCCTACCAGCCTTGTCGAGCTTTCCTTATCCAGTAAGTTTTGCGGTGGATGCCAATCTACGCGACGCCGCCGAGCGGGTAGAGCGCTACCGTGCCGAAGGCTTTGACGTGTTGGCCATGGTCAACCTTCCGCAAGGCGCGCGCGCCACAGATGCTGAAGTGTCGCTGAGCGTCGCGCTCAACGGAATGCAAGAGATCGTGGGCGTTTTGGAGGGAACGGGTGTCGGTCTGCAAGGCTCCCGCGAGGTGGCCGATCAGGTCACGCGGATCCTACAAGACAGCGGGCATGGCCTAGTTGCACAAAGCAAGGGGCTGAACTCCATGCCCAAGCTCGCCCTCAAAGAAGGCGTTCCTGCCGCTGCAGTGTTTCGTGATTTCGACAGCGAGGGTCAACAGCCCCGCGTGATCCGCCGTTTCCTTGATCAGGCTGCGTTTAAAGCAGGCCAAGAGGGTGGTGTCATCATGCTGGGCCGTCTGCGTCCCGAAACTATCGAGGCGCTGTTGGTTTGGGGTCTTGCGGACCGTGCCGGTTCAGTTGCTCTCGCGCCTGTATCAGCGGTGTTGCTCGCACAACAGTGACCGTCGTCGGTGAGAGTGCATTCACTGCGCTAGAGCATTGGACAATTCAGACGGAAACACTGTTCAGGATATCTTCCCGTTTTACCTGACTTTTAGGCGCGTTCTCGATCACTCTGCCACGCTTTAGAACAACGATCTGATCCGCCAGTTCAAAAGCGAAGTCGAAGTACTGCTCGACCAGAATAATCGCCATGTCGCCACGGTCGCGCAGCAGGCTTATGACCTTACCGATATGTTGGATGATGTTGGGCTGGATGCCTTCGGTGGGTTCATCCAACAACAGCAGTTTAGGCTTGGTGATCAACGCGCGTGCGATGGCTAGTTGTTGTTGTTGCCCTCCCGACAGATCGCCCCCGCGGCGGTGTGCCATTTCGCTCAATACCGGAAACAGGTCAAATATATCGTCGGGGATGAAGTGCTCTGATCTGGGCAAGCAGGAAAACCCTGTTTGCAGATTTTCGCGCACGGTGAGCAGAGGGAATATGTCACGACCTTGCGGGACATAACCTACCCCCATCTGGGCCATCTTATGCGCTCCCAGTGGTCCTAAACTCTTACCGTTGAATGCGACGTTGCCACCCGAGCGCGGATGCGTTCCGGATATCGCTTTGAGCAGGCTGGTTTTTCCGACACCATTGGTCCCCATCACACAGGTCACTTCGCCCAGTTTAGCGTGAAGAGAGATGTCATAGAGGATCTGAGATTTACTGTAGTGCAGAGTGAGGTCTTGTAATTCCAGCATATCCTAGCGTCCTAGATAGACGTCGATGACGTCCTGATTTTTCGTTACGTGATCCAAGGTGCCTTCTGCCAGAACCGCACCTTCGTGCAATACGGTGACTTTGCAGTCGAGGCGGCGCACGAATTCCATATCGTGTTCCACAACCACCACTGCGCGGGTCTTGGCGGCCTCCACAAGGATCGCGGTGGTCTTTTCACGCTCGGCGGGGGTCATGCCTGCTGCAGGCTCATCTACCAACAACAACTGCGGTTCTTGGGCCAGCAACATACCGATCTCCAGCCATTGCTTTTGCCCGTGGCTCAACTCTCCTGACACCCGCAGGAGTGCATCACTCAGGCCGGTTTGATCTGCGAGGTCCTCAACACGGGAAAAGTCTGCAGCGGAGGGTTTGAAGAACAGCACTGCTAAGGGCGAGCGGTCCTTGCGCAAGGCCATCATCAGGTTTTCTTGCACAGTCTGCTCCTCGAAAACTGTCGGCTTTTGAAACTTGCGACCGATACCTGCTTGGGCGATCTTGGCCTCCGACATACCGATCAGAGAGATGCTTTTATCACCCCAAAGGATATGGCCCGTGTCAGGGCGTGTTTTGCCGGTGACGATGTCCATGAACGTTGTCTTGCCTGCACCGTTAGGCCCGATCACAGCGCGTAACTCCGCGTCTGCGATTTGAAACGACAAGTTGTTGATGGCGCGAAACCCGTCAAAGCTGACGGTCACGCCCGAGACTTCGAGAAGTGTACTCATGCGTCTGTTTCCTTGCGGTTGCGTTTCAACAGATCAATCAAACCGCCAATGCCGTTCGGGGCGTATAGGGTGACCAAAACGAAGCTGAGACCGAGCAGGACAAGCCACCAATCCACCCATTTGACCGTGTAGAACCCCAAAGGCACATCAGGTGCTTGGCCGCCCGTGAACCAGCTTGAGACGAGGCTAACAAATGCCGTGCCGATCACCGCGCCATAGAGCCTGCCACGTCCGCCGATGGCGACCCATACTGCAAGGTAGATGGATGCAATCGGCGCGACCTCGGCGGGGTTGATGATGCCCGCTTGGGGGTAATAGAGCGCGCCTGCGATACCAGAGATACAAGCGGTAAGGGTAAAGACGGCCAGCTTGTAGGTCTCGACGGAGTAGCCCAAAAACCGTACCCGCGCTTCGTTGTCGCGAATGCCGCGAATGACGGAGCCGAATTTGCCTGATACGACCCACGCCACCAGCAGATACCCCAGCCCGAGTGCGAGGGCCGAGGCCCAGAAGAACCAGAGCGAGACAACCGATTGCGGGGCTGTGACGCCGGGCAGGTTCTGCAAGCCGGATAAGCCGTTGTTACCGCGCAGTCCGCTGGCGTTCTGGAAGAGATAGAGCGACAGGCCAAGTGTCATCGCTTGGGTCAGGATCGATAGATAAACGCCGGTAACGCGGCTGCGAAAAGCGAGCCAGCCGAAGATCAGCGCAAGAACGCCGGGGACCAGCACCACAAAGGCCAGTTGCAATACCAGACTATCGGCAAATGCCCAGATCAGCGGAAACTCACTGCTGCCCACCACGCCGAATATCTGGTTGCCGATGCCTGCGGTGATCTCTTCGGGAGTCGGTGGCAGCACACCTTCGGACAAGGAATTCACGACGATCTGGCGGGTGCGCTCATACATAAGCCACATGCCGATCATGTAGCCTCCGAGCCCGAAGAACGCAAAATGTCCCAGTGACAGGATGCCCGTGTAGCCCCAGATCAGGTCCATCGCGATGGCGATGAGACAAAGGCACAGGGTCTTGCCCAACACTTTGACGAAGCTGGTAGAGATGAGCCCCATACCGACCCCTTCGGACAGCAATGTGACGAAGAGGGTGAACAGCGCCAATATGCTGAGAAAGATCAGGACGGACGGGTTACGTGCGATGAAGGATCTGTGCATGGCTCAATCTCCTGCCGCGCGGCCTTTGAGGGCGATGATACCCCTTGGCCGGAATTGGATGAAGATGATGATAAAGATGATCATGTAAGTCTGTGCCGCCAGCGTGTTCGAGGGGTTCAGGAACTCGACCCCCTTTTGGAAGCCGCCAATCATCGCAGCGCCCGCCAATGTGCCCCAGATGTTGCCGACACCACCGACAACCACGGTCATAAAACTTTGAACGATATAATCGCTGCCCATCTCCGAGGTCACTTTGGCAAACAGCCCAATCGCCACACCAGCGATGCCCGCAATGCCAGAACCAAGACCGAAGGTCAGCATGTTCACGCGGTCGGGGTTGATCCCCATACTGGCCGCCATGCGGGGATTCTGGGTGACGGCGCGGGTTTCCAGCCCAAGGCGTGTGCGCTTCATGATGAACAGGAAAAGGGCAAGGAAAAGGAGCGCGAGAACGAAGATCGCAATTCGGATATAGCTGATCGAGACCACATCATTGATGACCCATGCCCCGTCCAACCACGCAGGCGAGGT
>JBALTK010000003.1:0-39837 GCA_036964385.1 Sulfitobacter sp. | reverse complement strand
GCCGTATTCATCAATAACCAACGCCATATGACGCCGCTCTGCCTGCATCTTGGTCAGCAACACGCCGATGGTCATCGACGGCGGCACAAACACCAGCGGGCGAACCATTTCGGCCAGATTAAAATTCTTGGGCTTGCCGTTAAATCCGAACTGAAGCGCAAGATCCTTAAGGTGGGCAAGGCCCACGGGCGTGTCGAGCGTACCGTCATAAACAGGCAACCGCGTGAGGCCGCTATCTTTGAAAACGCTGACCAGCTCTTCCAGTGTTGAGGTCACGCTGACGGCAGTAATGTCAGCCTTGGGGATCATCACATCGTCTACGCGCATGCGGCGCAGATTGCCCATTCCGGTGGCGCCCCGATAAGGGCTCAATGGTGTCGGCGTTATGTCGGCCGAGTTGTCAGAGGGGCTGAGTGCGCCAATAACACGGCTGAAAAATCCGGTCTTACCAGTATCGCCCGCATCTTGCAGGGTTATGTCTTCGGGGAGGGTTTGGTCCTGCGCGCTTTGCGCAGCTGTAGAAGATCCGTCAGTGTCGCCCATTGGGTCCTGTCTCTGGAAGCGGCGGCCCTAGGGAGCGCCTGTGATCGTGATATCGGCAGTATATGGGTCATCCAGACCCAAATTGCCAAGAATTTCGACTTCGATCCGCTCCATAAGCGCGGCATCGCCGTCGGTGATGTGATCGTACCCTAGCAAATGTAGGGTGCCATGCACAATCAGGTGTGTCAGATGGTCGGAAAATGGTTTCCCCGCCGCCTCTGCCTCGCGCCGACATGTGTCATAGCTCAGGGCGATATCACCCAACTCGAACATGTCGTCAAAGCCGCGCTCGGGCTTTGGCGGGGCCTTTCCCTCGGCGGGAGGGGCCAAGGGCTGGGTCGGCCAGCTGAGGACATTTGTCGGGGTCGGTTTGTCCCTGAACTCGGCGTTCAGTGTGGCGATGCGGGCGTCATCGCACGCCAGCACAGCAACTTCGCACGCCTCGGGGTCAAGCTGCATGTGATGCAGCGTCGCTTCCACGGCGCGCTCCGCCAGCGGTGCGAGCATTCCCTCATCCCAGACAGGCGCTTCGATTAGGATGTCGAGTGTATTCACCTGTCGCGGTTCAGGGCGCGCTCTGCCTCTGCTTCGTATGCTTCAATGATGGCTGCGACCAACGGGTGGCGCACAACATCTTTGGACGTGAAATAGTTGAAGCCGATTTTCGGGATATGCTTGAGCATCCGTTCCGCATCGGCCAAGCCAGACGCCTGCCCGCGTGGTAAATCGATCTGGGTACGGTCGCCTGTGATAACCATGCGCGACCCCTCCCCCAACCGTGTCAGAAACATCTTCATCTGCATGGTCGTGGCGTTCTGTGCCTCATCCAGCACGACAAATGCGTTGGAAAGAGTACGGCCCCGCATGAAGGCCAGCGGTGCGATTTCGATGGTTTTTTCTTCGCGCAGCTTCGCCAACTGCTTGCCCGGCAAGAAGTCGTTGAGCGCATCATAGAGCGGCTGCATGTAGGGGTCTATTTTCTCATCCTGCGTGCCTGGAAGAAAGCCCAAACGCTCCCCTGCCTCTACAGCGGGACGGCTCAGAATAATTTTATCCACCTTGCCCGACAAGAACATCGACACGCCCACAGCCACAGCGAGATAGGTTTTGCCCGTCCCGGCAGGCCCGATGCCAAAGGCCAGCTCGTTGTTGAACAGTGATTTCACATAGTCTTTTTGCGCTTTGGTACGCGGCTCCACCCGCTTCTTACGGGTCTGGATCTCAAAGCTGTGGGCAATCGGCATCTCGATCTGATCACCTGCACGCACGCCTGTATCGGTTGCGGAATTGCCCATCCGTAGGATCATATCCACATCCGCAGGCTCAACCCCGCGCCCTCCCTCAAGCCTCGCATAAAGCGATTGAAGCACTTGGGCCGCTGCTTCGGTCGGCTGCGCCTCCCCGAGCAGTGTCAGAAAATTGCCGCGTCGCACAATCTGGACGTCCAGCGCCTTTTCAATCGCGGCAAGGTACTGGTCGTATGGACCACACAGATCAATCAGCAAGCGGTTGTCAGAAAATTCAAGCACTGGCCCTGGAGGGCCGGATTCAGCAGTGATCAGATCAGATGTGGTCAAGAGCGGTGTCCTTTCGAGCGACAGGATTCATCAGATAGGGCGCAGGTGCGAACTTTGCCAGTGCGTCCACGCAAAAAGGGCCGCAGTGCAATACACTCCGGCCCTTTTGATATCAGTAAAACAAACGCCAAGATCAGATCGGATCGCCGATGATGCTTGTGCCGCCCTTTTTGAAATCGCCGACTGTATGGGTCGGTGGGGCCACGCCAGAGCAGACAGGCTTGCCGTATTTGTCCAGACGTGCGG
Organism: Sulfitobacter sp.; assembly: GCA_036964385.1. Classification (GTDB taxonomy): domain Bacteria; phylum Pseudomonadota; class Alphaproteobacteria; order Rhodobacterales; family Rhodobacteraceae; genus Sulfitobacter. The sequence continues at coordinate 37,471 of JBALTK010000003.1, read as the reverse complement.
AGAGATAGCCCTCAACACCGTCATCAATGATCCAGTGGTCACACCCGTTTGGATCAACCCAGATGCCTGCTTCAAGCTGGCTCAGGTGTTTTTTATCGATGCCTTTGTCGATTGTTTTGTCGGGGCCGTTTGCCTGCACCTGAAAATCTTCACATCCGGATACAACGGACGCGAAAGCCACAAGAGCGGTGATTTTAAGAATGTTCATGTGATTATTCCCTCAGCGAACGCAAATGATTTCGACGCGGCGGTTCTTTGCCATGCCGGATGAGGAGCCATTAGAGGCAGCGGGCTGACGCTCACCGTATCCACGAACATCCGCGATGCGTGCACCAGATGCTTTTGCGACTTTCGCAACCGAGTTTGCACGGTTGAGCGACAGGCGCATGTTATATGCATCAGAGGCGCGGCTGTCTGTATGGCCAGTGATGATATAGCTGGTGGCTTGGTTATTGCGGAAAAACTGGTTCAGACGTGCCTGACCGTTTTTCGAGATCCGCGCAGAGTTTGTTGCAAAGAACTGATCGCTTTGCATAACGCCACAGACGTTACCACGGCGACAAACAGGGATACCCTGACGGTTGGTGTGCGGCGTCATGTAGCCTTCGACACCATCATCCATTACCCAGTGCTCACACCCATCGGGGTCAACCCAGATGGTTGGAATGTACTGGCCTTTATCGCGGCCCTGTTGTGATTTCGTTTGCGCGCTTACAGCAGCGCCTTGCAATGCCAGAGTAGCAACAAGCGCTGCCCCTGCAGCCATGCGCATTACTTTGAAAAGTGTGTTAGCCACAGCTCTTTTCCTTTTATCATTCCCCCGGGGTAATCATTTTTAGACTACGGCAGCAGTCCTGATCGTCCCCACATGGTCTAACGGTAAGCAAATCAACACGATGAGGAAAGAACAATGTGCGCAATCAGGCAACAACTGAAGTAAAATTCGTACATTTAGCCCATATCGGGGAAGCAAACGGGCAAATTCCACCAAATCTGGTGGATCGGGATATCGCGTAGATGCGAATCCACGCGACTTACCACACGTATTTGGTGCACGATTGAAGTCTACCAAGCTGTTGATTGGAATTTCTTATGTCACTGAAAGCTACTTCGAAGGACCTGCCGCTGATCGATGTGTATTGGTCTTTCCGCAGCCCGTACTCCTATCTCGCAACGCCTGACATGATGGCGCTGCGCGCGGATTATGATGTTCGCGTGGCCCTGCGGCCTGTTTTGCCTATCGCCGTGCGTAAACCCGATTTTTTCGATCCGGCAAAGGCGGCTTGGGCAAAGTACATTCTGCTCGACTGGCCGCGCCGCGCAGAGTTTATGGAGATGCCCGCCCACTGGCCCTCCCCCGATCCGATTGTCCAAAACCTGACCACGATGAAAATCGCGTCCGACCAGCCTTATATCTTTCGCCTGAGCTCTTACGGGGTGGAGGCAGAGCGGCGCGGATTGGGCGTGCCGTTTGCCAAAGAAGTGGCGCATCTGTTGTTTGGCGGGACAAAAGATTGGGATAAGGGCGAGCACCTCGCCCTTGCAGCGTCCCGCGCGGGCCTTGATCTAGGAGAGATGGACGCCGCAATTGAAGGCGGTGACCATCTGGCCGAATTAGACGCCAATCAGGCAGCCTTGGAGGCAGCAGGCCATTGGGGCGTGCCGTGCTTCGTTTTTGAGGGAGAGCCGTTCTTTGGTCAGGACCGTGTGACATTGCTGCGCTGGCGGTTAGACCAGCGCGGCATCGCCAAGCGTTAGATTTCGACGGCTGTAAGGGAGTTGGTCATGGCACGTGTGCAACGCACGCGCACCACATCACCAATCTGTGCCGTGGCATTGTCGATGTGTACGGAATGCAGATATTCCGATTTGCCCAACATCTGGCCATCCTGCCGCCCAGCACGCTCAACCAGAACCGACAGATCGCGGCCGACCATGCTTTCCTGAATAGCGTACTGTTGGCGGCTGATCAGTGCTTGGAGGCGTTGCAGGCGTTCGTCAGCTTCCGCAGGATCAACCTGCGGGCGCTCTGCTGCGGGCGTGCCGGGGCGCGTGGAATATTTAAAGCTGTAGGCGTAACCGTAGTTAACCTGCTCGACCAAATCCATTGTGGCTTGGAAGTCTTCCTCGGTCTCTTCGGGGAAGCCAACGATGAAATCGCCTGACATCATGATGTCGGGGCGGACCTCGCGAATACGCTCGATCAACTTGAGATAGCTCTCGGCGGTATGGCTGCGGTTCATGCGCTTGAGGATGCGGTCAGAGCCGGACTGCACAGGCAGGTGCAGGTAAGGCATCAATTCAGGCGTGTCGGCATGGGCCGCGATCAGATCGTCGTCCATGTCATTGGGGTGGCTGGTGGTATAGCGGATACGCTCCAAGCCATCGACCTTGGCCAGTGAACGGATCAGCTGGGCCAAGGTTTGGCCACCGTGATAAGCGTTGACGTTCTGGCCCAGCAGCGTGACTTCGCGCACGCCGCGTTCAACCAGTTCTTGGGCTTCGCGCACAACCTGCTCGGCGGGGCGGGATACCTCTGCACCGCGTGTGTAGGGAACTACGCAGAAGGCGCAGAATTTATCACAGCCCTCTTGCACGGTGAGAAAGGCCGCTGGCGCGCGCTTGGCTTTGGTGCCGCGCCCTTTGAGGTGGTTGAACTTGTCCTCTTCGGGGAAATCGGTGTCGAGGGCTGTCTTACCCTCACGCACCCGCGCCTCCATCTGGGGCAAGCGGTGATAGGATTGCGGGCCCACAACCAGATCAACCGCAGGCTGGCGGCGCATGATCTCGGCGCCTTCGGCCTGCGCCACGCATCCCGTCACCCCAATCTTGAGGTTCGGGTTCAGCTCTTTAAGTGGCTTCATGCGGCCCAACTCGGAGTACACTTTCTCCGCTGCCTTCTCACGGATGTGGCAGGTGTTGAGCAGGATCATATCTGCATCTTCCGCCTTGTCCGTAGCGACATATCCCTCAAGGCTCTCGGCCATCCGCTCACTGTCATAGACATTCATCTGACAGCCGTAGGTCTTGATAAAGAGCTTCTTAGGGGCGTCTGTTTTTGTCTCGGACATAGGATAAGCCTGCGCATGAAAGGTCGGAAGTGGGATGTCGCGGGGGGTAACAGCGTGTGCGGCATCTTGCAATGCACGGCGATTTAACCGATTCTACTGCAAAACCCAATGATGGTGATACAGGTATCTATGGACAATATGCGCTACACGTCCCTCAAAAATTTTGTGACCAAGCAGAAAGCGGCTCTCGCAAAAGGTCCGATCGCCATTGTGCTGGTCGAGGACGATGTGGAAGTGGATACAACCCTGCGCCACCACCTGCAGTTGGGGTTTGGTCATGTATTGGCGCTTATGCCAGCCGTTTTTGATCTGCCGCGCGATTTGCAAGAAACCGTACACCGCATTGATTCTGACCTCTCCGTCGAAGGGGCAACTGAGGCGGCGGTCAATACTATTATCAACGCAGCCCCCGGTCAGTGGATATACTACTGCTACAATGCGGAATTCCTGTTCTACCCGTTCTGCGAGACCCGCGCGATCACCGAAATGCTGGCCTTCCACACCGAAGAGCGCCGCGATTCAATGCTGACGTATATCATTGACCTCTACACGGACGATCTGGACGCTGCCCCCGATGCAGTCTCACTTGAACGCGCGCATCTCGACCGCTCTGGCTATTACGCTTTGGCGCGCCCTGACATGCTGAACGAAGGTCACCCCAAGGAACGCCAGCTTGATTTCTATGGTGGCCTGCGCTGGCGTTATGAAGAACATGTCCCGTCCGCACGGCGCAAGATTGATCGCATTTCGATTTTCCGCGCCATCCCTGGTCTTAAACTACGCGAAGATCACACCTTCTCGGAAGAAGAATACAATACCTACGCCTGCAAATGGCACCATAATTTGACTGCCACGATCTGCTCGTTCCGTACGGCAAAGGCGCTAAAAACCAATCCAGGCAGCCGCTATGAAATCGACACTTTCAAATGGCATAACTCAGCCCCCTTTGAATGGCATTCCCGTCAGTTGCTGGATTTGGGCCTGATGGAACCGGGGCAGTGGTTCTAACACAGCGCAAGGGGTAGCGCGCAAAACGGCGGCTACGCATGCTAAACGAACGTCTGATCGCGCACAACGAGACCCAGTTTAGAAAGAGCATCACACCGCTGGCCCCGAAGATGTGAACCGCCCTATCGTGATTTCGCGGCGTGGGCGCAGAGCCTTATCATGCTGGCGGACTTGGATACGGGCCTTTCGCTTGATGATATTGCCGCGACGCTGACACTGCCGATTGCTTTAATCGACCTGCCTTGGCTGGGTGAGTTTTATGGAAAAGCAAGCTGTTCCGCCCGCGCTTGTGTAACGGGAACGCTGGGCCGGTACGATGGCAACCCCACCCCTCTTGGCACCTTTGGCACAACGAAGAGCGCCGCGCAGATGGCAAAACTCGTTGGCGAGGTCGACGAATTGATGCGTGCTGCCAAGCACAATGACGATCTGCAATGGTGTCTCGAACTTCGCGATCACCTGATCGTGCTGAGCGCGCCTGCTAAGTTACTCAAGGCAAGCACGATGGAAGCGATAGCCGAGACAGGAATCAACGCGACAGCGCGCAACACTAACCCCTAGGATGCACAGCATCTACGAAAAGCGCTCGAGAGTTAGTCTTTTACGATCCCGCCCCGATGGATTTTAACCCTACTCTCAGGCATTTGGCGCACGGCGGGCTTAACCGTAGATCCGGTACCGACAGGCATCGTAGGCGCCACTTCACTGCTTTGCGCATCAAGGCCAAGTTCGGCTACGGCTGCGTCATGCTGTTCCGCGCCATCCTCCGCCTCGGGCATCGCTGCGCTGATGACGGCAAGGGCTGCATTATCCACCATTGCACGCAGTTCAGGGTTCGTCCGAATGGCCACAATCAAGCAAGCCATCAGGCCAAAGCCGATGATTCTCCCTGCTATGCGGGCTTTGCGCCCGCGGGAGCGGCGGTCGATTAGGCGTTCTGCGCGATATGTCTCAGATAATGTCATAGGATCAGTTTGCCCCCCAAACGCGGCCAAATTTTGACATTGAGCGCAAAAAGAACGTGCAGCGCGAGGCTCTAGCCCCTAGATGGAAGGTTATGGATACACCCCAAACTTTTGAGATTTTTTTAGTCACCGTTCCCGGTCTGGAATCTGTGTTGTGCGAAGAAGCGCTGGAGCGCGGATTTGCGGGCGCTGTTGCCGTGCCGGGGGGCGTGACCTTTCAGGGTAACTGGCCCGATGTTTGGCGCGCCAATCTTGTATTGCGCGGGGCCACGCGGGTGCTGGCCCGCATCGGCGGCTTTTTGGCCTTCCATCTGGCGCAACTCGACAAACGCAGCAGGAAGTTTCCCTTTGGCGAGTTGCTCCGCAAAGACATCCCCCTGCGTGTCCAAGTCACAACCAAAGCGTCGAAAATCTATCACGCTGGTGCTGCAACCCAGCGGATCGAGACGGCGCTAACCGACACGCACGGACTCACTCTTGATCCCGAAGCTACGCTGGTTCTCAAGGTCCGCATTGACGACAACAACGTGCTGTTCAGCCTCGATACCTCTGGTGAAAGCCTGCACAAACGCGGCCATAAAGAAGCCGTTGGCAAAGCACCCATGCGCGAAACGCTGGCCGCCCTGATGCTGCGCCAAGCGGGTTATACGGGTGCGGAACCCGTGGTCGACCCTATGTGCGGCTCTGGCACTTTTGTCATTGAAGCGGCCGAGATCGCGGCGGGTTTTCTGCCTGGTCGCACGCGCCATTTCGCGTTCCAAGATCTTGGGAATTATGACGCTGATGTCTTTGAGGCGATGAAAGAAACCACCACAACCACGCCAACTTCGCGCTACTACGGCTCAGACCGAGACGCAGGTGCCGTCCGCATGGCAAAAGCAAACGCAGACCGCGCAGGCGTTGGAACCTTCACCCAATTCGTCAACCACGCCGCCGGAGAGCTGACGCCGCCTGATGGCCCCAAGGGCCTAGTGATTGTGAACCCACCCTACGGCGCGCGGATCGGTAACAAGAACCTGCTCTACCCGCTTTATGGTACGTTGGGGCAAACGCTGCTCACCCGCTTTAAAGGGTGGCGCGTGGCCCTTGTCACGTCCGAGCCTGCATTGGCCAAGGCAACAAAACTGCCGTGGAAACCCCAAGGCCCCGCCATCGCACACGGCGGGATGAAAGTCTGGCTTTGGCAGACACCGCCCCTAAGATAACCCCGCGAAGGAACCCGAATATGACCCATATCAACGTAGCAAACCTGACGCTGGGCAATGACCTGCCCTTCACTCTCATCGGGGGCATGAACGTTCTCGAAAGCCGCGATTTAGCGATGCAGGTTGCCGAAAAATATGTCGAAGTGACCCAAAAATTGGGCATCCCTTATGTGTTCAAGGCATCCTTCGACAAGGCAAACCGGTCCTCCATCCACAGTTACCGTGGTCCGGGGATGGAAGAAGGTTTGAAGATTTTTCAAGAGATCAAAGAGACATTTGGCGTCCCCGTCATCACCGACATCCACACCGAGGCGCAATGCGCGCCCGTGGCCGAAGTCTGCGACATCCTCCAAGTACCCGCCTTCCTCGCACGACAAACCGATCTGATTGCAGCAGTGGCCGCGACAGGTGCCGTGATCAACGTTAAGAAACCGCAATTCATCAGCCCGCCACAGATGCAAAACATCGTCGAAAAATTACGCGAATGCGGCAATGATCAGATCATGCTGTGCGAACGCGGTGCGTGTTTTGGGTATGACAATCTGGTGGTCGATATGCTGGGTCTGCGCACCATGCGCGAAATATCCGATGATGCGCCGATCATCTTTGACGTCACCCACGCCCTACAAATGCGTGCGCCGGGCGGTGCGGCCTCAGGTGGCCGCCGCGCCCAAGTGGCAGAACTGGGCCGTGCTGGTCTGGGTGTCGGACTGGCGGGTCTCTTTCTTGAAGCGCACCCCGAGCCTGACAAGGCCCTGTGCGACGGACCAAGTGCCCTGCCCCTCGACAAGCTGGAGCCGTTTCTGACCCAGATGAAAGCTGTCGATGACGTGGTAAAATCGCTACCGCCGCTCGATATCAGCTAAGGTCTATCTGAGCTGGCCTAGGGTCAAGGAAGGGCCAGCGCCCTTCCACCGCCTAAATCGCGCGCACCACCTCAAAACCGGTCGCGCGGTCATAGGGCATCGCACCCCGCCACCGGATCAGCGGCCAGATGTAGACGGCTACGAAAGCCGTGAAAAGTACCAGCCCAAAAATTAAGACCAACCAAACTGGTACTTGGGCAGCTCCTGTGATCATGTCCTTAGATAGCAGGCCAGATGCCATCGAAATCCCGCCGAAGAGAACGAATAACCCAAGACGACGGACCTCACGGCACATCGCGCACCCCTGCCCTTGAACACGCAAACCTGCCAAGCGTTTGCCCGGTGTTTGCCCACTGCGTGCGATAAATACCGCGCTGAGGATAATCAGGACCAGTGGAATTGCGACATTTTGCGGCGTAATAACTTGTATTACTTGGTCATCAGCCCCCAATGCCACTGTCAGAATGCGCGAGGTCGATGTGGTTCTAGTTCGCGAGACGATACTGTCCTCGTCTCCAGAACGGCTGGAGGTCTCTTTGAGCGCATAGACCATTGTGAGGTCGCGTCCGTTGTAGATACCAAATGGGCGCACCTCGCATAGCGTGGCCCGCGCCACCGTCTCGGGCGCGACCAAGTCCAACAAATGTTGTGGCAAGCTAGTAACGTTTTTACATGTAGTGAACGTCAGTGGCGCGCCTGCAAGGCGCACCCCCGTCTCGTCAGGGCGCAAAAACGGCAACAAAAGCAACGTCGTCACCGCAAACACCAGCGCCCAATCAACGAGCAACGCCAAAACTCGTCGCCAGAAAAATCGCGGCTGGTTTAGTTTGGGCGGTCCGCTCAGAGGTTTTCTGCCTGTGGCATGCCGAGCACGTGAAAGCCGCCATCGACATGGATGATCTCACCCGTGGTGCATGCGCCCGCGTCAGAGGCCAGATAGACAGCTGTGCCGCCCACAGCTTCCAGTGTCGCGTTCTCACGCATGGGGGCATTCATCCCTGCGTGTTTGTACGTTTTGCGCGCACCGCCAATGGCCGCCCCTGCCAGCGTCTTCATCGGGCCTGGAGAGATGGCGTTAACGCGAATGCCCTCTGGTCCCAGATCATTGGCGAGATAGCGTGTCGCTGATTCCAGAGCCGCTTTTGCCACGCCCATAACGTTATAGTTCGGCACGACTTTGTTCGACCCTTGGTAGGTCAACGTAATCAGGGTGCCGCCATTCTCCGTCATCATCGGATGTGCGCGGCGCGCCACTTCGATAAAGCTGTAAGCGGAAATATCCATGGAGTGTTTAAAGTTCGCACGGCTGGTATTGAGGAAGCGGCCTGTCAGCTCGGATTTGTCCGAAAACGCAATGGCATGAACCACAAAATCAATTGTGGGCCAACGTGCGCCTAACTGCTCGAACGCAGTGTCGAGAGAAGCATCATCGGTGACATCCACGTCGACCATGAAGTCGGATCCGACACTCTCGGCCAGCGGCTTGAGACGGCTACCAAAGGCATCTCCCTGATAGGTAAAGGCAAGCTCGGCCCCCGCTTCGGCCATCGCTTTTGCGATGCCCCAAGCGATCGAGCGCTCATTGGCGACGCCCATAATCAGGCCACGTTTTCCGTGCAACATTCCGGTCATATTTTTGATCCTACGCTTTGTATTTCGAAAGGATCATTGATCCGTTGGTACCGCCAAACCCGAAGGAGTTGGTCATAACGGAATCCAGCCCCGCGTTATCGACGCGTGTGGTAGCGATCTCCGCAGGATCCAAACGCTCATCCAATGTCTGCACGTTGATGGACGGGGTGATAAAATCATCCTCAAGCATCATCAGGCAGAAAATCGCCTCCAACGCGCCAGCAGCACCCTGCGCGTGACCCGTCATCGATTTGGTAGAGCTGACAGGCGGAGTAGAACCTTGACCAAAGACACGGCGTACGGCTTCGATCTCGCCCACGTCGCCTACGGGAGTGGAGGTCCCGTGTGCGTTGATATAGCTGACCTTGCGGCCTTCTGGCAGTGTGGAAAGCGCCAGACGCATCGCACGTTCTCCGCCTTCACCTGATGGCGCGACCATGTCGTGACCATCCGAAGTCGCAGCATAACCCGTGACTTCCGCATAAATCTTCGCGCCACGTGCGAGGGCGTGGTCGAGGTCTTCGAGCACCACCATGCCGCCGCCACCAGAGATCACAAAACCATCACGGTTTTGGTCAAACGCACGGGACGCAAGTTCTGGTGTGTCGTTATATTTGCTGCTCATCGCGCCCATGGCGTCGAACAGGCAAGACAAGGTCCAGTCGAGTTCTTCCCCGCCGCCTGCGAACATAACGTCCTGCTTACCCATCATAATCTGCTCTGCCGCGTTCCCGATGCAGTGCAGCGACGTGGAACAGGCGGAGGTGATGGAATAGTTGATGCCTTTAATCTTATAGGCCGTGGACAAGTTCGCGCTCACGGTTGAGCTCATGCACTTTGGCACAGCGAAGGGTCCGATCCGTTTGGTCGCTCCAGTCGTCTTCACGATTTCATGCGCGGTGAGCATTGCAGAGGTGGACGGCCCACCTGAACCCGCAACCAGACCTGTACGCGGGTTGGAGACGATATCCTCGCCCAGACCCGCATCCTCGATCGCTTGGCCCATCGCGAGATAGGCATAGGCCGCACCCGGCCCCATGAAGCGAAAGGTCCGCTTGTCGATATGCTCTGACGGGTTGATCTTGAGCGTGCCTGCGACCCGACTGCGAAAGCCGTGCTCGGCCATTTCCTCAGACGCGACAATCCCGCTGGTGCCGGCCTTTAGCGATGCTTTGACCTCGGTTGCATTGTTCCCGATGGATGAGACGATGCCCAATCCTGTGACCACGACGCGACGCATATGCAGAACTCCCTATTCTTGCTGTCTCCTTCATAAGGCAGGGCCGCGCCATGGTGCAAGCCGCTAGCCTGCATTGCCTGCCTCTGGCGGTAAGGATTTGTCAGTAAACAATCAACTATTTGGCAACCAACTGTTGCCATACAGGCATCAATTAAGCCTCCCGCCCATGAGGAGGCAATGCTGACAGGGTTCCCCTTTGACCGGAGAATCCGAAATGATCCAAGGTAGAACCACAAATGGAAACGACCGCATCACGAGCGATGGCCGCCCAGAGCGCCTTGAAGGTAAAGATGGCAATGACACGCTTATTGGTGGCGGCGGTGCGGATACGCTTGTGGGAGGTGACGGTAATGACAGGCTGATTGCGACCAATGGATCGGGCACAACCGGTTTGCGTGGCGGCAATGGCGATGACTACCTTTATGCGGCAATTCCCGGTGCCGGTCAGGCTCATATGTTCGGGATGGACGGCGACGATACGTTGGTTATGGACCTGACCAAGGGGGCGGACCGCTTTCGCAGCAGTGACGGCGAGCAGGTTAATTATCAAGGGCACCATGCTTATGGTGGACTAGGCGCCGATACCTTTTCGTTTGTGAATGCCAACGCGGCGCGTGGCGCAGTTATTGGCCGCATCGACGATTTCAACGCATCCGAGGACACGCTGATGCTCGACGATGAAGTCCTCGATTTGGGCAATCTTCCAGACGATGTGCATCTGTTCGCGTTCAAGGATCAGCAGTGGATCAAGATTGGCGAGAACGCGTTTTTTGCGCTTGAGGGCGCGCGGGACGGCGGGACGGAGCGGCATTTCCTTGATGCTGCCGATCTGGAGGCGATGCAGCAGGCGAGCCGCGCCCCCGATGCCCGTGTGAAATTCATCGATCAAGTAAACGAAGTGCCCACTGATTTAGTCCAGAGGGACTTAGATTTTGATACGACGCGCAACATTGGCGGCTCCGAAATCGATGATGATTTCGTCGGTTCTGTCGGCGACGATGCCATCTATGACACCCGCTTGCGCAACGCTCAACTGTCGAGGGACATCACCGACAGCCGTTTCGAGGGGCGCGACGGCGACGACCTGATCAATGCAGGCAAAGGGCACGACACTTTGTCGGGCGGCGCAGGCAATGACAGTCTTGCAGGGGGCCTTGACGATGATCTGTTGATGGGAGGTACGGGGCACGACTACCTTTTTGGCGGAAGCGAGCATGACACATTGTCGGGCGATACAGGCGACGATGTTCTCGAAGGGGGCAGCGGCGATGACAGCCTGATGGGGGCGCAGGGCGACGATGTGATGCGGGGGCAAGCAGGGCGAGATATCCTTTTTGGCGGCGCGGGCAATGACCGGATGAGCGGGGGCGACAATGCAGATCAGCTGAATGGCGGCAGCGGGAACGACAGAATATATAGCTCCGAGGGCAACGACATGCTCATGGGCGGTGCTGGCCGCGATACCCTTTGGGCGGGGACGGGCCATGACAAGCTCATCGGTGGCGGTTGGAGCGACCGCCTGCACGGGCAACGTGGCCACGATACTCTGACAGGCGGTCAGGGCAACGACACTTTGTTCGGCGGACGTGGTGATGACTGGCTGCGCGGCGGGCGAGACAAGGACCTCGCATGGGGCGGGACGGGCAAGGACACCTTTGCCTATTCAGACGAAGACTTGTTGAACTGGAACAACCTATCAGGCGATGCCCCCGCGCGCGCTCAACACCTTGATCGCATCGAGGATTTTGAGATCGGGGAAGACAAGATTCTGCTGTCAGGGTTTTCGAAAACAAACGACATTTCCGACCTGAGTGCGACCAACATCATGCTGGACGGCACCAGCTATGGAATGCTGTCCATTGAGGAAACGGACCAGCGCATCCTGATCCAGCTAGAGCATGAAGCCGCCCTCGAAGAGCTGATGGAGGAAGACAATTTCGCCTTCTTCTGAGGATCAGCTCTCGCTCAGCGCCACTTTCATGTCCGTCACTTGATAGATCACCTCACCATCCGCTTCGACCGTACCACTGGCCACACCCATCGTCAGGCGGCGTGTCTGGATCGCTTTGGTGAAGTCGATCTTATAGGTCAGCATCTTACGGTCGGGACGTACCATTCCGGTGAGTTTTACTTCGCCCACGCCCAGCGCATAACCGCGCCCCTGCCAGCCACGCCAGCCGAGGTTGAACCCCGTCAGCTGCCACAAGCCATCAAGACCAAGACATCCTGGCATGATCGGGTTTCCCGGAAAGTGGCATTCGAAAAACCACAGGTCTGGCGTTATGTCGAATTCGGCTACGATATGGCCCTTACCATGTGCACCACCATCAGCCGAAACTTCGGTAATACGGTCCATCATCAGCATCGGCGGCGCGGGCAATTGTGCATTTCCCTCGCCAAACAATTCGCCCCGCGCGCATTTAAGCAGCGCTTCTTTGTCAAAACTTGTGGGGTAATCGGCCATGGGTCATTCTCCTGCGCGTCTTTTTATGTTGCTGCTCACCTAACACCGTGATCCGCAAACCTGCAAGAGGGGTGCCGCCCGTATAAACCGCCTCAATTCCACCAAATATGCAACGGGAATATCTCTTGGCGCATCTGTCGCAGCATTTCCAATTGAAAAACCTCTGCACCGCGCTCTATATTGAGACCAGTTCGCAATGAGGTCGATCATGTCTGACACAATGCTGGAAACCGGAACCAAGTGGCTCGCAACGGCGGGACTGCGCCCCACACGTCAGCGCTTGACGCTTGCCGCGCTGCTTGTTGGCGATGGCCAGCACCGCCATGTCACCGCAGAAAGCCTGTTTGACGCCGCAAAAGACGGGGCCGACAGCGTCTCACTCGCGACAGTCTACAACACCTTGCGCGCATTTTGTGATGCGGGGCTGCTCCAAGAAGTCACCGTTGACGGTTCGCGCAGCTATTTCGACACCAATACCCATGATCACCCGCATTTCTTTTGGGAGGACGAGGCGCGCCTTACCGACGCCCCCTCAGATCAGTTGGTGATCGCACGACTGCCCGACGCACCCGAAGGTGCGGAAATCGCATCCGTTGATGTGGTCATACGTCTGCGCAAGAAAGCCTGATGCCCCACCCGATTTTGACGCAATCCGACATCGACACCTATCAGCGTGACGGTGTGGTGATTATTCGCGGCCTGTTCAAAGATCACGTCGAGACCCTGCGCGCAGGAATCGCCCGCAACATGGAAACCCCTGGTCCCTACGCGTCCAACAACGACAAGGCTGGGGAAAAGGGGCTATTTTTCGACGACTACTGCAATTGGCAGCGGATCGCCGAATTTCAGGACGTCATCAAAGCGTCACCGGCCGCCGAGGTCGCTGCCGACCTCATGCAGTCCAACACCGTGCAGCTTTTCCATGATCATGTGCTGGTAAAAGAACCAGGCACGACGATGGCAACTCCATGGCATCAGGACGGTCCTTACTACTTCGTTGAGGGTCAGCAAAACGTGAGCTTCTGGTCCCCGCTTGATCCCGTCACGGACGCAACTTTGCGCTGTGTGGCGGGCTCTCATTTGTGGGAGAAACCCGTCCTGCCAACAAAATGGGCCAAGAACGAACCATTCTTTGACCCAGCCCCCTACATGCCAGTCCCTGATCCGGATGCAGAGGCAATGGATATTCGCGAGTGGCATATGGAACCGGGGGATGCGGTCGCTTTCAACTATGGCATCCTGCACGGCGCTCGTGGGAATACGGCGTCAGCACGCCGTCGCGCCTTTTCGCTGCGCTTGCTGGGTGATGATGCCCGCTATACCCAGCGCCCCGGTCCGACATCGCCGCCGTTTCCAGACCACAATATGGAACAAGGCCAACGCCTGCGTGATGATTGGTTCCCGACGCTCTATACTCGTCCGTAAAAAAGGCGCCGCCTGCATTTCGCAGACTGCGCCTTTCTCTAACTCGCCAACATCAAACGGGAGGTTTTTGCCTATAGGCAAAAACGGGGCAGCGCCCCTCCCCCCTTTAGACGCTTATGCGGCGTCGATTTGCACCAGTTCGATATCAAACTGCAAATCTTTACCCGCCAACGGGTGGTTCGCGTCGAGCGTCACTGTTGCTTCGTCTACTTCTACGACGGTCACAGGCATCGCCTGCCCGTCAGGTGTCTGCATCTGCAACTGAATGCCAACTTCCAGCGGGATATCCGCAGGGATGCCTTCACGCGGGACCGCTTGGCGCATTTCGGGGTTCGCTTGGCCGTATGCGTCGTCTGCACCGATCTTTACGATCTTCTTGTCGCCGACTTTCATGCCGGGAATAGCCACATCAAGGCCAGGAATGATCTGACCGGAGCCTACTTCGAACGCCAGCGGGTCACGGCCCTCCGAGCTGTCGAAAGTGGTGCCGTCCAGCAATGTGCCAGTATAGTGCAAATGTACGGTGTCGCCTGCCTTAACTTCGGCCATAAGTCGTCTCCAATATGTTTCGGGATGAGTCGGGAGGCCGCGTATCTGCGCGGGTGCTCCAAAAGATGGCCGCACCCTTTCAAGACCAGCACCGAATCGCAACCCCCATTTCGCCCTTTTCCACTCGGTCGCCCCATGTCACTGTGCGACATATCACCTCTCACAGCGCGGAGCCTGCTATGCCCATCACTACCTGTATTTTTGACGCCTACGGTACATTATTCGATGTGGCAGCCGCCGCACGTCAGGCCGCGTCCGAGCCGGATTATGCCGCGATCAAAGACGATTGGCCCCAGTTGGCCGAACATTGGCGCAACAAACAGCTCAACTATAGCTGGCTGCGCGCAGTCACAGGGGCGCATTGCGATTTCTGGCAGGTGACCCAAGAGGGTCTCGATTGGGCCTTGGAAAAAACGGGGCACGACGGCGATAGCGCCCTGCGCGAACGCTTGTTGCAGCTGTATTGGGAATTAGGCGCATATGCTGAGGTTCCCGCAATGCTTCAGACTTTGAAAGCGGCAGGACTGAACACCGGCATCCTCTCCAACGGCTCGCCTGCCATGTTGCGCGGCGCAGTCCAAAGCGCAAACATCGACGGCGTCCTCGACGCGCTGCTGTCCGTGGAGAGCGTCGGCATTTTCAAGCCTGACGCACGGGTCTACGACTTGGTGGGTGCCGAGTTTGGCTGTGCAAAAGAAGAAGTCCTGTTCGTCTCGTCAAACGGATGGGATGTGGCAGCGGCAACGGGATACGGGTTTACAACGGCGTGGGTGAACCGCAGTGGCGAACCGATGGACCGCCTACCGTGGAAGCCTGTGCATACCCTGAAAGATCTTACAGGCATTCCTGCTTTGGCGGGCGTCTGATGGCAAACTTTACCACCTCTGACGGGCTTGAACTTTACTACACCGACGAAGGCGCAGGCCTGCCGATCCTCTGCCTTGCAGGGCTGACACGCACCACGGCTGATTTCGATTACGTCACCCCACACCTGACCGATTGCCGCCTGATTAAGCTGGATTATCGCGGGCGTGGTAAGTCGGATTCTGACCCTGACTGGACAAACTACAGCCTGCCTGTTGAATGCCGCGATGTAACCGAATTGCTCGATCATCTGGGGCTTGATCAGGTCGCTATCATTGGCACCTCACGCGGTGGACTGAACGCCATGGGTCTGGCGATGGGCGCAAAGAACCGTTTGATGGGTATCGCGCTCAACGATGTGGGACCCGTTATTGATCCCAAGGGGATTGAGTTCATCAAAGACTACATCGGCCGTAACCCTGCCTCCAAAACCCATGAAGACGCAGCCGCTGCCATGGCCCGCGCCTTTCCCGAATTTGCCAATATGCCCGAGGGTCGCTGGTTAGAGGAAGCGCGCAAGCACTATACTCAGGACGCGGACGGCCTGCACATCACGTATGACAAACACTTGCGCGATGCAGTATTGGCGGCGGGTGAACAGATGATGCCAGACCTCTGGCCTTTCTTTGACGCAATGGACGGTTTGCCGCTGGCGCTTATTTGGGGGCTGAACTCCAATCTACTCACAGCAGAGACCGTGGCTGAAATGCAAAAACGCCGCCCCGACATGATCCTCGCCCGTGTGCCAGACCGTGGTCACATCCCGTTTCTGGATGAGCTTGAGGCAGTTGCCTCACTACGCAAATGGATCGGAGCCATGCAATTAATATCGACATGATCCGCTCCGCAGCCATGCGTCTCAAGGGACATGCCCTGCGCACGCCTCTGCTCAACTCTGCCTTCCTCGACGAGATCGCAGGCCGCCGCGTCTGGATCAAGCCAGAGTGCTTGCAGCACACAGGCAGCTTCAAATTTCGCGGAGCCTATAGCGCGCTGAGCGCTCTTGACCCAGACACCCGCGCCAATGGAGTGATCGCGTTCTCCTCGGGCAACCATGCACAGGGTGTAGCGCTCGCTGCGAAAATGCACGGCACCTCTGCTGTCATCGTGATGCCGTCTGATGCGCCTCAACTCAAGATAATCAATACGCGTGCGTATGGTGCGGGGGTGGTCCTCTATGACCGCGAAACCGAATCCCGTGATGAGATTGGCGCCCTCCTGAGCGCCGAGCGAGGGCTGACATTGGTGAAGCCGTTTGACGAGCCGCAGGTCATCGCGGGTCAAGGGACCTGCGGGCTGGAGATAGCCGAGGATGCAAATGCCATGGGCATTACAAATGCTGATGTCGTTGTTTGTTGCGGTGGTGGTGGTCTGACGGCGGGCATCGCACTGGCACTTGAGGCGGATGCGCCAACCTTGCGCGTGCGCCCTGCAGAGCCTGCAGGCTTCGACGATGTCGCACGCTCCCTGCGCTCGGGCCAGATTGAGAGCAACGCAACCAAGTCCGGCAGCATTTGTGACGCGATCATCACCCAGCAACCCGGCGACCTGACCTTCCCAATCCTCAAACGTCTCTGCGGCCCTGCCCTTGTGGTCAGCGATGACGAAACACTTGATGCGATGGCGCAGGCCTTCTTGCGGCTCAAGCTGGTGGCCGAACCGGGTGGTGCTGCGGCGCTGGCTGCCGCACTCTACCGCCGCGACGAGATTGAAAGTGATGACGTCATCGTCACCATATCAGGTGGCAATGTAGACCCTGCCATGTTCACCCGCGCATTGGAGCGTTTATGACCAATTTTACCATCGCGAGTTTCAACGTCAAAAACCTCATCGGAGCGGATAAGGAATACTATCAATTCCAATCCTACACTCCCGAAGAATACGCATGGAAGCGCGACTGGCTAGCCGATCAGATGGTCACGCTGGATGCCGATATCGTCGGTTTTCAAGAAATATTCGATGAAGAAACGCTCAGTGATGTAATAACGCTCGCGGATAAGTACGGCGAAGCGCAGAATGAGTTTTCCCTGCCCGATGGCACAAAACGCTACCGGAAACGCGCGATTTTCGACAAGTTGGCCTATGGCAGCTATCGCGAGGCGGAAATTGCCTTTGCCCCGAATATGAATGATGGCGAGGCAGGCCACCGCCGTCCCGGTGTGGCGATCCTGTCGCGCTATGGCTTTGTGGGCGAACCCGAAATCATTCAGGACTTGGGTCAACCGCTCGACATTCCCTTTTCCGATGGAGGCGAAGATGGCGGCTTCTTCCGCATCAGCCGCCTTAGCCGCCCGATCCTGAAGGTCCGCATTCCTGTCGGCGGTCGCGTGATTACTGTATTCAACTGCCACCTGAAATCCAAACTCGGTGAATTTCTCCGCCCAGATGATTGCGACTTCGCCCCCGAAGTTGACCTGACACAATACGACCCTGTGGGTCGCGCACTGGGATCCGCACGCGCCGCCATGCGCCGCATGGCCGAGGCATGGGTGCTGCGCGGGGCGATTGTGCAGGAATTGCACGCAGGAAATCCGGTGATGGTGCTCGGTGATTTCAACGATGCTGGAAACGCCGTCAGCTCAGAAATCATAAGTGGCGAGCACCCGTTCAAGAACTATCAGTGGATGTTGCGCCACGACGCCGAACATCGCGGAGATCGCTATTCCGAGGCGGATGCCAAACAAATTCACGAGGATATCGAAGCCGTTCGCCTCCATGCTGCCGAGAAGTTGTTCGTACGTAAATCCCTGCGCGATATGGTCTTTACCGCAGCCTTTGGCGGCGTCTACGAAAGCATCGACCAAATATACATGTCGCGGCATTTCTTGCCCGAATATGCAGACAACATTGGTGAGATGGAGTATTTCAGCGTGCTGAACGACCACTTGACTGACGGCAGCCACGCCGAAGCTCCATACAACAAACTCGCCTCTGACCACGGCCAGATCATGGCGCATATGATCCTGAAGGGAGACCCATCATGAACCTGTTTGATGCCGGAGATGTGCGGATACACTACCGCGTTGATGGTCCAACGGACGGCCCTACCGTCGTCTTTGCCAACTCGCTGGGCACGGACATGCGCCTGTGGGACCCGATCCTGCCACTGCTCCCAGCGGGCTTGCGCATCATCCGTTGGGACAAGCGCGGACATGGCCTGTCAACCATACCGAGCGGCCCCTACACGATGGGGTCATTGATCACTGATTGTGAAAAACTGTTGGATCACTTGGAGGTCAAGGAAAGTGTGTTTGTTGGCCTGAGCATCGGCGGGATGATCGCTCAAGGGCTGGCCGTAAAACGCCTCGATCTGATCCGCGCCATGGTCCTGAGCAATACAGCCGCGAAAATCGGCAGCCCTGCCCTATGGGACGAGCGCATCGCAGCTGTGCATGCCAACGGTGTAGAGAGCCTTGCCGATGCAGTGATGGAGAGATGGTTTTCTGCCGAGTTCCGCAAAAAGCCGGAGTTGGAACTGTGGCGTAATATGCTAGTACAACAAGCCGATGATGGCTATGCGGGTTGCTCCGCCGCAATTTCAGGTACGGATTTTTACACACCCACCAGCGGTCTGCGTCTTCCAACACTGGGCATCGCAGGATCCGAGGACGGCTCGACCCCGCCTGATTTGGTGCGCGAAACGGTTGACCTGATCCCTGGTTCTAAATTTCACTTGATCCGTCGTGCAGGGCACTTGCCTTGCGTGGAACAACCTGAAGAATTTGCGCAGGTCTTGGGTGACTTTCTTAAAAACGTGGGCCATATCTGACCGCGTGTCAGACTGACCCAACAAGAGAGATATCCGATGGCCGCTTCCGTTTTCGACAGCCCCCTTTACGCGCAACTATTTCCGACAGGGGACACAGGTCGGCTTTTCTCCGACACAGCCGCAATCCGCGCGATGCTGTTGGTTGAAGGCGCGCTGGCCCATGCCCAAGGTGCCCAAGGGGTCATCCCCGAACTGAGCGCGAAAGCGATCCAGCGGGCCACCATGGAAATCCAGATTGACCCCGGTGCAATTGCGAAGGCAACGGGCGAAAACGGCGTGAGCGTACCGGGCCTCGTGGCCGCCTTTCGCGCCGAAATGAACGCACCCGAGCATGCGCAATTTGTGCATTGGGGCGCCACCTCGCAAGATATCATCGACACTGGATTGATGTTGCGTCTGCGCCAACTCTTGCTGCTGGCCGAGACTGACCTGCGTGCGATTATCGCCGCACTGGCCACCCAAGCGGGGCAACACGCCAATACCCCGATGGCTGCGCGCACCTATGGCCAGCAAGCCACGCCGACCAGTTGGGGCGCGGTCATTGCCGATTGGGGCCACGGATTGTGCGATCTGCTGGATGCACTCCCTGCCTTGCGCGCCTCCTCCCTGCTCGTCTCATTGTCGGGGGCGGCAGGCACGTCTTCTGCCCTTGGTCCCGATGCCGTCCAAACCCGTGCTGCACTGGCAAAAGGGTTAGCCTTGAACGATCCCGAACGCAGCTGGCATGTAGACCGCGGTCCGATCCTGCGCATCGTCGACTGGCTCGTGCAGGTCACTGCACAATTGGCGCGGATGGGCAGCACTTTGATCGCCCTGACAGGCAGCGAGATTGGAGAAGTCACGCTGGGCGCTGCTGGTGCGTCTTCAACCATGCCGCAAAAACAGAACCCTGTGGCCCCTTCCGCGCTCCAAGCGCTTGGTCATCAGATGACCGGCCTGCGCGCGGCCCTCGCTCCTGCAACACAACATCTGCACCAGCGCGACGGTGCCGCGTGGTTTGCAGAATGGATGATCTTGCCACAGATCGCACTGGGGACGGCCTGCGCGTTACAACATGCCAAAGCGTTGAGCAGCAGCATGTCACCGAATGTAGACAAAATGGCAGCCACCCTAGAGGGCGGTTTGGGCTTGATCCATGCCGAGGCCCTAAGCTTTGCCTTGTCCGCGACGATGCACCGCCCACAGGCGCAAGCCATAACCAAAACGCTGTGCCGTCAGGCCCAAGATGAAGGTGCGGAGCTTAAGGATATTGCTTTTGCAGCCTATCCAGATCTCCCGACTGACCTGTTTGATCCTGCGAAATCTCTGGGCCTCGCCCCTCAAGAAGCGCAGTTTTTTGTCGCCCGAGCAAAGGCGCTTTAGTATCTCACGTCTCCCAATTATATTTATCATGCTCACCGTGATGATCGATGCCATGGGTATTGGTCTGATCATCCCTGTGATGCCCGATCTCATTCAGGAAGTGGGCGGCGGAACGCTGGCCCAAGCGGCGATATGGGGCGGCATCATGTCGACGACCTTTGCGGTTATGCAGTTCCTCTTTGGTCCCGTAATGGGCGGACTGTCTGACCGCTTTGGTCGCAGACCTGTGCTGTTGATTGCCCTTGTGGTGATGGCGCTCGATTATGTCCTTATGGCTTTAGCAAGCGCACTCTGGGTCCTGCTGCTAGGGCGTATCATTGGCGGGATTACAGCCGCGACACAGTCCACCGCAACGGCTTATATGGCCGACATTTCCGCACCACATGAGCGTGCTGCGCGCTTCGGGCTTGTCGGAGCCGCCTTTGGCGCAGGATTTGTGATTGGTCCAGTTGTGGGCGGATTGCTCGCTGAATATGGAACCCGCGCGCCCTTCTGGGTTGCCGCTGGGCTCGCATCTGGCAACGCACTGCTCGGGTGGATCGTGCTCAAGGAAACAGTGACGGATGAGACCCGCCGCAGTTTCAACTGGCGCCGCGCCAATCCTTTGGGGGCGCTGCGCGCATTGGGGCGACTTCCCGGTGTGACGCCGCTATTGCTGGTCTACTTTATCTACCACGTTGGCTTTGCGGTTTATCCCGCTGTTTGGCCCTACTTTGGCAAAGCGCGCTTTGACTGGACGCCTTCAACGATCGGCCTCTCGCTTGCGCTATTCGGGATTTCCATGGCGCTGATCCAAGGAGGCCTGATCCGTCCCGTCCTCAAGGCATTGGGAGAGCGCGGAACCGTCATCGCGGGCCATCTGTTCAGCATCGCAAGCCTTATCGGGATCGCAGTCGTCACCTCAAGCACATGGGTCTTGGTGCTCACACCATTAGCGGCGTTCGGCGGGATCATCCCCCCAGCCTTGCAAGGCATTATGTCCGCCCGCGTAGCAGATGATGCCCAAGGGGAGCTGCAAGGCGCGCTGACATCGGCGTCCGCCCTCGCGATGATCCTGTCCCCATTGGTCATGACATATACGTTTGCACAATTCACCGACGCCGACGCACCGATTTATCTGCCCGGCGCACCCTTTTTGCTGGCAGCGACACTCAGCACGCTTGGGCTGGCCGCCATTCTCATAGGAACGCGGCGGGGAAGCTGATGCAACGTTATACCAACCCCATTAAATGGGGGTTGTTCATACGGCATATCTGCGCAAACCTTCTCCCTGATACGAAAAGGGATAACCATGAAAAAGATCAAAGCCGCAGTATGCCATGAATTTGGCGCTCCTCTGAGCCTTGAGGAAATCACACTGCGTGCGCCCCAAACGGGTGAGGTGGAGGTCACGCTAGATGCGGTCGCGATTTGCCATTCCGATATCTCCTTTGCCGAGGGCGCATGGGGCGGATCACTCCCTGCCGTCTATGGTCATGAGGCAGCAGGTAAAATCGCAGCCATGGGAGATGGTGTAAACGGGCTGGCTGTGGGCGATAGTGTGGTTGTCACGCTCATCCGCTCGTGCGGGACCTGCCCCTCCTGTGCAGGCGGCGTGCCGACATTGTGCAGCACCCCCTATGACGGCGACCACGGCCCGATCAAAACAGCAGACGGCGGCAAGCTGCATCAGGCCATGGCCTGCGGTGCCTTCGCCGAAGCAGTGGTTGTGGACCAGCGTCAGGTTGTAAAAATCAGCGAGGACATTCCCAAGGAATGTGCCGCACTCATTGCCTGTGGTGTGATCACCGGTGTGGGCGCAGTCGTAAACGCCGCAGGTCTGCGTGCGGGGCAAGATGTCGTGGTCATCGGCGCTGGCGGTGTTGGTCTCAACGCGATCCAAGGCGCACGGATTGCAGGGGCACGGCGCATCGTGGCCGTCGATATGTCCGAAGAAAAGCTGGCGATTGCGCGTGAATTCGGCGCAACGGATGGCGTCCTCGCCTCGTCCGCCAAACCGTGGGTCGAAGCCAAACGCGCAATGGGGCGTGGCGCAGATGCGGTGATTGTGACCGTGGGGGCAATCCCCGCCTATGATACCGCGCCACAGTACCTCGCTTACGGCGGAAAAGTTGTGATGGTTGGCATGCCCCATTCGGGTGCAAAATCCAGCTATGAGCCTGTGATGCTTGCCGCCGTCGGGCAAGGCATGGTCGGCTCCAAAATGGGCGATGTGGTCATCCAGCGCGATATACCGTGGATGGTCGACCTCTATACCCAAGGGCGCTTGAAACTCGATGAGCTGATTTCGGGGCGCTGGGAACTGGGCCAGATCAACGAAGCGATTGCGGACACCAAAACGGGATCAGCGCGGCGGAATGTGATCCTGTTCGACCGCTAGGGTCCAAACGCAGGATGAGACGTCCTTGGACGATACTTTTACAAGATACGGGGTAATGCGATGCAACTAAAGGATTTGGACGTCATTGTGACAGCGCCACCCGCCCCCGGTTGGGGCGGGCGTTACTGGATACTCGTCAAAGTTACGACCGCCTGCGGGATCGTGGGATGGGGAGAGTGTTATGCCTCCTCCGTCGGACCCGAAGCGATGCGCAGCGTCATCGAGGATGTATTTGCGCGGCATATGGCAGGCGAAAACCCCGAGAACATCGAGATGATGTTTCGGCGCGCCTATTCCGCAGGGTTTACTCAACGGCCTGACCTGACCGTGATGGGCGCGTTTTCAGGGCTTGAGATCGCCTGTTGGGACATATTGGGCAAGGCACGTGAGCGACCCGTTTACGCTCTACTGGGCGGAGTGATGAACGCCCGCGTGCGGGCCTATACCTATCTCTATCCATTACCACACCATGATCTGACCGCCTTCTGGTCCTCTCCTGAAATGGCAGCAGAGAGCGCGCTGGATGCGGTGAACCGTGGCTATACAGCCGTGAAATTCGATCCTGCGGGGCCATACACGCGGCGCGGTGGACATATGCCTGCGATGAGCGATATCTCGCAGTCCGTGGCATTCTGTAAGGCGATCCGTGAGGCTGTGGGGGACCGTGCAGACCTGCTGTTTGGCACCCACGGACAATTCACAACAGCAGGTGCTATCCGGCTGGGCAAAGCGATCGAGCCCTACGGCCCACTTTGGTATGAAGAACCGATCCCGCCAGATAATCCAGCGCAAATGGCGCGTGTGGCAAGTGCCGTTTCCATCCCGATTGCGACTGGCGAACGGCTGACAACCAAAGCGGAGTTTGCCCCTATCTTGCGCGGTGGTGCAGCAACAATCTTGCAGCCCGCACTGGGACGCGCAGGTGGCATTTGGGAGATGAAGAAAGTTGCCGCCATGGCAGAAGTCTACAACGCACAGATGGCACCGCACTTATATGCGGGTCCTGTCGAATGGGCCGCGAATATTCATTTCGCGGTGAGCATTCCGAACCTGCTCATGGCTGAAACGATTGAAACGCCGTTTCATGATCAACTGATCAAGGGCAGCATTCGTGTGGAAGACGGGTTTGTTGCTGCGCCCACAGCCCCAGGCTTGGGGATCGATGTGGACGAGGATCTCGCCCGCGCGCACCCCTACACAGGCGACGGCCTGCATCTGGAGATGCGCGAAGAGCCTTGTGATTATGTGAACGGCAACAACTTCGAAGGCGGTGCCCCTGCTCCTCGCGATTAATATCGCCCCTATTAAATGCAAAAAAAGCCCGCGTATCTGATACGCGGGCTTTTCTTATTCTTAGTGCGTCAAAGACGGATTAATAGAACGCTTGCAGACCTGTAATCGCACGACCAAGGATCAGCGCATGGACGTCATGCGTGCCTTCGTAGGTGTTTACGGTCTCAAGGTTCATCATATGACGGATGACTTGGAACTCGCCCGAGATACCGTTGCCACCGTGCATGTCACGGGAGTGACGCGCAATTTCCAACGCCTTGCCACAGTTGTTGCGTTTGACGATTGAAATCATCTCTGGCGCTGCGTTGGCAGCATCCATCAAACGACCCACTTGCAAGGACGCCTGCAAACCAAGGCTGATCTCGGTCATCATGTCAGCCAGTTTCTTCTGGAACAACTGCGTTTGGGCCAGCGGTTTGTTGAACTGGTGACGGTCCAGACCGTATTGGCGGGAGGCATGCATGCAGAACTCGGCCGAACCCATAACACCCCACGAGATGCCATAGCGCGCGCGGTTCAAGCAGCCGAACGGACCTTTGAGTCCTTGAACATTCGGCAGCAGCGCATCGTCGCCCACTTCCACGTTGTCCATGACAATCTCGCCCGTGATGGAAGCGCGCAAAGACAGCTTGTTACCGATCTTGGGCGCGCTCAGACCCTTCATACCCTTTTCAAGGATGAAGCCGCGGATTTTACCACCATGCTCTTCGGATTTTGCCCAAACCACAAACACGTCCGCGATGGGTGCATTGGAAATCCACATTTTGGAGCCAGTGAGTCTATAGCCGTTCGCCGTCTTCACAGCGCGGGTTTTCATGCCCGCAGGATCGGAACCCGCGTCAGGTTCGGTCAGGCCAAAGCAGCCGATGAACTCACCACTGGAAAGTTTTGGCAGATACTTTTTGCGCTGCGCCTCAGAACCGTAGGCATAGATCGGATACATGACCAAGGACGACTGCACGGACATCATAGAGCGGTAACCGCTGTCCACACGCTCAACCTCGCGGGCGACCAGACCGTAGGAGACGTAAGAGCCGCCCAAGCCGCCGTATTCCTCAGGTACTGTGACACCCAGCAGACCCATATCGCCCATCTCGCGGAAGATGCTGGCGTCGGTTTCTTCATTGGCGAAGGCATCGATCACGCGGGGCTGGAGCTTTTCTTGCGCGTAGGCGCGTGAGCTTTCCATGATCATCCGTTCATCTTCCGAGAGCTGATCATTCAGACGAAACGGATCGGACCATTCAAACTGGCCCAGATCGGGTGCATCTTTTGCTTTGAGAATAGGGGCATCGGCGTTCATGGCAGGACCTCATCATTGGAAATTGCATCACTATTGCCGCTCTTATTGCATATC
The DNA here is from genome assembly GCA_036964385.1 of Sulfitobacter sp. GTDB lineage: Bacteria > Pseudomonadota > Alphaproteobacteria > Rhodobacterales > Rhodobacteraceae > Sulfitobacter. The sequence goes on along the minus strand of JBALTK010000003.1, from coordinate 12,021 downwards.
CGAGCGCAAAGTTCTAACGATGCATACTCCTCAACCTATGAGTTTTTGTAATAGATGATTGCACCGCGCCGATACCTGCCATCCGTCTCTGCTCTGCTGGCATTCGAGGCCTGCGCACGGCTGGGCAGTGCTACGCAGGCCGCGACAGAGCTGTCTTTGACCCAATCTGCCATTAGCCGTCAGATCAAGGCACTTGAGGGTCAACTGGGCGTGCAACTCATGGCGCGGCAGGGGCGTCGCCTGACACTGACGCAGGCAGGAACGGAATATGTCCGCGAAATACGCGAAGTTCTGGGCCGCTTGGCGCAGGCCTCGGTCAATGCAACAACACAGATGCAATCAGGCGTGCTCACCCTCGCCATTCTACCTGCTTTCGGTATGCACTGGCTCGCGCCGCGATTGTCGGACTTCGCGGAGGCACACCGCGAAGTTACGGTTAACCTGTCCACACGGCTACACCCGTTTGCACTGGGGCCTAGCGCTTTTGATGCGGCGATCCATTTCGGTCATGAGGATTGGCCGGGCGTCCATTACATGCCCCTGATGCCCGAAACCGTGGTGCCCGTTTGCGCGCCCGATCTGCTGGGCGCACCTTTTGACAGGCCTGCCGACCTGCTGGCCCACCCCTTGCTGCACCTTGAGACACGCCCCCGCGCATGGGCACGATGGTTTGAAGCCGTCGATCACCCCTGTGATCCGCCCCATGGTATGATGTTCGACCAATTTGCGACGATGGCACAGGCGGCAATGCACGGCCTTGGGATTGCCCTGTTGCCCACCTTTGTCGCCCAACCGTATCTACGCGACAAACAACTGATCCTTGCCTCTGATAAAACCACCGAGAGTATCGGAAGCTATTTTCTGGTCTGGCCGGATGACCGCCCCGCCCCGCCCCCGCTCATTGCCTTTTGTGACTGGCTCAAAGCGCAGACAGAAAACATCTAATTCGCTCAAAGAATGGTTAATATTGCGCCGCTCCGCCTCACTTCAGCCACATTCAATGGGTAGTAAAACTCGATGTGACGGTGGGGGCCGACACCAAGGAGCATAGCGATGCTTAAAAATTTCTTTATGCGTGCCGCTGTAACAGCAGCCGCGCTGACGTGCACAACCGGCTCTGCCTCTGCGGAGAATTTCGACATCCTGATCATGGAAATGTCGTTCTTTCCAAGCGTGAGCTATGTCCAACCCGGTGATACACTCACCTTCATCAACGAATCCGGTGTCGATCGCGATATCCGCTCCCGCAATGTACAGTGGTTTATTCCTGATCTTGCCAACGGTGCCAGCGTAAGCATCGTCATAGAAGATAGCTGGAAAAACGAATACCTGTCGCGGATCAAAGGGTCAGGTAGCGGGGACGCCACCACAGGCACCACTGAAACCAACGCGGACGATTCCTTAATCGACCTCACGGGCGACGAAACTGTGCCAAACGAAGCGGGTACGATCATGGGCGTCCTGAACTACAGCGGCGCACCTGATCCGGTTGTATCCAACTAAACGATCTGACTCTGTCAGGCGTGCTTCACTCAAACGTCTTTGATAGGCTCCCACGGCTCTATTAACTCAGGGCCTGAGGCGCGGTTGGAATTGACTGCGCGCGCCACGCGGTGCCACTCAAGAACATCATCGGCCGCCGCCCGCATCAGCGGTGCGGCGCCTTTGCCGTTTTCACCCAACCAAAGCGCCCAGTCAGGCGCCTCCACGATTACGGGCATCCGGTGATGGATCGCCTGCATCGGGGTATTCGCCGCGACCGTGAGGGCCGCGACTGTGCGCTCCTCTTCACCGTTTTGCGGGTCTGTCCAAGGTTGCCAAAGGGCGGCCAAGGCCAGCGGCGCACCATCCTTACGCGTGATGTACCACGGATCGCGTGCGCCATCTGCATCCTTCGTCCATTCGTAAAACCCGCTTGCAACGATCAGCACCCGCCGCCCGAACACCGCCGAGCGGAAGGCGGGTTTTTCCAGCACCGTCTCTGCCCGCGCATTGATCAGGAGTGGACCATCGTTCGGCTTTTTGTACCATTCCGGAATAAGTCCCCAGCGCATCGCCTCCATCTGCCGCGGCCGATCCGGGCCGCCCGAAATCACAGCAATTTGGTTTGTCGGGCAGATGTTATAATTCGGGCCTTCTGGCAACGTGTTTGCAGGCGCGGCATCAAAGACCTGCGCCATGGCAGCAGGCGGCAGGGTCAGGGCCATTCGTCCACACATCTGCTGCCTCCCGTTTAAATCACCCACAGAATAGCCGCTCAGCCAGCGGGAATAAATGCGCATCATTCGGATCGTCAATGCATCCGCGTCTTTGCCATAAGATGGGAAAAGGAGATACATATGACCAACATAACTTTCCACCCTCTGCCCACAGATGTAGTCGCCGCCCTGCGGGCGGGTGGCACCGATGTTTACGGCCTGCCGCCAGAACACTCAGTCTCAAGCGGCGATGGCATGCCCTGTCGCCATTGTTTGGGCCACGTCCCCAAGGGGGCCGCGATGCTTATCTTTGCGCACCGCCCCTTTGGCGCACTTCAACCCTACGCCGAGACGGGTCCGATATTCCTCTGCGCCGATGATTGCGCGGCGTTTGATGCTGAAGGGTTGCCCCCGATCCTGACAACCAGCGCGGGCTATCTGCTCAAAGGGTACACAGCAGACGAGCGTATCCAGTATGGCACCGGAAAGATTATGCCCCCTGCTGAGATCACGTCTTATGCGGCCGACCTGCTCACCCGTGAGGAGATTGCATTCGTCGATGTCCGCTCCGCCAGCAACAACTGCTTTCTCACCCGCATCACCCGCGCATAAAAAAGGCGCGCCCGTTATCGGGGCGCGCCTCTCAAGCTTGGTTCGTTAAACACTTACTTCACAGTAATTCGGCCGTCCGTGTAGGGGGTGTAAGGCGCGTTAGCTGCCAAAAACTCCGCCGTAACATCGGCCAGATCGGGACCAAAGTCATAGGGGTTAGTGGCTGTCTTGAACATCGCATAGCCATCCCCGCCGTTGCGGACATAGTTGTTGGACACAACGCCGTAGACTTTTTCCATGTCCACAGCCGCACCAGCGATCATTACGTCTGACACGCGGCTACCTGCAGGTGCGCTTGCGTCAAAGGCAAATGTCATGCCCGCGACCTGTGGGAAGCGGCCAGCACCTTCTTCAACTTGGCTCACGCCATTCTCAAGCGCCTCAACCAGAACGGCACCGGTAACCTGAAAGGTCGACAGTGTGTTCTGGAACGGCAGCACTGTGAGGACATCGCCCATCGTGACCTGACCCGCATCGATGGAGGCACGGATGCCGCCGCCGTTCTGGATCGCCACATCGATGCCCTGACCAGCAACACGCGCCAGCATCGCATCGGCAATCAAGTTACCCATGGAGCATTCTTGCGCACGGCATACAGCACGGTCGCCTCCGATTGGTTCAGCCGTATCGGCCACAACCTTGTTCCGGATTTCTTCCAGCGGTGCGGCCATTTCGGAAATACGGGCTACTGTCTCTGCGTCTTCGGTAACCGCAGCGTCGATCAGGATCGGTTCGCCCGATGCCTGAGTGATTTTGCCCGCATCATCGAAGGTTACGTTCAGCTCACCCAGATATTTTCCGTATGCATAGGCCTGCACGATCGCGGTATCGCCGACCATGGTAGGGTATGGCCCCTCGGCACGCTCGTTCGTGTTGCTGAGCAATGTGTTGGAGTGGCCCCCCACAATAACATCAACACCCGTTGTGGCCGCAGCAACCTGCTGGTCCACGAGATAGCTGGAGTGGCTGAGCACGATAATCTTGTTCACACCCATCGCAGTAAGAGCATCCACTTCACCTTGCACGGCTGCAACAGGATCAGAGAAAGTGACGTTATCACCGGGACTGGCCAGCTCGTCTGTGTCTTGTGGCGTCAGACCAATCAGGCCAATCTTCTCGCCCCCACGCTCGATAACGGTGGATTTGGCAAGTTTATCGGCCAAGAGCGGCTCCGCACTCACATCCGCGTTGGACATCAGGATGGGGAAGTTGACCGCAGACATGAACGAGGCGAGCACTTCGGGGCCATCATCGAATTCGTGGTTGCCAACGGTCATGCCGTCATAGCCCAGCTTGTTCATCATCTCGGCGGCCAATTGGCCTTTGTAGTAAGAATAGAACAGCGTGCCTTGGAATTGGTCACCGCCATCGACAAGGATCGCGTTGTTGGTGCGCCCCTTTGCTTCCTTGATCGCCGTCACCAGACGAGCAGTCCCGCCAAAGCATTTGCCTTCGGTGTTGTCCTCTACGCCGCACGGGCCGTCATATTTACTGATCGGTTCAAAACGTGCGTGGAAATCGTTGGTGTGCAGAATCGTGAGTGTATAATCGGCGCTGGCCATACCTGCCGTAAGGCTCAAGGCGGCGGCGCTCAAAAGGAATCGTTTCATGGTGGTCCCCCATTGGAATGAATGGCCGTATCGTGGCGCGCCCTTGGGAAGCTGTCAAAGAAGTTATGCCCTTTGCGTTACGTCACTTGCGCTCCTTGCCCGTAAGATAGGCGGCGCTTCACCTCTTGACCGCTGGACCGTGCGGCGGCATCACAGGTCCCATGCTTATATTTAAAATTCTCCGCACCGACGAATGGCAAACCCTGCGCGCTGAGGGTGAAACCACAGGTGCCCCGATTGACGTGGCCGATGGCTACATCCACATCTCCACCGCTCAACAGGTGGTCGAGACTGTGTCCAAACACTTTGCAGGTGAGGACGGATTGTTCCTTGTGGCTCTCGAGACCGATGCTTTGGGCGAAACGCTGGAATGGGAAGTTTCGCGCGGCGATGCTCTGTTCCCGCATCTTTACCGCAAGCTGACGATGGCTGATGTCGTCTGGGCGCAACCGCTGCCATTGGAAAACGGCGTACACCAGTTTCCCGCAGGTCTGATTGAGGCCGCAGAATGACCCAGTACCGCGATACCGAACGCGCGCAGTTCGAGATTTTCAAATCACTGCCCCGCGACACGCCAATCGACATGCTCAATCTGGTGCAGTTTCATCCACAGGCCGAATATCCCGCAGATCATCCGCTGGCGTCTGAAAATCTGACAGGTGCCCAAGCCTACGCAAACTACGGCGCAGGCAGTGGCCCCGTCATGGCCCGCGTTGGTTGCGAAATCATCTGGCGCGGCGGGTTTGAAGTCTCACTGATCGGTGGTCCGGACGAACATTGGGATACCATGTTCATCGCCCATTACCCCAATGCGGGAGCTTTCCTCGCCATGGTCACAGATCCCGACTATCAAAAGGCCGTGGTGCACCGCCAAGCTGCCGTCATGGACTCTCGCTTGATCCGCACGACCCCGCTACCGCCTTCGGATATCTTCGCATGAATACGCTGATTGAGGCGATGGGCCTGAGCGTGCTGCGCAAATTCGACCCTGAAGCAGCACATGGCTTGGCCATCCGCGCTCTACGCGCAGGCCTTACGCCGAAACCCGGTCCGATCAGCACGCCGCGGCTAGCGGTAGATCTGGCGGGCATGCACATGCCCAATCCGGTCGGCCTTGCTGCTGGCTTTGACAAAAACGCCACCGCGATTGAACCGCTCAGTGCAGCAGGTTTCGGTTTTATCGAAGTGGGTGCCGCGACACCCTTGCCCCAACCGGGCAATGATAAACCGCGCCTCTTTCGCCTCACGGAGGACCGTGCCGCGATTAACCGCTTCGGTTTTAATAATGAGGGGATGGACGTGATCTGTGCGCGCATCGCCGCCTCCAAACGCACCATCCCTATAGGGCTGAACCTCGGGGCCAATAAGACCAGCACCGACCGCGCCGCCGATTTTGCCCGCGTGATGGAGGCTGCAAAAGGTCACGTCGATTTCGCCACGGTGAATGTTTCCTCTCCCAACACTGAAAAGCTACGCGATCTTCAGGGCAAAGCGGCGCTGGCAGGATTGCTCGAAGGGGTTATGGCCGTGCGCGGCGATACACCAGTGATGCTCAAGATCGCTCCGGACCTCACCGAAGACGAAATCGCCGATGTAGCCCAAGTGGCGCAAGACGCAGGCGTCGCGGCGATCATTGCGACTAATACAACGCTGTCGCGTGAAGGGTTGAAATCCGTCCATAAGGGCGAGATGGGCGGCCTCTCTGGTGCACCCTTGTTCGAAAAATCCACCCGCGTTCTGGCCCGCCTCTCAACGCTGACCGATGTACCCATCATCGGTGTCGGCGGCATTGGCGACGCGGACCAAGCTTACGCCAAGATTTGTGCGGGTGCTTCGGCCATCCAGCTTTATACGGCGCTGGTCTTCGGTGGCCTCTCACTGGTGGGTGATATTGCTCGCGGTATTGATGAACGGCTGGCCCGTGACGGTTTTACCTCCGTAGCAGAAGCTGTCGGCAGCAACCGCGCCGCGTGGCTCTAAGCACGCAACAAGGCTTAGGAACGAAATTCCCTAACCCGCCACTGCCCGTTCAAGCGCAGGATAGCGGGCGCCAAGAGTGACGGCGCGCGCCACGAAAGAGATCATCATCGACACCCAAAGCCCATGGTTACCGATGATCGGGACAAGAACCATCACGCTAATCACATAAACACCAAACGACAGCGCCATCATATTGCGCATGTCTCGGCTGCGGGTTGCCCCGACAAATATTCCATCCAGCATGAATGCAGCACAGCTCAGGATGGGCGCGAGCAGAAGATATGGCAGATAGATCCGAGCTTGTTCGCGCACCTCCACGGACGTAGTCATCAAATCGATGATCCGCCCCCCGAACAACACAAACGCAAGCGCCATCAATCCCGCTGCGACCATACCCCATCCCGACGCAAGCACTGCCGCACGCCGCACCCGCAAGGGGTTACGCGCACCTACCGCCTTGCCAACCAAAGCTTCGGCAGAAAAGGCAAAACCGTCCAGCGCGTAGCTGGTGATCATCAAGAACTGCAACAACACTTGATTGGCCGCGAGCGTCTCATCCCCCTGACCTGCACCAATGAACATGAACGCAACAAAGATCGCTTGAAGCAGCAGCGAGCGGACCAAAATATCGCTATTCACACCCATCATCCGCCGCCAGCGCGCACCATCAAATACCGAGGCCCATGCCCGCCATGCCACGCCTGCGAAAACCACACGGCAAAACCACAGGCCCAGCGCAAGGCCGCTCCACTCGGCAATCGTCGTGGCGAGTGCAACGCCCTGCACCCCCCAGCCCAATCCAATGACAAACCAGACATCCAACGTGATATTCAGCCCATTCATCCACAGTTGCAAAACCAGCACCGCCCGCGTCCGCTCCTGCGCGATGAGCCAGCCCGTAATGCCATAAAGAGCAATCGCCGCCGGCGCAGACCAGATGCGCACGGCCATATATTGGCGCGCCAACGCTTCGACTTCTGCACTCGCAGGCGAGACTTGGAATGCTGCCCAAAACAGTCCAGCCTGAAGCGCGATGATAACGACACCCGCCCCCAGACCAATCAAGAGCGCACGGGTGAGCAACGCTGCGACTTCGCCAGTGTCCCCTTGCCCGTCTGCCTGCGCAGTCAGACCCACTGTTCCCATGCGCAGAAATCCAAACACCCAATAGAAGGCCGACAGGATCACCGCGCCGATGCCCACGGCACCAATGGGAGCGGCCAATCCCATCTGACCGACCACGCCCGTATCGACAGCCCCGAGGATCGGCACGGTCGCGTTCGACAACATAATCGGCACCGCAAGATGCAGTACGCGGCTATGGGTCAGTTTCTCGGAGGTGGCCTCGGTCACCACATCATTCGCGGGGCGCAGGCATCACAAAATGCCCCATCGCCTGCGCGTACAAGCGATCTTTGTTGTCCTGCCATGCCTCTACCTGAACGGAAGCATAGCGCCGCCCTGCTCGCGTAATCCGCGCCCGCGCGTAGGCATCACGCGGCAAACCAGTACGCAAATAATCCACGGTAAAGTCTACCGTCTTGGGCAAACGTGGCAAATCTTTCGGCACACGACCTTCAAGGTCGAGCTTGCCCGCCTCCAGATCGTTCCAAAGGAAGGACCAATTCAACGTCATCACGGCCGTCACTTCCAGAAATGCCGCCGTCGCGCCGCCATGTAGTGCAGGCAGCAACGGATTGCCGATCAGCACTTCGCGAAACGGCAAAATCCCTGTCAGCTCATCCCCGCGCCGCTCGAACTCGATCCCGAGAAAGCGGATGTAAGGCACTGCACCTGCAAGCGCCTTAAGTGCCGCATCGCGACGTTGTTTGATCACTTGTACAGGCTCTGGACGTTTACGCACACTCATTTGCGGACCTCCACGGTAAAGGCACCTGTTGCGGTGGCAACGGGGTGTTCTGTATCTTCGTCCAACGCCACTGCGCGCACGAACGCAACCGAGCGGGTCATATGATAGCAAGTCGCGACTGCTCTGATCGTCTGACCTGGTGTCGCTGCACGCATGTAATCGATACGCAAATCAATTGTCGCCGTGCCACCGCTATTTTCAGGATGACACATAACCGCGGCACCGCAGCAAGTATCCATAAGCGCCGAAACGGCCCCACCGTGGATCACGCCAGTTACCGGATCACCTATCAAATCTTCTTTATAGGGCATGTCGATTGTTGCGACGCCATCCCCGACTTCCTGCATCTCCATTCCGAGGAATACGGAATGCGGCAACGCCTCGATAAATTGGCGCGCGAACTTTGTCATGTCGGCCATAGGTCTCCTATTTCGCGCAGTGAAACTATGGCTGCGCTTTGTCGTCCTTTACAGCCCAAGGGCGTACAAAGGGCAATAGGAACCGTTGCACATCGCGTCCGAGGCTTTTAGCGTAAGGGTCCGGAGGAACACCCTGACATGAGCGACGAGACCCGCCTGACCTTCAAAGAAATGTGCGCCAAGTTCGACGTAACGCCGCGCACATTGCGGTATTACGAGTATATCGAACTGCTGTCGCCCGACCGTGAAGGGCGCACCCGCTTCTACGGAGCGCGGGAACGTGCGCGCATGGAACTGATTCTGCGCGGCCGCAGCTTTGGCTTTGCACTTGAGGACATCCGCCAGTGGCTTCTTATTTACGAAAAGGAAGGCACCATCGCGCAAATGCAGGCTTGGGTCGAGATGGCGAACGGTCAACTCGAAGAGCTGGACCAAAAGCGCAAGCAACTCGAAGAGGCGTTTTCGGAGTTGACCCGCTTGCGCGATGAAACACTCGATGCCTTGGACGAAAGCGTCTAACCCCTCAGCGAAAGCTCCGACGTCTCCTTTTCAATGGCGCAGGCAAGCGCCAGCAGCCGTTCAATTTTTTCGGGCGGATTATCCATCGCGATCTCGAAGGCCACTGTCTCGACGATCTTCGCCGCAGCAACCAGAAACGTTGCGCATTGCGTAGTCGCATCGCGGGGACTTGTCCTGACAACTGAAATATACGGTGGCATTCTATCACTCCTTTGATGCGTAAATGCGTGAGGGGTATGACGCATGTTTGGCGGGACCTGCATGAAATTAAACATGAAACCCTGCGCGCCGCGTAAGTGACACCGCCTGACGACGCCAGCCCAGCAAGATCAATTCGCGCTTAAGTAGCGAAAACCCGCGCATCGGGATTATGGAGACGTGACACAAAGCTTACGTTAAGTCATCCTACGTAAAGCTAGTAAGTGACGTTACGGACTACTAGGTAAGGTCCCTATTAGAATATACACCGTTCCGAAATATCGCCTGTTTGACCTGGTCCAGGCAAGACGCGAGATGAAAAATGAACACTGATACGTTAACAATTCGCGAGATGTGTGACGCCTATGACGTCACTCCCCGCACCCTTCGCTTTTACGAAGCGAAAGAACTGCTGTTCCCTGAGCGGGTCGGCCAAAAACGCCTATTCACCAAACGCGACCGCGCGCGGCTCAAGCTGATCTTGCGCGGTAAGCGCTTTGGATTCTCCCTCGAGGAAATCCGTCAACTTCTCGACCTCTACTATAAAGGGGACGGTCAAATGAGCCAACTTGAGCAAACCTTCGATCTGGCGAGCACCCGCCTGAAGGATCTTGAAAAGCAGCGTAGCGAGCTTGATGACGCGATCACCGATCTGCGTGAGCAGCTTAAATTCATTGAGAAAATAATTTCAGCTCAAAGCACAACGCGCCAAGCGAGCTGAACCGTACATCACCACATTTGTTTCAGGGAGAAACCAGATGCCAACCTACACGCCACCAACCAAAGACATGCAATTCGTCTTGCACGACGTGCTGAAGATCACTCAAGCAAAAACACCCGGCTATGCCGATCTTGAGCCTGACTTCACTGCAGCTATCCTTGAGGAAGCGGGCAAGTTGACATCCGAAGTGTTGACCCCTCTGAACGCTGCTGGCGACAAAGAAGGCTGCCGTCTGGAGAACGGCGTGGTGTACACACCCAAAGGCTTCAAAGAAGCGTTTGAAAAGGTGAAAGAAGGCGGCTGGCCCGGTCTGGATATGCCAGAGCAATATGGCGGCCAGAACATGCCCGCCGTTATCGGCTCCGCCGTTGGTGAGATGTTCTCTTCCGCGAATATGGCCTTCACTATGTATCAAGGCCTGACCCACGGTGCGGCCTCTGCGATCCTTGCCCACGGGACCGACGCGCAAAAAGACAAATGGCTGCCTAAAATGGTCACCTGCGAGTGGACAGGCACCATGAACTTGACGGAACCACATTGCGGTACCGATCTGGGTCTGATGCGTACAAAAGCTGCGCCACAAGCTGACGGCTCCTACAAAATCACTGGTCAAAAAATCTTCATCTCTTCGGGTGAGCATGACATGGCGGACAACATCATCCACCTCGTTCTGGCCAAGATCGAAGGCGGCCCTGAAGGCATTAAAGGCGTGTCCCTCTTCATCGTTCCCAAGGTTAACGTCAGCGAAGACGGCTCTCTTGGCATTCGCAACGGCGCAACCGTTGGCTCCATCGAAGAGAAAATGGGCATCCACGGTAACTCCACCTGCGTGATGAACTATGACGAGGCCACAGGGTACCTTCTGGGCGAAGAGCATAAAGGCATGCGCGCCATGTTCACCATGATGAACGAGGCCCGTTTGGGTGTTGGCATGCAGGGTCTGGCACAGGCACAAGTCTCTTATGAGAACGCGCTGGCCTATGCCCATGACCGCCTCCAAGGCCGTGCGGTTACTGGCGCAGAGGCACCAGATAAACCTGCCGATCCGCTGATCGTGCACCCTGACATCCGTCGCTCATTGATGGATCAAAAAAGCTTTGCCGAAGGCGCACGTGCGTTCATCCTTTGGGGTGCAACCATGATCGACGCGGCCCACCGTTCCGAGGACAAAGATGCAGACGGCCTCGTGTCCCTGCTTACTCCCGTAATCAAAGGGTTCCTGACAGACGTCGGTTACGACATGACCGTCAAAGCCCAGCAAATCTACGGCGGCCACGGCTACATCGAGGAATGGGGCATGTCCCAGTTCACCCGCGATGCTCGTATCGCGATGATCTACGAGGGTGCAAACGGCGTCCAAGCGCTTGACCTGGTTGGTCGCAAGCTGGCCCAAGATGGCGGCAAGCATGTCATGGCCTTCTTTGATCTGGTCAAATCCTTCTGCAAAGACAACGCAGGTCAGGACGAAGCGTTCGACAAGGACTTCATCGAGCCTCTCAAAGCGGCAAGCAAGGATCTTCAAGCAGCGGGCATGTACTTCATGCAGAACGGCATGAAGAACCCGAACCATGCACTCGCAGGGTCCAACGACTTCATGCACATGTTCGGTCATGTCTGCCTTGGTTTGATGTGGGGCATGATGGGCAAAGCAGCACGCGACGCGCTGGCTGCTGGCACCTCCGACGCCACGTTCTATGAGACAAAGCTGGCCACGGGGCGCTACTATATGGCACGTCAATTGCCTGCTACTGCCCTGCACCTGACACGCATCCAATCGGGCGCGGATACGGTTATGGCTTTGGACGCGGCAAACTTCTAAACTGGTGTGGCGGGGGCATTTCCCCGCCACCCACATCCGGAGAGATACGTGCCAAAACGCTTTCGCCTGACCCGC
>JBALTK010000002.1:0-43066 GCA_036964385.1 Sulfitobacter sp. | reverse complement strand
TGCCACGGAAGCCATCAACGTAGACCTTGTAAACAAGGGTCATCGGGTTGTTTCCCGGTTCTCCCTTGACCAGCACATCGACGACGCCAAACGTGTCAAACAATGCGTAGGTGATGTTGATGATCAGCAAGAAGAAACCTGTGGGCGCGAGCAGTGGAAACGTCACATCCCAAAAACGGCGAAACGATGACTTTGCGTCGATCAGAGCAGCCTCGCGGACGGACTTCGGGATGGATTGTAGGCCAGACAAAAAGAAGATGAAATTCACCGGCACCTGTTTCCAGACAGAAACCAGAACCATCGCAGACGCTGTGTCGCCAAAGTTCACGCCCAGTTTGAAATCCCAACCAATGGATTTGGCAAGTTCGGCAAGTGGCCCCCACGTCTGGTTCAACATCAACAACCCGATGAAACCAGCAACGGGTGGTGCCACTGCATAAACCCACATCAACAGCGTGCGGTAGGTTTTCGCGCCGCGGATCACGTTGTCGGCCTTCACGGCCAGCAATAGCGCCAGCGCGAGAGAAAAGAACGTCACAAGAATCGTAAACAACAGGGTAAATTTGGCGATACGGCCATATTCGGAACTGCTGGCAAGGTGGGTGTAATTATCAAGCCCAACAAAGCTGGACCCGAAACCAAACGGGTCTTCGAGGTAGAAGGATGACTGCACCGCATGGGCGGCGGGCCAGTAGAAAAACACGGCGATAATCGCCAGTTGCGGCAGCAACAATAGGATCGGGAGCCAACGCGTGGCGAAACCTGCTCGTTTCATAATGTCCTCGGAGGGGCTTAAAGGAGAGGCGGCCGCACCTTTGCGCGACCGCCCAAATTAAACCGGATTGGTTTAGTTTTGTGTTTGCGCGAAACGGGACAGAAGCGCATTTGCGTCTACTTCGATGATGTCGAAGGCATCGTCGACAGATGTTTCACCCGTCAGGATGCGGCCAAATTCACGGTTCATCACGTCGCGGATCTGAACGTAGAACCCCATGCGATAGCCACGTGTGTTTTCGCTCGCGTCCAATGACAACTGCTGGATACCAACCTCGGCCGCTGGGAAACGATCATAGTGACCATCTGCGGTCGCCATTTCGTAGGCTGCCTCGGTCACAGGGACGTAACCTGTTTTACGGTGCCACATGTACTGAACCTCAGGTGATGTCAGGTACTGGAAGAACGCGGCGGTTGCGGCGTTCTCTTCGTCAGACTGACCTGACATCGCAAACAGAGCCGCACCGCCGATAAACGTTTGCTTTGGCTCTGTTGTGACTGCTTCCCAATATGGAAGAACTGTCGCAGAGAAATCAAAATCGAGGTCAAGCTGGGACAAGCCACCGAAAGAGCCCGATGAGCCGAGCCAGATCGCAACATCGCCTTTTTCAAACGGTGTTTGGTTGTCATTCCAACCTGTGCCGAACCATTCAAAGAAACCAGCATCCTGCCATTCGGTAACGGCGGTAAAGTGCGCCTTGAGCGGGTCGATGTTTACGAGGATTTCGGTGCCGTCCGCGCCATCGTAGCCGTTGTTGTTGGTTGCAAAGGGCAGGTCATGGCGGGACATGAAGTTTTCAACGAAAATCCATGGCAGGTGGGATTGAGACAGAGCAACGTAGCCGGCATCTTTCAATGCTGGAGCAGTAACTGTTTGGAATTCTTCCCACGTAACGGGCGGTGTAACACCAGCCGCTTCCAGGGCCTGCACGTTGTAGTACATGATCGGGGAGGACGAGTTGAACGGCATGCCGATCATTTTGCCATCTGCATCGGCGTAGAAGTAACGCACACCGGATATGTAGTCTTCGATGTCAAAATTTACACCGTTGGCTTCCAACAGGTCCTGAACCGGAACTGTTGCACCTTCGGCTGCGATGACGGTGGCAGCTCCAGCGTCAAACACCTGCATGATGTTGGGTTGTTCGCCTGCGCGGAATGCTGCGATACCTGCTGTCAGGGTTTCTTCGTATGTGCCCTTGAATACCGGCGTGATGGTGTGCTCGTCTTGGCTGGCGTTGAAGCCTTCGGCGATTTCATTGACGGTTTCGCCAAGGGCGCCGCCCATGCCGTGCCACCATGTGATTTCGGTTTCGGCAAACGCTGTGTTCGCCAACATGCTAAGCGCAGCGGCTGTGCTTATCGCGATGTTCTTCATGATCGTACTCCGGTGTCATGTCTTGCCCGCCCAGTGGCGCACATATTTTGGCCGTAAAACACGGCCCTAAATCGGAAATTCCATCAGGCGGAGTATTGCGCCCCCTAACGGACATGCAGATCGTCTGCACTTGTCGTCGGTTAAGGGTGTGGCGTGACGGGTTTGTGAAGGATTTGTACGACTTTTATGACAATACAACCGCAACGCCATTCTTCACTAAACTGTTACGTTAACGTCACCGAACCGTCATGAAAGGTCCCATATTCGAGCGAGAAATCATTCAAATTGGGGCACGGAATGTCACTTCGGCTTATCGGCATGACGTAGGCACTTGCGCTTGCGGCGACCGGGGCGTTCCCCAGAAGTTCAGGCTGCAGAGATCACTGCGTTCAAGGCGACGGTCGTACCGGTGGGCGAAGATCAGGCGCCTTTGATTGAGCAAATGAAAGGGATAATGCGTCGTATCAATGCGACTTCGTGAAAAATCAGATTTGAGTTTTGCAATGTGGCGCGCAAATTTATGTGCTCAACTGGTCGTCTAAGTCATTGAGATCTTGCAAGCGACACGCGACGTTACTTGCTTCCCTACATCCTATTCAAATAGCCTGAAAACAATACACCCGCCGCAAAAGTTTATTAACTATGTGGCGGTTTTCATTTCTCTAAGCTGACATTTTGCGCAACCGCAAAGAGTTACTCAGGACAAAGAGGGAAGACAGCCCCATAGCCCCTGCTGCCAAACCAGGTGATAGAAGGATGCCAAAGAACGGGTACAGCACACCCGCAGCGACAGGGATAAGCGCCACGTTATAGCCAAACGCCCAAACAAGGTTCTGCCGGATATTCCGCATCGTTTTTTGAGAGGCATTGACCGCCACGGCCACACCTGAAGGGTCACCCCCCATCAAGACAACGTCCGCTGCATCCATTGCAACATCCGTCCCGGTCCCCACAGCGATACCAATGTCGGCGTGCGCCAAAGCAGGAGCATCGTTAATCCCGTCACCAACAAACGCGATAACATCACCATCGCGGCGCAAACTATCCAAAGCGGCAATTTTGCCTTCTGGCAAAACGTCAGCCACAACCGCGCCAATCCCGAGCTCTGATGCGAGGTGATCAACGGCTGCTTGCCCATCGCCGCTGATCAATGCAACACGCACACCG
The DNA here is from genome assembly GCA_036964385.1 of Sulfitobacter sp. Lineage (GTDB taxonomy): Bacteria > Pseudomonadota > Alphaproteobacteria > Rhodobacterales > Rhodobacteraceae > Sulfitobacter. The sequence goes on along the minus strand of JBALTK010000002.1, from coordinate 39,747 downwards.
CGTAATTGCAGCGCCTCAATCGCCGCCTTTGCGCCGGCTTTGACCTTGTCCGAAATGACAAGCATGGCGAGCGGAGCACCGTCCTTCGCTGCAAAGAAGACAGTTTGGCCCTTTGCCTCCGCCGCAGCGCGCTCATCGTCAAAACCACTCAGATCAATGCCGAGAGAAGAGAGCCATCCATACTTTCCCACATACAGTTGCGCGTCACCGACCTGTCCTTTGACCCCGCGACCTGCAACCGCATCAACGTTTATGGCATCAGGAAGGGTAAGCTCATTTGCTGCTTCAAGAATAGCACGGGCGGCGGGGTGTTGGGACGACGCCTCCACCGCAGCGACGAGTGTTAGCGCATGATCACGGTTGTGTCCCTGTGCAGTAATGACATCGACCAGCGTTGGCCGCCCTTCGGTAAGAGTCCCCGTTTTATCGAACGCGACCAGCGTTGCGCCCTGCAAGTGTTGTAGCGCGGTTCCTGTGCGAAACAGCACCCCCAGTTCTGCAGCTCGCCCGGTACCGATCATGATCGAAGTAGGCGTGGCCAGCCCCATTGCGCAGGGGCATGCAATAATAAGCACGGAAACACTGGCAACCAACATAAACGGCAGCTTTGGCTCTGGGCCGATAAGCCCCCACACAAGCATCGTCAGTATTGCTGCAATAAGAACTGCTGGGACAAAGCGAAGAGTGATCTGATCGACCAACGCTTGAATGGGCAACCGTGTCCCTTGGGCTGTTTCAACGAGGGCGATGATTTGGGCGAGCTTGCTATCGCTTCCCATAGCTGTTGCACGACAAACCAAAGTACCATCAGTATTGATCGTTCCACCCGTGACGTCGTCACCGACAGTCTTTGCCACTGGCATCGGTTCTCCGGTGAGCATGCTTTGATCCACATCACTGTGACCACTAATCACCTCTCCATCCGCAGCGATGCGTTCTCCAGCACGGACCATAAAGGTCTGGCCCGACACGAGCTCTGCCAAAGGCCGTTCTACCCATTCATCCTCTACCTGAACGCGGACCATATCAGGCCGCAGCCCGATCAACCGTTCAATCGCAGCACCCGTTCTGTTCTTTGCTCGCGCCTCAAGCCAGCGACCCAAAAGGATCAGCACGATAATCACACAGGCCGATTCAAAATAAACGGCACGCGATTGTGCGGGGAGAAGTTCGGGGGCTGCGAGCACGAAACAAGAATAGAGATATGCCGCACCTGTACCAAGCGCGACTAGGCTGTTCATATCAGGTGCCCCCCTGAACAGAGCGGGAATACCACGGCGGAAAAAGCGTAAGCCGGGACCAATCAACAGGATCGTTGTGAGTACCGATTGCAATTGCCACGATGTCTCGGTGCCGATGCTGTTGTGGATCGCATGGTGCATCGCTGGAAAAATGTGGCTGCCCATCTCAAGAATGAACACGGGCAGAGCGAGTGCGGCTGCGAGTAAAGTTGCGCGGCGCAGAGAGACGACATCGTTCTCTTTTTCCTCACGCCGTGCCGCAGCGTCTTCGTCTTCCTTCAAAGCACCTGGATATCCCGCCTTATCCAACGCGGCAAAAGCATCCTTGAGCGCCTTGGCTGATCCGACCGTCAGACGCGCCGATTCGTCAGCAAAATTTACAGCAGCACCTTCTACACCGTCGACACCATCAAGCGCCTTTTGCGCGCGTGCGGCGCAAGCGCCGCACGACATATTTTGTACACGAATTGTAAAAGTATCAGACATACCGCGCCCCTATTCAGGACCGCATAGCCAACAAATGCGGGCTATTTCGCGTCCTTCGTTTCACTTTTTAAGTCGGATGCAACTTCAGCATCGATGATCTCGGCGTCTTCAATAACTCCGTCCTTAGCAACAGGAGCAACAACATCCTTAATGGAGTTATCCTCCAATGCACCGACGATCAATGGCAGCATCTGTACACCTGTGGGCGACGCCACCTCGGACAGCGGCGGTCGTTTCCACTCAAGCGTATCGAAGCTGGAGCAGTTTTCGCAGATTGGCTTCCACTCATTGTGAATGTGCTGACAATTCTCGCAAATCCATTGCGGTCCGCGCGGAACGGAAAGCGCGCGTGCGAGCCATCCCTTGACCACCGTATCCGTCGCACCTTCACCGCGCTCGATTACCGCCATCAGCGTGACAGAACGTGCATCGGGATCAGTTTCGACCAATGTGCCAAGTGCGCGGCGTGCTTCGGGGAAATCCTCGTTCGCAATGTGCAACTCCGCCAGCAGCATTTTGCTTTCTGGGTGCGTCGGATTAATCTTGGTTAGGGCTGCGAAACGCTTGATCCGTGCACTTGGTGTCTCGTCAGGCGCAATTGCAGCAAAGGTAGCGGCAAGATCAGGATGCGGACGCGCTTCCCATGCTTTTTTGAGAACACGTGCGGCGTACCGCGGCTTGCCCTGCTCGATATATCCTTTTGCAGCCATAACTGCTGCGGGGATCAGATCAGGAGACAAACGGTTTGCCTCAATTGCGGCTTCACGGGCCTCGATTGATTTATCATCATCAAGGATATCCTTGGCCTCGGACAGTGCCAGAACCGCATCGCGACGCTTGTGCACATCGCGCGGCAGCTGTCCATTGCGGAGTTTAGCGCTGAGCGTTTTGCGCGCGCCAGTCCAGTCCTCTTTCTCTGCCTGCAAGCGAAGCAGAACGTCACCCGTCTCCACATGCTTTGGTTTGAGGGCAAATGCCTTTTCCGCGAGTTGCAGCGCAGTGTCAGTATCACCAGCCGCCAGTTTTTGCTTCATGATGCCGCGCACCCCGACAAAGCGGGTTTGCTCATCCTCGACCAGCTTGCGGTAGGTTTCCTCTGCCTTCCGCGTATCGCCAGCCATCTCGGCTGCTTGGGCGGTGAGCAGGTTAGTAAGAGCTGGCTTCTTGAGGTACTTTTCAGCCTTGGCCGCCTTTGCCAAAGCGATGTTTCCTTCTCCGCTGGCCAAGGCCATGAGACCTTCTGACAACGCATCAAAGCCTTTACGCTCGCGGTTACGGTCAAAGTAGCGCGAAAGGGCTGTTTCATCTCCGTTGAGAAACTTCCAAACAGCGATCAATAGGGACAAAACTTTTAGGAACAACCAAACCACAAACACGAGCAGGATCAGCAAAAGCACTGATTGCAACGGACCCGGGTTCAGCTCCAAGCCAAAGCCACTGAACTGCAGACCGCCATCGGCCTGAAGCAAAAGGTTCGCCCCCCACGCAAGCACTGCGACGACACAGAAGAAAAAGATAATTTTAATCAAAGACCAGAGCATATTGTTTTCCTTAGTCTGCCGTCAGGCGTTGTGCCAAAGCATCAGCTGCGTTGCGTGCTGCGAGACGGGCATCCGCCGCCGCGCGCCAATCTGCAATCGCGGCCTGCGCTTCTTCGGGCAGGTTATCTAGTTCAGTCAGTGTTGCGGCCAGATCGCCAGTCTTGATCGCAGCTTCAGCGCGGGACAAAACGGCATCGGGATCATTGCCCTCACGCGGCGCAACAGAGCGCGCCCCAAGGGAGCGTTTCAGAAAGCCGCCCAACCCTTGCTGGCCATCCTCGACACCGCTTGCGCGCGCAGTAGCAAGTGCCTTGCGCGCTTGGCCGGGGAATTCGCTTTGAAGTACGCTCAGCGTTGCAACGCCTGTTTCAGCAGAAGCACCAAGAGCGGGATCCGTTTCACCCAAATCAAGAGCGTTCAGCGTGGCCACCGCTTCGGAGTATGGCTGCCCCGCATCAATGGCCGATACAATCTTTGCAATCGCAGCTTGTGCACTCGCTGTTTTAGCAGCCTCCGCAGTGGCTTCTTCCACGGTCTTTGCATTGCTCAACAGTGCGGCAATCTCACTGCGCTGGGTCTCGGCTGACGTTTTAAGCGCTTCGAGCTCGGCAGTGTATGCAGCAATCGCACTCGCGTCGGCACCCTCAGGCGCGGAAATAACTGGACGCTCTTCTAGTGCAACAATCCTTTCTTGAATCTCGGCAAGCTGAGCTTCGACGGGGGAAAAATCTACGTTCGGCGCTTCTTTGGTCTCAAGCGCGGCGATGCGTTCCTGCTGTGTGCTCAGGTCACTGCGTAACTTTGTAGTAATGTCCGCATCCGCATTGCCAAACAGCTCGTACTCGGATGCCATGAAGCCCAGCGCGCCAGCAACAATTCCACCAAGGACCAGCGGTAGGAAAATACTCTTGTTTTCTGGCGCAGGTGTTGGTGCGCTTTGAACGACTGAAGGCTCAGCCGCTTTTTCTTTCTCAGCTTGTACATCTTTCTGAGTTTCTTTGGCCGGTTCTGGTTTTTTTTCAGGCTTAGGCGTTTCTTTGATCTTCTTTTCAACAACCTTAGGAGCGTCGGGTTTCTTGGCGCCCGCATTCTGGTCAGTCGCTGAAACAGAAGCAGTTTCGGCTGAAGTCTCAGCCTTAACGATCACAGCATCCTCGATTTTTGGTGCCACAGCTTTGCTCTTGGTAGTTTTCCTACTGGAAGAGCCGGTTTTCTTCGATGATGCCACAACACATACCTTTTCGATTCATGTCCTCAAAACTCGGACAACGATACAAGCCTACAGCGCATCCTCAAGCCCCTTCAAGGCAAGCTGAGGTCCAAGCAGAGGTTTTCAACAGCTTTGCGCATATATATCGCCTGCGGAGACGGCAATATGACGCACTGCATAAGTTTTTCCCCCGCAAAAGGGGCCGCTAAAGAATCGCTCAGCGCAATAATGTGGGCAAACCTTAAGTTTCCTTTGGCCTCGGCAACCAGTTGCTGGGCCGTGCGCAATGAAAATACGGGCAAAATTGTCGGTCCTTTCAACGCGTCTTTTGCCTCAGCGCTCAGAGAAAAAAGCTGCTGATGGTAAAGCGCGATATGACGCGTTTCGATGCCGTCTGCTGTAAGGACTTGCGCTATGTCACCAACTGTGTGCTCCCCCCCAAGATGGACTAGGGGTGCATCGGGACGGTTTTTGCGCAACGTATTAATCAACTCTTGCGCGCACCTACCGGACATTTGCGCGTCCCACCCGTGTTCAACCGCTATCTTCGTCGTTTGTGCGCCCACACAGAATGCCAACCGCCCCTCACCTTCTGGCGCATGATGCACGCCATTGGCAGATGTGAAAATGACCCCCTGCGCGCATTGAAGGTCAGGCACAATTCCCGTAGCAATAATCTGCATCAACGGCGCAATCAGTAGCTGGACGGACGCAAGAGCGGCAGGGTCAAGCGTCGTTGCAAACGCCAGCGCGCTGGCCTCCGGTCTGGTCAAAAGAAGGGTAGGCAGGGCCATGGGTCGCGTGATGCTCTCAGGATTGTTTGCCGGACGTCTTAGTGTTACCTGCGCAGGACCCCCTTCGCAACGGAAACCACTGAACACATGACCTCCCTCACGATCCTCGGCATTGAAAGCAGTTGTGACGATACCGCCGCCGCCGTTCTGCGCGGACACGCCGGTGATGCCGCAGTCATGTCATCGATTGTAATGGGCCAGACGGACCTTCACGCGAATTTCGGTGGTGTAGTCCCAGAGATCGCAGCGCGGGCGCATGCAGAAAAACTTGATACTTGCGTGGCGCAAGCCCTTGATCATGCAAAGGTCAGTTTGGACGATATCGATGCCATTGCAGTGACAGCCGGCCCTGGTTTGATCGGTGGTGTGGTTTCTGGTGTTATGTGTGCAAAAGGGATTGCCCTTGCTCGCGGCCTGCCCCTTTACGGAATTAACCATCTTGCGGGTCACGCACTCACGCCGCGTCTGACGGATGGTGTGCCCTTTCCTTATCTGATGTTGCTTGTTTCCGGCGGGCATTGTCAGTTTCTAATAGTCTCGGGCCCCGACGATTTCACCCGCCTTGGCGGCACCATTGATGACGCTCCAGGTGAGGCGTTTGACAAAGTCGCGCGCCTGATCTCCCTGCCTCAACCAGGTGGCCCAGCGACAGAGGCTCGCGCAAAGGAGGGTGATCCAAAACGGTTCAAATTACCCCGCCCTCTGCTGGACCGCGCTGGATGCGACATGTCATTTTCGGGCCTCAAGACCGCCGTTCTACGACAGCGCGATAGCCTGCTGGTAGATAGCACTTTAACGGCCCAAGATCAGGCCGATCTCGCCGCTGGGTTCCAAGCTGCAGTTGTCGATGTTCTGTCAGAAAAGACGCGTCGCGCACTCGCCATTTATGCGCCCACGACTAACACACCAAGTATTTGCGTCGCGGGTGGCGTGGCGGCAAATATGGCAATTCGCGGCGCGTTGGAGGAGTTGGCATCTGAGTTTGGTGCGACATTTATCGCACCTCCGCTGGCCCTGTGTACAGATAATGCAGCGATGATCGCCTATGCTGCTATGGAGCAGATGGCGACACGCGAACCAGATGGGATGGACCTATCTGCGCGTCCGCGCTGGCCTTTGGACCAATCCGCCCCTGCAATGTTGGGAAGCGGCAAAAAAGGAGCAAAGGCATGAGTGTTTGTGTACTTGGGGGCGGTGCGTTTGGCACTTCGCTTGCTATCGCCTTGGCAACCAAAGGCCCTGTGGTTCTGTGGGCGCGCGACCCCGCCGACATGCAAGTAGCTCGCGAGAACAAAGCGCGGCTGCCTGACTGTCCGTTCCCCGATGACCTAATGGTCACTGGCAACCTTGCGACCGCTCTGCACGCAGACACAATTTTACTGGCGCTCCCAATGCAAAAGCTGCGTGGGTTCCTACATGATCACGCCCCAGCCCTCGGTCATAAGTCCTTAGTCGCATGCTGCAAGGGGATTGAGTTGAGTACGGGTAAAGGGCCCGTGCAGATCATCACCGAAGAGGTGCCGAGCGCGCAGGCTGCTATTCTCACAGGTCCCAGTTTTGCGGCTGATATCGCGCGCGGCCTCCCGACTGCACTCACACTCGCGGTCGCGGATGACACCGTTGCAAAGGATCTGCAAAAACAGCTCACTACATCGACGCTCAGACTTTACCGGACCACCGATACGATCGGTGCCGAACTGGGAGGAGCGTTAAAAAACGTAGTTGCCATTGCATGCGGCACTGCGATGGGCGCGGGAATGGGCGAAAGCGCACGCGCTGCTCTCATGACGCGTGGATACGCTGAAATGAAACGGATGGCTGAGTATCGCGGCGCTGATCCGGATACACTTGCTGGGCTGTCAGGTTTTGGTGACTTGACCCTAACCTGCACTTCGGAAGGATCACGGAACTACCGCCTTGGGCTTAGCCTCGGGCGGGGTGAGGACTTTGACGCTGGCACCACTGTTGAGGGCGCAGCGACTGCGCGCGCTGTTGCACAGGTAGCCAAGGATGCAGGGCTGGACATGCCGATCACAATGGCCGTTGCTGGATTGCTTGATAAAACGTTAGATGTAAAAACGGCTGTACACAGCCTGCTCACCCGACCCTTAAAGGAAGAATAATATGCTTGTATGCTTGATGGCTCATGACAAAACTGGAGCGCTAGATGTGCGAATGGAAAACCGCTCCGCCCATGTGGAGTATCTAAAAAGCACGAGCCACGTGCACCTTGCGGGGCCTCTCATCGATGCAGAGGGCAACATGTGCGGATCGATGATTGTGCTCGATGTCCCTGATATGAAAGCAGCAGAAGCATGGGCTGCCAATGATCCTTACGCAAAAGCGGGCCTGTTCAGCAGCGTTTCTCTCACCGAATGGAAAAAGGTGATTGGCTAATGGCCTATTGGCTTTTCAAATCGGAGCTTTCCGTCTGGGGATGGAATGATCAGGTGACAAAAGGTGATGTCGGCGAAGAATGGGACGGTGTCCGCAACTATCAGGCGCGCAACTTCATGCGTGACATGGCTGTGGGTGATCTGGGGTTTTTCTACCATTCTCAAAAAGAGAAGGCAGTTGTGGGCATCGTGCGTGTATGTGCCGCTGCACACCCCGACAGCACAACCGATGATCCACGTTGGGAGTGCGTCGATATTAGTGCCGTGCGTCCGTTTACGGTGCCTGTTACTTTGGAAATGGTCAAAGCGGATGAGCGGTTGGCGGATATGGCGCTGGTGCGCAGTTCACGCCTGTCTGTCCAACCGGTAACAGAGACAGAGTGGGAAATCGTATGCGGTTTGGGAAATACCGATCCTGAATAACGCTGAAACTGAAACGAAAAAGGGTTCCGGCACCCCGCCAGAACCCTTCTCACCCCGTGCGCTCCCTTAACCCCGGCACACGTATTCGAAATATGTTCTGGCCATACTGGCCGATGGGTTATGTGTAAGGTTCACGTTCAAAAAACACAAGAAATCAGTACTTTGCATTTTCCACAAAAAAGAAACGCCCGCTTAACCAAGCGAGCGTTTCAATCTGTCAGCCGTCACATAAGTTACTTGTAGACAGCTTCTTTACCGAAGTGCTTTGTCAGCATGTAGTAAACTACAGCGCGATATTTGTTGCGCTCGGATTTGCCATAAATCTCGATCACTTTGTTGATCGCTTCCATCAGGTCCGGACCATCAGGCAAGCCAAGCTTTTTCATGAGGAAATTGTTTTTGACTGTTTCCAACTCTGCGGGCTGGCTGCCTGCAACGGTGGATGCGTCTGCATTGTAGATCGAAGGACCACAACCGATTGTGACTTTTGTCAGCAGCGCCATATCAGGTTCCATGCCGCATTTACCTTTGAGATCTTCCGCGTACTTCGCGATCCAGTCATCCCGTTTGCCCATATTAATACTCCCTTGTTGGACCATATCAGCTTGCTTGCTGATCTTCGTGCTGAGCCTAGACCAAATCGCGAGATGCGCAAAAGGAAATTCTGAGCGCTGATTTCCCCATTGCTACCTGCACAGTCCATAGCCTGTATGCTGAAGGTGGAAATGATCGGCGTGGAGCATGTTATATTCAGGGCCAAGTGTGACGCGGAACCAATCACACGCTGTCGCATTTGCTTGTCGTAAAAAACGCGCCTTGCTTTCACCCTCACCCCAATCACGCAGCAAATTCACTGTCGTTCCATCCACTAGCACAAAGCCGCTGATATCAATTGCATCCGCTGTGGAGTGAGTGCTCATCCGCTCTGTTTCACCTGATGTCGTTCGTATTGCGCGGCAGGAATAGCTTGAGAGGTGTTCAACTCGTGCAAGGCGTTGGCCGAATATCTCCTGCGCGGTAGGTTGCAGGCCGTGTTGTGTCCACATGGCGAGACGAAGGGCGGTCTGACAACGAGTGTTCACGGGCTTCAGGCTTGCTCCTGCGACAGCATCCAAAGTGACTTGCGGTGAAATACCGCAATCCGCGCTGCCTAATAGATCTGGCTTGCTCAGCGCACGTGCGCCTGTTGCCAAGGCCATCAAACACGCCCGATCATCACCCAGCGCGCGCCGCAACTTCCACTTTGTGAAACTCGTAAGTGGATCAGTAACACTCAGCGGTCGGGTTAGATTCCATTCTGGAGGCAGTGGCGTTTCAGGATGCACCATTGCCTGCCGACCTGCGAACCCGATACCACCAACAATAAAAACAAAAAGCACCGCCCAGTGCAAAACAGGGCGGTGCTTATATCTGTTGTTATCTTCCACGCGCAATTAGTAGCGGTAGTGTTCCGGCTTGAACGGGCCATCTGGCGAAACACCGATATAAGCGGCTTGCTCTGGATCAAGCTTGGACAGCTTTACGCCAATCCGGTCTAGATGCAGACGCGCCACTTTCTCATCCAGATGCTTAGGCAGAATATACACTTCGTTTTTGTACTCGTCACCACGCATCCACAGTTCCATCTGTGCCAACACTTGGTTCGTAAAGGAAGCTGACATCACAAAGGACGGGTGGCCCGTTGCATTGCCAAGGTTAAGCAGGCGCCCTTCGGAGAGCAGGATAAGACGGCTGCCCGAAGGCATCTCGATCATATCGACCTGCTCTTTGATGTTGGTCCATTTGTGGTTTTTCAGCGCTGCGACCTGAATTTCGTTGTCGAAGTGGCCAATGTTTCCAACGATCGCCATGTCCTTCATCTCGCGCATATGCTCGATGCGGATCACGTCCTTGTTGCCAGTGGTCGTGATGAAAATATCGGCTGTTGCGACAACATCCTCAATCAGCACAACTTCAAACCCGTCCATCGCCGCTTGCAACGCACAAATCGGGTCAACTTCGGTTACTTTCACACGCGCACCAGCACCCGCGAGAGATGCCGCAGACCCTTTGCCTACGTCGCCATAACCCAGAACAACGGCAACTTTGCCTGCCATCATCGTGTCTGTCGCACGGCGGATACCGTCGACGAGGCTCTCTTTACATCCGTATTTGTTGTCGAACTTCGACTTGGTCACGGAGTCGTTTACGTTGATCGCAGGGAATGGCAGCTGGTTGTTCTTGAACAGCTCATACAGGCGGTGAACACCTGTTGTGGTTTCCTCGGAAACGCCGACGATCTGCTCTCGCATTTTCGTAAACCAACCAGGAGAAGCTGCCATACGTTTTTTGATCTGGGCAAACACAGCGACTTCTTCTTCTGAAGTCGGCACGTCGAGCAGTTCAGTCTCACCGTTCTCAACCCGCGCACCCATGAGGATGTAGAGGGTCGCATCACCACCATCGTCAAGGATCAGGTTCGGGCCCTCAGGGAACATGAAAGATTTATCAAGGTAGTCCCAATGCTCTTCCAGCGACTGACCTTTGATCGCGAATACCGGAGTCCCACCCGCAGCGATCGCCGCCGCAGCGTGGTCCTGCGTCGAGAAAATATTGCACGACGCCCAGCGCACATCAGCACCAAGTTCCACGAGTGTTTCGATCAGAACCGCCGTCTGAATAGTCATGTGCAGCGAACCAACAATTCGCGCACCCTTCAGAGGTTGCGCTTCACCGTATTCGGCGCGCAAAGCCATCAGACCCGGCATTTCCGTTTCGGCAATATCAAGCTCTTTGCGGCCATAATCGGCAAGGTTGATGTCTTTTACGATATAGTCATTGGCCATCGTGGCGCTCCTTCATATCTGTTGGTGCGCGCATACCATTGGCCGACAGGTTTCGCAATCAGACCAACCTGACGAAGGTGTGAATTTGATCATCCGCCGACGCGGGCCTGAATTGACGCGAGCACTTCCTGAGCATCCATGCCAGCTGTCCAATTTTGACCTTGCGCTGCCACACATGCGTTACCGTCAGATAGGGTGCGTACGACAGTCCACGATCCCGTCGCATCAGACACCCACAAACGCGTACCGTCATTCGAAGGACCAGAGACAGGCTCTTCGCCGTACCAGTCAATCAGTGACGACTGCATTTCTGTTGCGCTCATGCATACTTCCTGAGCGGCAACGGATGTTGTCATCAATACGGCGGCGGCGATTGCAGTTAATGCGGTTTTCATCTTGATCTCCTTGTTGCAAGATTAACTGGAGTAGTGACAAAACGTTCCAATATTAAATATCGGAACCAAATGCGAAGCAGCAAAAACGGAGGCGGACATGGCACAACAACCGCGCGCATGGCAGCGTATGTTGTCAGGGCGGAGACTTGATTTACTAGATCCGACCCCCGTTGATATCGAGATCGAAGATATCGCACACGGCCTTGCGTTTGTGGCCCGATGGAACGGACAGACCCGCGGGGACTTTGCGTATTCCGTTGCCGAGCATTCTTTGTTGGTTGAGACAATTTTTGGCCGTATCGCACCCAATGCGCCCATTAAGTGGCGACTGGCCGCCCTCCTCCATGACGCACCTGAATATGTGATTGGCGATATGATTTCTCCTGTGAAGGCAGCTGTTGGGCCAAGCTATGGGGCACTGGATGAACGGCTGGAGGCAGCGGTGCATATCCGATTTGGACTACCAGCAAAGGTCCCCGCGTCAGTTAAGAGACAGATTAAGAAAGCCGACCGTGTGAGCGCGTGGATGGAGGCAGTGCAAATCGCTGGGTTTGACGTGTCCGAGGCGGATAAATTCTTTGGCAAGCCTGACCCGGCATTGATGGAAGGTCTTGAGATCACGCTACGCCCGCCCGTCGAGGTCCGCGCTGACTTCACTTCGCGCCATGAACAACTGTTAGAGCAATTGCCATGATCAACGTCCGTCCGGCGATGCCCCTTGATGCAAGCTCTATGGCACGACTTCTCAACGAGATTATCAGAATCGGAGGAACGACCGCGCTGGTGCGGCCTGTGACTGGCGAAGATATCACTGATTGGATGTCGTCGTCTCCAGATTACTCCGCATGGCACGTGGCGCTTGATCCTACTGAGCAGGTCGTGGGCTTCCAATGGATCGACGCAAGCGACCAATTACCACCCGAAGCTGCAGAAATCGCCACGTTCGTGCAAGTGGGGCAGACAGGGCTTGGCATTGGGTCGGCATTATTCAGTGCTACAGCAAAGGCTGCCAAATTACTTGGGTATGTTTGGATACGCGCCAATATCCGTGCCGATAATGAAGGGGGGCTAACATACTACCAAAGCCGCGGCTTTCGCGACTATGGTGTTATTGAGGGTTACCAGCTGGCCAATGGCACGCGTGTAGACAAGCGACTCAAACGCTACGACATCTAGCGCGGGCTGCGTTTCGCTAAAATGCGCTGCAATGTCCGGCGGTGCATGTTTAAGCGACGTGCCGTCTCGGAGACGTTGCGATCACAAAGTTCATAGACTCGTTGGATATGCTCCCAACGGACACGGTCCGCACTCATCGGGTTTTCTGGTGGCGGAGGAAGATTGTCACCCGTCGCCAACAGCGCGTTAACGATGTCAGTTGCGTCAGCGGGCTTTGACAAATAATCCGTTGCGCCAATTTTGACAGCTGCCACAGCAGTGGCAATCGCGCCGTATCCCGTCAGCACAACAACCCGCGCGTCAGGCCGCTTCTCCCGCAGAATTTCCACAACATCGAGACCATTGCCATCTTCAAGCCGCAGATCGCAAACTGCATAGGCTGGGGGCCGCGCAGTAGCGATTGCAGAACCCGCAGCGACAGAGCCAGCCATTTCAACTTCGAACCCACGCTTTTCCATCGCTTTGGCTAGGCGGCGCAAAAACGGTTCGTCATCGTCAAGCAACAATAAAGTCTTATCTGGGCCAAGATCGGGCAGGGTCTGTTCTTGCATGGTGGCTCGCCTCATCAGAAACGTATAATTAAACTTACCCTGAATATGGAGCGTTGGCGCCTGCCGTCAAACACCATCTACAAAACAGCCAATTTTATCTGCCATTTGTTCAGGCGTAAGTTCACGGCGGAAGAACTCGACGAAGCCCCGCTCGGGCGTCACGAGGTAGCTGAAGGTAGAATGGTCCACGAGATATTCACCGTCAACAGGCGGGTGCGCTTTGTAATAGGTGCGGTAGGCCTTGCTCGCCACTGCGACTTGTTCATCACTTCCCGTCAGACCAATCATGCGTGGATGCATTGCCTCGGCAAAGTCACGCACGACTTCCGGCGTGTCCCGGGCAGGATCGATCGTGATAAAGACAGGTGTCACCATCTGGCCGCGCTCCTCAAGAATCTCAATCGCAGCGGCGTTGCGGTCCACATCGAGCGGACAGACATCAGGGCAGTAAGTATACCCAAAATAGATCAGTGTCGGCGCGGTAATTAGCTCCTCACTGGTCACCGTTTCTCCGTCCCCATTCACAAGCGTAAAGGGACCGCCCAAGTCACCAGCAACAGCACTGCCCCCACACGAAGCGTACTGATCACCACTACCGGTGCTTGTGAAGTAATACATCGTCAGCAGCCCTAGGCCTGCGACAACAGCAGCAGTAATTGCAGCGATACGGATCATAACTGTCTCCTTCGTGGGGCGCGGCATTGCGTGCCCTTGATGATGGTCAGGCACAGTCCTACGCTAGCTCTTGTTCGATGCAAGTCACATTTGAGAGAAGCGCCCAGATGCCGCAGCCTACCATTCGCCCCCTTGGGGAACGTAAACGAGCAAACTGGATCAGGTTGCGGACCATGATCCTGCTGCGCTGGGTTGCCATTGCGGGTCAAATCACCGCTGTTACTCTTACGCCCCAACTATTCGAGATTAATCTTGAGCTTGGCTGGTGCTATTTCGTGATCAGCATCTCGGTCATATTCAACCTCATTGCAGGGTTCGTTTTCCCCGAGAACAAGCGCCTGTCCGAGCGGCAGAACATGTCGATGGTCATTTTCGATTTGATGCAACTCAGCGTCTTGTTGTTCATCACTGGAGGGCTGAACAATCCTTTCTCCTTGCTCTTGCTCGGGCCGGTCACAATTTCTGCCACTGCGCTCAGCTTGCGTTCAACGCTGGTTCTTTGTGTGATGGCGATCATCAGCGTGACCGTTCTGGCCTTCCACTACATCCCTCTAAGCACCCAGTCCGGACAGGTTCTGGAAATACCTCAGCTATTTATCTTTGGCCAATGGATCGCCCTAATTATCGCGGTTGTCTTTACCTCTGCCTATTCACGGAGGGTCACATCCGAAATTCACCTCATGTCTGATGCGCTGGCAGCGACGCAATTGGCATTGGCGCGAGAACAAAAGCTGACCGATTTGGGCGGTGTGGTTGCCGCCGCAGCGCATGAACTGGGCACGCCACTGGCAACAATCAAACTCGCCAGTGCTGAACTGGTAAACGAGTTGCGCGAATTGCCCGAGTTACGCGAGGACGCAGAGTTGATCGTTGAGCAAACAAATCGGTGTCGCGATATCCTGCGCGATATGGGCCGTGCGGGTAAAGACGACATACACATGCGCCAAGCGCCGCTGAACACAGTTGTCGAAGCCGCCGCCGAACCACATATGGACCGCGGCAAGGACGTCGTTATCAATCTTCACAACCTTGATGAACCCACCAGCCCGCAACCTGCAATTTTGCGTATGCCGGAAATCATTCACGGCCTGCGCAATTTGATCCAGAACGCTGTCGATTTCTCCAAGACAACCGTTTGGATCGAAACGCGCTGGACCGACGATGTTATCGTCGTGCGTATTCTCGATGATGGAAACGGCTTCCCCCACCAACTATTGGGGCGCTTGGGAGATCCATTTATGGGGCGTCGCCGCACCCGGCCCAAAGACAAATCCCGCCCAGAATACGAAGGGATGGGCCTAGGCCTATTCATTGCAAAGACACTGCTTGAACGGTCCGGGGCAAGGCTGCAATTCGCAAATGGTACGGATGAAGCGGGCTACCAAAATAACTCAATAGGCGCTGTGATCGAGGTGCGCTGGCCGCGCAGTGTGATTGATGCTCGCTCTGGCGAGAATGCGCTTCCTGCGGGACAGAACACCCGCTTTGCCGAAATATAAGAGAGTCGCAATTTTAACACTTTTTAAAGTTAACCATCGCATAACTGATCTGGCCTTTTGGGCGAGCGGAGTAAGCTTTGAACGATCTGATTCTCATTCTTGCGGTAGTATTGCCGACTGTTACGTTCGGCCTCTGGTGGGTGTTGCGCCCACGCGAGGAAGCGCAGCAAATTGCGCTTGTAGATACGCCAGCAATCCTCGTGCGCGATGGTGTGATTGAACATGCAACTGGCGCCGCATTAGAACAGCTTCCTATCGCTATCGGACTGCATAACTGGGAAGATTTGCACGATATCCTCTCGCCACGTTATCCTGATTTCCCGCGTGCTCCCCTGCCTACAACCACTGGTGAAACCGTTGTTCGTGGCGAATCTGGCGAGATCCGAATTTCATGGCAAGACGCAGGGGCTTCAATCGTTTTCCATAACACGTCCAGCGCTACTGTTATGACCCACGACCTTGAGGAATTGGCGCTTCTACGTCAGGTTACCGACACCCTTCCTTTTCCAGCGTGGAAGTCCAATATGACTGGTACTGTTGACTGGCACAACGAAGCATACGCGAAACTTAAAAGTCGTATGTCCGCTGATGGACGCAAAGCACACGACCCAATCTTTGAGATGACGGAGATGAAGGACGGTGCAGATTCCGCACGGGTCAAAATTGTCCTGGAGGGGTCGGATAAGCACGAGTGGTTTGATGTAACGTGCAAGCTTGTCGACCAGGGCAAGATGTATCATGCAACATCGCTGACCACACTCATCCATGCCGAAGAAGCACAACGCGATTTCGTTCAAACACTCGCAAAAACATTTGCGCATTTGTCTATCGGTTTGGCTATTTTCAACCGGAACCGGCAGCTGGCACTGTTTAACCCCGCACTGACCGATTTGACGGGTTTGTCGGCCTCCTTCCTTAGTCCCCGGCCGACAATTGATTCATTTTTCGATGCGATGCGCGAAAATCGCAGAATGCCAGAGCCGAAGAATTACAAAACATGGCGTCAACGTATGGCCGATCTGATTAGTGCCGCCGAAACTGGTCGCTTTGAAGAGACATGGACCTTGGAGACTGGTCAAACCTATCGCGTCACAGGGCGCCCGCATCCTGACGGAGCAATTGCATTTTTGATCGAAGATATAAGTGCCGAAGTGTCACTTACCCGCAATTTTCGAGCTGAGTTGGAGCTGGGGCAAAGCCTTGTTGATACGTTCGAGGATGCACTTGCCGTATTTTCACAGACAGGCGTTTTGACCTTCTCAAACAAAGCCTATGATGTGCTTTGGGGCTTTGAGAACAACACAAGCTTTGCTGATGTGACCATCACTGATGCTGTGCGCCTTTGGAAAGAGAAGACTTCACCGAACCCAATGTGGCAGGACCTTCAGGATGCAGTGATGAAACTCGAAAGCCGTGAAGAATGGGATATGCCCGTTTGCATCAAGGGCCAAACTCCTATGCAGTGTAGAGTTGTACCGATTGCGTCTGGTGCCACAGTGGTACGGTTTTCTCGAAATTCTAACGTTCATACCCCACCCAAAGAAGTGTTAGGCAAAGCACAAGACTAACACCCCTTTCATGCGATACGTTGCGGGGTTAGTTTGCACACATGCAGATAACCGAACGCCTCCACTCTCCTGATTACACCGCCCAACTGGCCCGCCGCCTTGGTGCGGTGCTTAGCGCCGGTGATACAATCTTATTGAGCGGTGATGTCGGGGCTGGGAAAACCCATTTTGCACGCGCCCTCATCCAATCTCTTTTGAGTATCCCCGAAGATGTTCCCTCACCGACATTTACGTTGGTACAGGTCTATGACGCAGCATCAGGCGTCGAGATCTGGCACGCCGATCTTTACCGACTTACCGATCCCTCCGAGACTGAAGAACTTGGCCTGACTGACGCTATGGACCAAGCGATTTGCCTGATTGAATGGCCTGATCGATTGGCCTCGCTCAAACCTGATGACGCTCTGGACATCACGCTCACGCCGACCGATGTTGAGGATCACCGCACCCTGACCGCGACATGGTCGCACCCTCGCTGGGATGCTAAATTGACTGACTGGATACCATGACAGACCGCGCACACCTCCTGACTAATTTTATCAACACTTCTGGCTGGTCGAATGCGACGCGGATTACAGTAGCGGGCGATGCCTCTAATCGTCGCTACGAGCGTTTGACCAAACCTGACGGTACAACCCTAATCCTTATGGATGCGCCAGCAGACAAAGGTGAAGACGTGCGCCCGTTCATTGAAGTGGCAGAACATTTACGCTCCATTGGGCTGAGCGCACCTGAAATTATCCGGCGTGACGTAGACAGGGGGTTTCTCCTCATCGAGGATTTGGGAGATGACCTTTTCAAAACGGTGATCGCGCGCGATCCATCTCTTGAGCTACCTCTTTACGAAGCCTCCGTTGATGTCCTCACTGTCCTACATGCCGCCCCGCTGCCCACTCTTGAGCCCTATAGTAGCGATACGATGACCAGCTTTGCCGCACGCGCATATGATTGGTATTTGTTTGGCGTCACAGGCGCGCGCGACACTAGAGAACAAGCAGAGTTCGAGCACATCATGGCAACGCTTTTGGCTCCGCTCGACTCAGCACCTCAGGTGCTTGTTCAACGTGATTACCATGCTGAAAACCTGCTCTGGCTGCCAAAGCGAACTGGCGCAGCGCGCGTCGGTCTGCTTGACTTTCAGGACGCTATGTCAGGCCATGCAGCTTATGATCTGGTTTCAATCCTTCAGGATGCACGGCGCGATGTGCCCCCTACAATCGAAGCAGCAATGCTCGACCGGTATTTAGCGCAAAATCCACAAGATGATGAGGCATTCCGCGCAGCCTATGCCATCCTCGGCGTTCAGAGAAACCTGCGGATCCTCGGCGCTTTTGCGAAGCTGTGTATTGCGCTGGGCAAGCCGCAGTATATCGATTTGATCCCTCGTGTTTGGGAATTTGTGGAGCGTAACCTCGCACATCCTGCCCTCACACCTGTTGCAGACCACATTATTCAGACGCTCCCTGCACCTACCCCAGATATCCTCGAAGTTCTTAAATCAAAGTGCGCCACATGAGCTTGCCCGTCATGCTATTCGCTGCTGGATTTGGCACCCGCATGAAGCACCTGACTGCGGATCGACCAAAACCGATGGTAGGGGTCGCAGGCCGTCCGCTGATTGATCACGCGCTGGGACTGGCGAAAGAAATCACACCGCCTGCGATTGTGGCAAACCTTCACTATCTGCCCGAGACCCTTCTGGCTCATCTTGCCCCCTCGGGTGTCAAAACTATTATCGAGACACCAAAGATTTTGGAAACTGGTGGCGGGCTGCGAAATGCTCAGCCTCTTCTTGGTGACGGTCCTGTCATTACTATGAATACTGATGCAATTTGGCACGGACCTAACCCGCTGCACCAGTTGCTTGAGGCGTGGAATCCTACGCAGATGGATGCGCTATTGATGGGTGTACCACCTGCCCATGCGTTGGAGCACTCAGGCAGTGGCGACTTCACCATCGCCTCCGACGGCCGTCTGACCCGAGGTGCTGGCGTGGTGTATGGCGGCGTTCAGATTATCAAAACAGATCTCTTAGCAGAAATCGAGGAAGACGCGTTTTCGCTCAATCTGGTTTGGGACAAAATGCTGGAAAGCCGCACCATGTTTGGTTTAACCTATGCTGGAAAGTGGTGCGATGTCGGACATCCTGACGGCATCCAAACTGCCGAAGCACTGTTGAACACAGATGTTTGAGCCACAAGAAGCCCCCCGTGTTTTTGGTCTACCGGCTGGCGTAGATTTCCCCCAAGCATTGGTTGAGGGTCTCCTGGAACGTTTCGAGGACCAGCCTCCAGAAGCCCTCGCACGCGTTGATCTTCTGGTTAACACTCAGCGTATGGCACGGCGGTTGCGCGCTATTTTCGAGGATGGTCCCGCCACCCTGCTTCCCCGCATACGTCTGATCACTGACCTAGAAACACTCGCGCCCAGCGTGATTATTCCAAAGGGAGTACCAGCACTACGCAGGCGGTTGGAACTCATCGGATTGATTTCTGCTCTGTTGGAGCAATCACCCGACCTTGCCTCGCGCGCATCTCTCTATGACCTCGCAGACAGCCTTGCCGCGCTCATCGACGAAATGCAGGGCGAAGGCGTGACGCCGGATAAAATCGCTGAGCTGGATGTAACCGACCAATCGGGCCATTGGGAGCGTGCGAAAGTCTTTCTAGGCATTGTGCAAAACTATCTGTCTCTCACCGAAGCAATGCCTGACAAGGAAGCCCGCCAGCGTGCAAGGGTGAGTGCCATCGCTACTCTGTGGGCCGAGCATCCTCCGAGCAACCCCGTGATCATCGCAGGCTCTACCGGCTCTCGCGGGACCACCATGATGCTGATGCAGGCCGTGGCAAAGCTGCCTCAAGGCGCGCTTGTTCTGCCTGGTTTCGACTTTGATTTACCAGTGGAGGTTTGGGCCGCACTAGATGATCCACTGATTTCAGAGGACCATCCGCAGTACCGTTTCTACAGCTTGATGAAAGGACTGGGAAGCACACCTAATGATGTCAAAAACTGGCATGAAGACGCGTGCGCGCCTGCGCCCCAGCGAAACAAGTTAATCTCACTATCGCTCCGTCCTGCGCCTGTGACCGATGCGTGGCGGATCGAAGGGCCTCAACTTGAGAACCTCGAACACGCGACCCGAGACATGACCTTGCTGCTCGCTGAGACGCCCCGCGCAGAAGCCTTGGCGATTGCTCTTAGACTTCGGCAGGCGGCAGAGGACGGGCAGACTGCCGCTCTGATTACGCCAGATCGAATGTTGGGCCGCCGCGTGACTGCCGCGCTTAGTCGCTGGGAAATCTTGCCCGATGACAGTGCAGGAACACCTTTGCACCTTTCCCCTCCTGGTCGTTATTTGCGTCATGTTGCAGCACTGATGTCGCGGCGTCTGGATGCTGAAGCACTGCTGACACTGCTTAAACATCCCCTGACGAACAGTGCTGAAGATCGTAACCTTCATAATTTGAACACCCAACGGGCCGAACTCGCGATCCGGCGACGCGGCCTGCCTTATCCAGAGGCTGAAGCATTTGAGGCATTGTGTGAAAAAGCCGCGCCAGACGATGAAGGCATGGAACAGTGGGCAAAGTGGGTCGGCGCGGCGACGATGGGGCATCAGGACCCCGATACACATCCGCTAACATATTGGGTGGAAACGCACCTAAAACTTGCGAACGACCTTGCTGCTGGGCCTTCGGCGAACCCGTCGCATGAGCTGTGGCAGAAGAAGGCTGGCATAGAGGCCCAGCGCGTCATGCAAGAACTAAAAAACGAGGCGGCTTACGGCACCGCGCTCACAGCATCTGACTATAGTGACCTCGTCGGCGCACTGTTGTCTGCTGGTGAAGTGCGCGACCGCGATGCGCCTTATAGCGGGATCATGATCTGGGGAACACTTGAGGCGCGGGTACAAGGTGCTGATCTCGTGATCCTTGGTGCACTGAACGACGGAACATGGCCTGAAGCGCCGCCTCCCGATCCATGGCTGAACCGCAAGATGCGCAACGATGCTGGCCTGTTGCTACCCGAACGACGTGTGGGTTTGGCTGCGCATGACTACCAACAAGCCGTTTGCGCGCCTGAAGTCTGGATCACCCGCTCTATCAGGTCCGAAGATGCAGAGACGGTTCCGTCGCGTTGGGTAAACCGCTTGGGCAACCTCATGGGTGGCCTGCCCAAGCAGGGCGGCGTCAAAGCATGGAAAGCGATGACAAAACGTGGCGATCACTGGCTAGACCAAGCACGTGCATTGGAAGCGGTTGACCGTGTCCCCACAGCGCCTCGCCCCTCACCGCGGCCACCACTTGCCGCGCGTCCACGAAGCCTCTCGGTGACCGAGATCAAAACATTGATCCGCGATCCTTATGCCATCTATGCCCGTCATAGTTTACGCCTGCGCGCCTTGCGTCCCTTGGTGCAATCCGCCGATGCGTTACTGCGTGGGGATGTCACTCACAAAGTGATGGAGCATTTTGTAAAATCTGCCGTTGCCGATCCCGCCGCTCTCACCCGCGATAATCTTCTTGCGATTTCGGACGAGGTACTGACAGACTTAGTGCCTTGGCCCGCTGCCCGCACTGTATGGCTCGCACGGATTACACGGATTGCCGATTGGTTCATTGAGCGGGAACAGGCCCGCCTTGCCACAGCGACACCTGTTGCATTCGAGGCTGATGCGCGCGGCACTCTGGATATCCCGCAGCTAGGGTTTACTCTGCGAGGGGTTGCCGACCGGATTGATCGCAATGCGAGTGGTGAAATCCAGATATATGACTACAAGACAGGATCGCCACCCACCGACAAACAGCAAAAGCACTTTGACAAACAGCTGTTGATTGAGGCGGCGATGGTCGAAGAAGGCGCGTTCAAAGCGATCGGTACAGCACCTGTATCAAAAGCCACATTTATCGGACTTGGAAACCCTCCGAAGGAAGTCGATGCCCCAATAGAAGACGAACCACCTCTCGAAATTCTTGAGAACCTGCGCACATTGATTGCTGCCTATCTGGACCTCGACCAAGGGTTCACTGCACGGCGTATGATGGAGAAGGATACGTTTGAGGGGGAGTTTGATCATCTGGCACGCTTTGGCGAGTGGGACACATCGGACCCCGCGCAACCGGAGGATTTGACATGACCACCCTGCCCGATTGGGACGAAGCGACCCGCGCTCAAATCACTGCGGCACGGCCTGACACCTCTACATGGCTCAGCGCGAATGCTGGTTCCGGCAAGACGCGCGTTCTCACGGATCGCGTAGCGCGCCTGTTGCTGGACGAAGTGAAGCCCCAGCATATCCTTTGCCTGACTTACACAAAGGCTGCGGCCTCTGAGATGCAGAACCGTTTGTTCAAACGCTTGGGCGAATGGGCGATGATGGAAGACAATGATCTACGCAATGGGCTGCGCGATCTGGGTGTACTTAAAGATATTGCGCCAGATAAATTGCGTGAGGCGCGGACCCTGTTTGCCCAAGCTATCGAGACGCCTGGTGGTCTGAAAATCCAGACGATCCACTCGTTCTGTGCATCATTGCTACGCCGCTTTCCTCTGGAGGCGGGGGTCAGCCCCCAGTTTAAGGAGATTGAGGACCGTGCTGCAGAATTGCTGCGTGCGGATATCCTGGACGAGATTGCAGACGGTCCAGACGCGCATTTGGTCACTAATCTGGCGGCGCATTACACGGGAGAGAGCTTTGCCTCGCTCACTCAATCAATCACAGGCAAGCGCGAGTTGTTCATAACCTTGCCTAATGATCTCGATGCGCTTTTTGATCTCCCGGCAGGCTTTGATGTCAACGCACTTCCGGCTGATATAATGGACGATGCCGTCGCGCGTTGGATGCCCAGTGCGATTGATGTCTTCGCTGGCCAAAAAGCGGTGACCATGACGCGGCTGGCCGATGCCTTGCGGGATATCAACTTCGCAAACCCTACCATCGCTGATCTGGATAAGCTCAAGACCCAGATGCTCACTCAGAAATTCGAGCTGCGAAAAAGCTTTCCGACAAAAGACGCGAAGACGGCCCTTGGCCCAATGCTCAGTGCATTCGAAGATTTGGCAGACCGTGCATTTGAGGCGCATGACCTACAAATGCGCGCGCGTAACGTCTCACGCACTCGCGCGCTCCATCGTTTTGCCGAGGCATTTATCACGCGCTATGAAGCAGAAAAACAGCGGCGGGGTTGGTTAGACTTTGACGATCTGATCTTGCGTGCGCGCGCCCTACTCAATGACCCTAAGGTCGCCGCTTGGGTGCTCTACCGCATTGATGGCGGTATTGATCATATTCTGGTGGATGAAGCTCAGGACACCTCCCCACGTCAATGGGACGTTATTGAAAAGCTGGCGGATGAATTTGCCTCTGGCGCAGGTGCGCGGGACGAGGAAATGGACCGCACGCTTTTTGTTGTGGGCGATAAAAAGCAGTCGATCTACTCGTTCCAAGGGGCTGATCCTCGAGAGTTTGATCTCAAACGCGCTTCGTTTGAGGAGAGCTTGCAGGCTGCAAACCTCAAGTTCCAAAACCAGAGCCTCGACTACTCGTTCCGCTCCTCTCCCGCTGTGCTGCGCGCCGTCGATCAGACCTTCAACACCTTGCCAGATCCGCGCATGGGACAGGCGATGACCCATATCGCGTTCAAGGACGCCCTGCCCGGTCGCGTTGATATCTGGCCTGTAATCGAAGCAGATAAGACTAAGGAAGAAGAACCGCATTGGACTGATCCGGTTGATCGGAAAAGTGAGCAGCACCACACGGTCATTCTGGCCGATCAGATCGCGGAGCAAATAAAATATCTCATTGAGGGAGAACACTATATCCCCGACGAGGCCAAGGACCGCAGTATGGTCAGCCGCCGTATTACTGCTGGTGACTTCCTGATCCTCGTGCGGGGACGCAAAACAGGGCTGTTCTCAGAAATTATCCGTGCATGCAAAGTCGCTGGCCTGCCAATTGCAGGCGCTGACCGTCTAAAGGTTGGTGCCGAATTAGCGGTGCGCGATATCGGCGCGCTGTTGTCTTTCCTTGCGACACCTGATGACGCCTTGTCCCTTGCAACTGCGCTGCGCTCGCCCCTATTCGGATGGAGTGAACAGGAGCTGTTTACCCTAGCGCATCACCGTCCGATCAAGCAGGATTTGTGGCAGAGCCTTCGTGGGCAAAAAGACATCTACCCCGACACGTTAGACATTCTGCGGGATCTACGCGGGCAGGTCGATTTCTTGCGCCCTTACGATTTGATCGAGCGTATTTTGACCCGCCACGAGGGCCGACACAATTTGGTCGCCCGCATGGGAACCGAGGCCGAAGACGGGATAGACGCACTATTGGGTCAAGCGCTTGCATATGAACGGACAGAAGTTCCGAGCCTGACGGGGTTTCTTGAATGGATGCAGGCCGACGATCTGGAGATCAAACGCCAAATCGACAGCGCCTCTGATCAAATCCGTGTCATGACGGTGCACGGCGCCAAAGGGCTGGAAGCGCCGATTGTGATCCTGCCCGACACTGGCCAGAAAAAAAACGATGTAAAAAGCGAGATTATCACCCTCAAAGATACGCCCATCTGGAAACCCAATGCCGCCGAAATGACGCGAGGCATCGCTGCGCAACTGGATGTATTGAAGGAGGCGCAAACTCAAGAAGGCTTGCGGCTGCTTTACGTCGCCATGACCCGCGCTGAGAAATGGCTAATTGTCGCCGCTGCGGGTGATTTGGGGAAAGAGGGTAGTTGGTACCACATGGCGGATGAAGCCTTACGCCACCTGAATGCAGTGCCCTTCAACGAAGGCCCCGCCCATGGTTTGCGCCATGAGGAGGCGGGTTGGGACGCGTTACCAGTTGTAGAGGTTCCTGCAAAAATCGACAAAAAGGCGGAATTAGAGCCTGTATTTGAGTCAATGCCACCTCCAGCCCCGATACGCCCCGATGTTCTGTCACCTTCTGATCTCGAAGGTGCAAAGGCGCTACCGGGTGACGCTGGGGTGGATGAGGACGCCGCTAAAACCTACGGCACGCTTGTACATATGCTGTTGGAACATCTTGCCGGGCTTGCCCCCTCGGATCGGAAAGTAGCGGCCGAGCAACTATTACGTACGGCCGATCCTGCCACTGGGAAAACTGCTCTGGAAGAAACGCTTGCAACGCTCGACGCACCAAACCTCGCTCCAATTTTCGCGCCCAGCGCTTTGACCGAAGTAGCTGTAACTGCCAAGCTTGGTACGACACGCCTTTACGGAATAATCGACAGACTGATCGTTGAGGAGGACCGCGTTTTAGCCGTTGATTTCAAAACCAATCGCACCGTTCCGGATACACCTGACGCCTGTCCAGAAGGTCTCCTGCGTCAAATGGGGGCCTATTCCCACGCTTTGGTGCAGATATATCCCAAACATCGCATTGAAACGGCGATTTTATGGACCCACACTGGTGTCCTTATGACATTACCCCACGATACCGTGACTGCTGCGTTGCAGCGCACAGGTCACCTTGACGCAGCCACCGCGTCTTCTTAGGTATCAATGATAACAGAACCCATGGAGAGCTTTATGGCCACCGTTGCAGTAACAGACGATACATTCGACGCCGAAGTAAAAAACTCGGACATCCCCGTAGTGGTGGATTTCTGGGCGGAATGGTGCGGCCCATGCAAACAGATCGGTCCGTCCCTTGAGGAATTGTCCGCCGAGATGGATGGAAAAGTCAAAATCGTCAAAGTTGACGTAGACAGCAACCCGAACGCCGCTGCCCAGATGGGTGTGCGCGGTATTCCAGCTTTGTTCATCTTCAAAGATGGTGAAGTTGTTTCCAATATGGCCGGTGCCCGCCCTAAGGCAGCATTGAAGAGCTGGATCGAAGAAGCGATCTAAGTTCCGGAAATTAAGATATGAACAGGGCGCTCCAATCAGGGCGCCCTTTTTGCATTAAACAGGCCACCCGAAACGTTTGAGCCGTGCCGCGATCTTCTCTTCGGCTTCTGGTCTACCTGCATTTATGCTGTTTTCCTGCCAAAACCAGTGGATATAGGCAGCATAGTCGGGCGCGATCCGTTGCACCTCCGCAAATACCGCAGCGAGATCATCCAAATTAGCCTGAACCGCGATGTGGTGAAAGTCTGCCTTGCGAAATAGCAACGACGGCTTCCCGAAAAAGTATCCATTAAACGCAACGCTAGAGTTTTGGGTGACGATATAATCACATCCCGCCAGCAGATCCTCCATGCTTCCCGTTTGAACTGTTAGGCGGTCATGGTTTCGCTCTAGCCTTTTCAGTGCTGCGATTTCGGATCTTTCGTACAGTTCATTCGGGTGCAACGTCGCGACGATGGGCATGTCGATATGCGCAAGGCAATGCTCGACCATCTCAAGCGGGCTACAAATCTGGAAAGGGCGGTGACTGGTGAGTTTTCCTTGTAGAGGGACATAGACATACCCTCCGCGATACGCATTTTGTGGTGCGTCCCCGAACAAGCGGCTTTGCCAAAAACCATAAAAACGTGCTGCTTCTTTTGTCACGGAGGGATCCGGCTCAAACGCACTTTGTGCCACATCCCACGACCAACGCTCGGCACTTTGTTCAATTTGCCAGAACGGATAGTGATAGACCCGCCGAAAGCATAACCCACGCGCGTCAGGTGGGGTTTTTATGTGGCTCATCGACCAGCCTTTGCCCTCTGGCGCACCGCGCAGGCCAAACGGCTCGTACCGCACATCCAACCCTGCACGAACCATCACATCAGCAACTTTTCCAATGAAGTTATGATTGCCCGCTTGCGCGCTTTGGCACAGTTCCGGCTCCATATAAAAAGTGACAGTCGTAAGATCATTCATGGCGCCTACGCTACTGTTCCGCACACGAGGCAACAAGGGCTGCCCTTGTTCCTCAGCACTCCTCACGCCATATAGATATCAACAAACGGAGGCTTTATGGCAGATAGCGATTTCCCTGGTTGGCACGGTACAACCATCATTGGCGTCAAAAAGGACGGTGAAGTTGTGATTGCGGGGGATGGTCAAGTGAGCCTTGGCCAGACCGTGATCAAAGGCACCGCGCGCAAGGTGCGCCGCCTTTCACCGGGTGGCTACGATGTGGTCGTGGGTTTTGCTGGCTCAACCGCTGATGCGTTCACCTTGCTGGAGCGGTTGGAAACGAAACTGGAAGCGACCCCAGGCCAGTTGCAACGTGCAAGCGTTGATCTGGCGAAAGACTGGCGCACAGATAAATACCTGCAAAAGCTGGAAGCGATGCTGATCGTCACAGACGGAAAAGAGCTACTTATCATCACAGGTGCGGGTGACGTGCTGGAACCCGAGCATGACATTGCCGCGATCGGTTCTGGCGGGAACTTTGCCCTCGCCGCCGCGCGTGGCCTCATCGACAGCGACCGTGACGCCGAGGCTGTGGCCCGTGACGCGATGAAAATCGCCTCCGACATTTGCGTCTATACCAACGGCAACCTGACCGTGGAGAAAATCAAAGCATGACCGACCTGACCCCTCGCGAAATCGTATCCGAGCTGGACCGTTTTATCATCGGCCAAAATGACGCCAAGCGCGCCGTAGCTGTGGCTTTGCGTAACCGTTGGCGCTGTCGCAACCTACCCGACGACATCCGCGCCGAGGTTTATCCGAAAAACATACTGATGATTGGACCTACAGGCGTAGGGAAAACCGAGATTAGCCGCCGCCTGGCAAAGCTGGCGCGTGCGCCATTCCTAAAAGTGGAAGCAACGAAGTTTACCGAGGTCGGTTATGTCGGACGTGACGTGGAACAGATCATCCGCGATCTACTTGATGCTGCGATCGCCATGACCCGTGAACACATGCGCGAAGACGTCAAAGCCAATGCTCAATCAGCAGCAGAAGAGCGCGTTATCGACGCCATTGCAGGTCCAGATGCGCGGTCAGGCACGCGCGACATGTTCCGCAAAAAGCTGCACGATGGACAACTGGACGATACAATCATCGAGCTTGAAGTCGCCGACACCTCAAACCCGTTTTCAGCAATGGAAATACCTGGCCAACCCCAAGGTGGTGGCGGGATGATGAACATCGGTGATCTGTTCGGCAAAGCTATGGGTGGGCGCACCACGAAAAAGAGCATGAAAGTTTCCGAAAGCTATGACGTTCTGATCGGTGAAGAGGCTGACAAGCTGTTAGATGATGAAACCGTCACCCGCGCCGCGATTGAGGCGGTAGAGCAGAATGGTATCGTCTTCCTCGACGAAATCGACAAAGTTTGCACCCGCGCTGATGCGCGTGGCGGTGACGTCTCCCGTGAAGGGGTACAACGTGACCTGTTGCCGTTGATTGAGGGGACCACCGTGAGCACGAAACATGGACCCGTAAAAACAGATCATGTTCTGTTCATTGCGTCAGGTGCGTTTCACATTGCCAAACCGTCTGATTTGCTCCCTGAGCTTCAGGGCCGCTTACCTATCCGTGTAGAGCTACGCGCCCTGACCGAAGAAGATTTCGTGCGCATTCTGACCGAGACGGACAATGCGCTTACCCTGCAATACACCGCTCTGATGGGTACCGAACAGGTCGAGGTTAGCTTTACCGACGACGGGATCAAGGCACTGGCCAAAATCGCAGCTGATGTAAATCAATCGGTCGAAAATATCGGAGCGCGACGGCTTTACACCGTGATGGAGAGGGTCTTCGAAGAGCTTAGCTTTACCGCGCCTGACCGTAGTGGCGAGAAGATCGTCGTCGATGCGGCGTTCGTCGATACCAATCTCGGTGAGCTGGTAAAATCCACGGATTTGAGCCGCTACGTGCTTTAACCTCTTCCCATTCTCATGCGCCCGCGCAATCAAGGGCGCATGAGCTATCTTCGCTTCCTCATCGACAACCGTTTATTCCTGCTAGCGGGATTTTTACTGACGTTTACGTCTTCCTTCGGGCAAACCTATTTCATTTCGCTGTTCGCAGGTGAAATAAAGGGATCCTTTGGCCTAACGGACGGCGGGTGGGGTGGCATCTACACGATCGGTACCACGCTATCTGCGATTACGATGATCTGGGCTGGGGCTTTGACGGATCGGTTTCGTGTGCGGCAACTGTCGCTAGGCGTAATGGTCCTGCTTGCACTAGCGTGTTTGGCGATGTCCCTCGTCCCGAACGGGTTTTTGTTGGTGTTCGTGATCTACGCATTGCGCCTGATGGGTCAAGGGATGCTTTCGCAGCTAGGGGCGGTAGCCATGTCGCGGTGGTTCATCGCTACACGCGGGCGTGCACTCTCGATCTCCTCGATGGGGTTCGCGGTGGGCCAAGCGATGCTGCCTGTTATTTTCGTTGCGCTATTGGCGACTATCGACTGGCGGAACCTATGGCTGGTGGCCGCTATTTGCATCATGGCACTGATCCCTGTGATGCAAGTTCTGCTGCGTCAAGAACGGACACCCCAATCCATGGCGCACGACGAGCAAAGCTTTGGGATGAACGCGAAGCATTGGACGCGGGGCGAAATGCTGCGCCATCCGCTGTTCTATATCCTCATCCCGCTGGTCCTTGGACCGTCTGCGTGGGGCACCGCACTGTTTTTCCAGCAAGTGCATTTGACGGAGGTGAAGGGATGGAGCCTTGTTTCCTTCGTTGCCCTCATGCCGATTTACACCGTTGCGAGCATCGCGTTCACTTTCATTACGGGTTGGGCTGTGGACCGCATCGGCGTGAAATGGATTGTGCCATTTCAGATGGTTCCGTTCGGGATATCGTTTCTCGTGCTCGCCTATGCTGACACCATTTTCATGGCTGGCGTTGGTCTGGTAATATTTGGGGTAGGGCAAGGCACCCAAGGCACTGCGACATCCGCTTTCTGGGCCGTATTTTATGGCACGAGAAACCTTGGCGCGATCAAGGCGGCGGCAGCTGCGTTAATGGTATTCGGGTCTGCCATCGGGCCTGGAGTTACTGGTGCGTTTATCGACTTCGGTGTGGATTTCCCTGATCAAATGATCCCGATTGCACTGTTTTATTTCGCTGGTGCTGTTCTCGCTGGTCTTGGCATCCTTCGCTATCAGCGTGACCTACCTGTGGCGGCGTAGATAGACGTAGTAAGCACCACCGCCACCATGACTCACATGGGCCTGCGCGATCTGTAGAACAACCGATTTCATTGGCTGCATCTGCAACCAATGTGGCACCTGATGACGCAATACACCGAGACGAACGGGAATCGGTCCCCCCTCATCGCGTTCCTTACCTTTGCCTGTAACTACAAGGATAAGCCGTTTTCCCTGCGCATGAGCGTTCATCACAAACCCCGTCAACACAGGATGCGCACGATCGACGGTCATACCGTGCAAATCAATCTTGCCCTCAGGGCGCAACTTTCCGCGCTTGAGTTTGCCGAATGACTTCTGGTCCATCTGAACCGGCGCTTGTCGGATATGGTCATGAATCGCTGGTGCCAGATTGTGGGCGGGGAGGCGTGAAGAACCAGCGGGTTTACCAAGGATGACAGATTTGGCTTTTCGCAGATTACGCGAGGCAGGGGCGGGCAGGCTTACATCGGGATCGAACCGCTCTACCTCTAGATTGCTACGTTCCATCCGTTCGGTGTTGGCGCGCACGCGGTCCCAGAGTTCACGATCTTCAGCCGTGAGACGGCGGCGTTTCATATCGCGCTTTCTGGAAGCAACGCATAGGCGCGCTGAATTGGCATAAGTACAATCATGCGTCCGGGGTCACGTACTGTTCCTGCTTGTCGTCCTGCCTCATCACCTGTGCCAAAGAAAACATCAGCGCGCTGAGCGCCTTTGATCGCTGATCCAGTATCTTGGGCAATCATCAAGCGGCGCAGGGGCGTTTTGCCATCCTTCTCGATCCAGACTGGGGATCCGAGGCGCACAAAAGATGGATCAATCGCAACTGTCCGCATTGTCGTGATCGAACGGTTCATCGCGCCCAGCGGCCCTTTGTCGCCAGGTACTTTGCTCACCTCGCGGAAGAACACATATGACGGGTTATGATAAAGGAGGTCCTGCCCCTCGATAGGGTTGCGACGCACCCAATTCTTGATCACTTGCGCGCTGACTTGGTGCGCTTGGTACACACCGCGGCGGACCAGCTCCTGACCGATCGAGCGATAGTTGTGGCCGTTGGACCCCCGATAACCCACACGCACGGAGTTGCCATTCGGAAGGCGGATGCGACCTGAACCTTGGATCTGGAGAAAGAACAACTCAACTGGATCGTCGACGTAGGCGATTGCCAAATCGCGACCGTCCATCACATCCGTTTCCAAAATCTCTTGCCGTGTGAGCCATGGGCGGTTTTGCCGCGCCTCAGCTGGCATTTCATACACGGGAAAACGAAAACGGGACGTGGGGGTCAGTGAACCATCAAGTTCGGGTTCAAAATAACCTGTGAACAGTGCCTCTTTTCCATCGTTCATCAAAACAGGACGGAAGAGTAATTCAAAGAAATCACGCGGGTCAGGACGCGATTGTGCATAGGCACAAACCGCATTCCAATCGGGGTCTTTCATGTCTTTGCAGGTGTTCAAGAATGTCTCGAACGCTGCAGCGTGGTTATCCTCGGCCCAGCCGTCAAGTTGGTCGAAGGACAACACATCATATTTCACCTCAGACGCCAAAGGCCCCGCCAGCAGCGAGGCCCCGATGATGGCACTGATGCGAAGCGCGCATGCTACCCGTCTGTAGAAACCAAGAACCAATTCGGATCATCCGAGCCCATGTGGCGGGAAAATACCCACGTGTCTTTTTGCTTTTTAGCATCTGTAATGCTGCCTTCGACAATCTCACCGTCTGCATTGCGTACGGCCTGTGTCAACTCTGCCACAAATTTCAGCGTCATTTCCGCCTCTTTTGTATCAGGATCGAGGGTAACATTCTCGAGCGACATCTCGCGCACACCGATGAAGCTTGCCTCAATGGTCAGCCCCTGATCTTCACGTGCAGCAACGCCATCGACAAAGCTCTCGTAAATATCTTCGGACAAGAAGGACTTGATGTTGTCCAACTCGCCTGTCTCATACCCCATGACAATCATCTCATAAGCGCCGCGTGCGCCTGCGAGGAAGTCTGTCACGTTGAACGATGGTTCAATGCGTTTCATTTCGGCCAAGGCGCGCGCCTGTGCGGTGCCCTCATCAAAATGGTCGGTAATATCGAGATCAGGACCACCTTCGATTACCTCGAATGCGGGACCACTGCGTTTTTCCTGTGGAACGGGGAGAGGTGGCTTCTCAAAGCCCTCTCGCGTGCCAAGCACGTTTTTTAGCCGCAGGATAAGAAAAACCGCGATTGCGGCAAGCACCAGAAGCTGGATAAGCGGCGAATTCATATGGACCTCTTGAGGGCTAGGCGTGGAAACAATGTCTCAGACACCTTATGTAGGGGCGAAGGGGGCTCAAGTCCACTCTAGCCCCGATGAAAGGAAGCAATAACATGTGGCTTTTAATCGCATTCATCGCCGTTCCGATGATCGAGATCGCACTTTTTATACAGGTTGGCGGGTTTATTGGCCTGTGGCCGACTTTGCTCATCGTAATATTGACGGCCCTAGCGGGGACCTATCTGGTAAAAAGTCAGGGGCGGTTGGCCTTGAGCCAGCTTCAATCTTCGTTCAGCGATCTGCGCGATCCGACTGAGCCGCTCGTACATGGTGCGATGATCCTGTTTTCAGGCGCATTATTGCTTACACCAGGCTTTTTCACAGATGCCGTTGGCTTTGCTCTACTGATCCCAGCATTCCGAACGGCCGTTTTCAAGGCGGTCCGCGCACGGATCAATATCCAGACCTTTGGCACACCGGGTGCAGGACGACAGCACCCTCATCATCCACCGCACAGCGATGACACCGTGATCGACGGTGAATTTGTAGAGCTTCCCGACGATGACGCGCCCAAAGGCACGTCAGGCTGGACCAAAAATTAATCGCGAAAACTAAGCGATTGAGCGATTTGGTCTGACCTGATAAGCCAACCCGAGTAATTTAAACTCCAAAGAGGAGCGCCTGATATGGCCGAGGCCGAAGCAACAGCACCAGTATCCCCAAAACTACGCGTATTGGGTCAATTTATCCGTGATCTTTCATTCGAAAATATCATGGCACAAAAAGGTGCGCCAACTGATGTGCAACCTGACGTGCAGGTTCAGGTGAACCTTGATGCGAAAAAACGCACCGCAGAAAACCAGTATGAGACTGCAATCAAGCTCAACGTGACATCAAAGGCCAAAGGCGCTGACACGACGTTGTTCGCGCTGGAGATTGATTATGTCGGTATCTTTGATATTCAGGATGTGGCCGAAGACCAATTGCACCCATTCTTGCTCATTGAATGCCCACGCATGATCTTCCCGTTCCTGCGCCGTATCGTAAGCGATGTCACACGCGACGGTGGCTTCCCGCCACTGAACCTCGAGAACATCGATTTTGTTGCACTGTACCGTGGTGAAATCGAACGCCGTCAAGCCGAAGCCGCAGCATCCGCCGACGCGTAAATAGTTTAGCTTTTTAGCCAGACAGCATCGCCGCCCAACTTGCCAACAAACTCGGCGTGGGCGGCGTTTTCTTTTTCTGTAAGGCGTGAGGGAAGCGGTGTCGGACGTGGGCGCGGCGTCCATTCAATGTTCACTTCACCCTGCTTTGGCTCAACGCGGGTCGAGAGACCGAAATCAGGCTGCTTGCCCCCGATGAGCTCCAGATAGACTTCAGCCAGAATTTCACTGTCGAGCAGAGCGCCGTGTAGCGTACGCGCACCATTGTCGATGCCAAAGCGGCGGCACAGCGCATCGAGAGAGGAAGGAGAGCCGGGAAACTTTTTGCGTGCGATGGCAAGTGTATCAACCGCTTGTTCCCATGGCAGTTGCCGCAGTCCCATTTTGCCTAACTCGAAATTCAAGAATTTCATGTCAAACGCAGCATTGTGGATGATCATCTTACTGTCACCGACAAAGTCCAGAAATGCCTGACCTACTGCTGCGAATTTTGGTTTATCGCGAAGAAAATCATCGCCGAGGCCGTGCACCTGAAATGCTTCGTCCGGCATCCCACGCTCTGGGTTGATATATTCATGGAATGTATTGCCTGTAGCCATGTGGCGCATCAGCTCGACCGCACCAATCTCAACGATCCGGTCGCCGCTTTTGGGGTCAAATCCTGTGGTTTCTGTATCGAGGACGATCTCACGCATGCTGTTGGCTCCGGATGGTTGAGACGATCTTTTGCACCTGTACACGGGCGTGTTCAAGGGTATCGGTTTCGATCACATAAGTCGCGCGGGCGCATTTCTCCGCGGCGGGAAGTTGCTTTGCCTTGATAGCTAGAAACTGTTCGCGGGTCATCGTCCCGCGTTCCATTACACGCGCCTCTTGGGTTGCATCATCGGTATACACGCAAGCCGTTGCATCCACGCGCGCATCGCCGCCAGTTTCAAACAGCAGCGGAATATCAAGCACGACAATATCAGCGTCGGCATTGGCGAGGAATTCAGCGCGGTCCTGTCCAACCAGGGGGTGCACTATGGTTTCAATCTGCTTGAGCGCATTAGGGTCGCGGCCAATAATTTCTTTGAGGGCAGGGCGCGATACCATGCCTTCAATCACGGCATCGGGAAATGCTTTTGCAAAAGGCGTTACTGCTGCACCTCCTTTTCCGTAAAGGCGATGCACTGCCGCATCCGCATCCCAAAGGGCACATCCCTCATCCACAAACATTTGTGCCGTGGTTGATTTACCCATTCCGATGGAACCTGTAAGACCAAGCAGGAACATCAGCGGAGCGCCGCTGCGCGCGTCGCACGATCTACGTCTGGACGATGACCAAACCAGCGTTCAAATGCAGGAACAGCCTGATGTAGGAGCATGCCAAGGCCATCTACGGTTACACAGCCATATTCCTCAGCAGTGGCGAGCAACCTCGTCTTCAGCGGAGCATAGACCAGATCCGTCACAATTGTAGAAGACCGGAGCCCGTCCAGTGGAACTCTCAGCTCTGATTTGCCGATCATTCCCAGCGATGTTGTGTTCACCAAGAGAGCCGCATCATCAATCATGTTCCCCGCCTGAACCCACTCATAGACGCGAATACGGCTACCGAAGTCCTGCTTCAGCTTATCCGCTCGCACGCGGGTACGGTTGGACAACATAATTTCCGGTACACCCGCTTCGATCAGGGACGAGATAACGGCCCGCGCAGCACCGCCTGCCCCAAGAACCGCAGCAGGACCAGAGCGTGGATCCCAATGCGGCGCACCTGCCTTTAAATTCTCAATAAAGCCGTAACCATCAGTATTATCAGCGTGAATTTTACCGTCTTTTCGGAATATCAGTGTGTTTGCTGCCCCGATCAGGGTTGCGCGATCCGTCACGAGATCCGCAATCTCCATCACCTTTTCCTTGTGAGGCGCCGTAATATTTACGCCTACAAATCCCATCTTAGGTAGCGTCCGCAGAACGTTCTCCAAGTTCTCCGTACTGATATCCATAGGGATATAATGGCCCGAGATATTATAAGTCTTAAGCCAGTGCCTATGCAGTTGTGGCGATTTTGATTGGGCAATAGGAGAGCCAATCACGCCAGCCAAAGGAATGCGGGGCAGTGCGGTCATTGGGCAATATCTCCACGAAGGGTGAGGTAGTTCAAGATTTCCAGCAAGGGCATGCCAAGAACGTTAAAGTAATCGCCCTCGATACGCGAGAAAAGGCGTACACCTTCTTCTTCTAACTTATAGGCGCCGACTGCATGACGGATACTATCCCAGTTTCGCTCAACATAACTTTCAAGATAGCCATCACTCGCATCACGCATCCGTAGACGCACCACACCGACATGCCGCCAAAGAGGCTTACCGTTTTCAAAGATGACCGCCGCAGATAAAAGGGTGTGCCGATCTCCACGCATCAACTTTAGTTGGGTAAGCGCATCTTCAGGTGTTTCAGGTTTACTGATCAGCTGACCATTATGCTCAAGTACTTGATCGCAGCCTATCACCAAAGCATCTGGGTTTTTGTCACTAACTTTTGACGCTTTCATTTCAGCCAGAGCATCGGCAATATCACGGGGTGGGGCGCCCTCCGCGATGAGCGAAGCTTTTATCATATCCTCATCCACCCGCGCCACTTGAACCTCATGGGGGACCGCCGCTTGGCTCAGCATTTGGGTACGGATACTGGAACCCGAAGCAAGGATGATGTGGACATTCATGTGGATAACTCATGCATAATCTTAAGATGTTCTTAACAACAACTTGTCGACAATTACGGGTTTGGGTTCAAGAGGGGGATAAGCCGCCCTTTCCACCGCGTTAGTCAGAGATTCGTCCACGGTGGATAAGGATAATTTTACGATTTGGTAACTTTGGTTAATATGATTTCGTACACACAGTTATCCACATAGTCGAGGTCATATAAAAAGTCTTATATCATTGATATATATTACTATATTAAAATAATCATGTTTTCTTAACATCATTTCTCCCTTACGCAGATCCTCTTCATAAACCTGTGCATAACCATTTAATCCACAGGTTTTGTGCTCCCTACTTAAAACTACAATCTATCTTCTTATCTTTATTATTATAAAGAGAGGGCCAGCATGGAGAGAATGACATGAGTGATATCCTGAGTATGGCCTACCCTTGGATCAAAGGGTTTCATATCATTTCAGTGATCTCATGGATGGCTGCGTTGTTCTATCTCCCGCGTTTGATGGTCCATCATACAGAGCAGGCTGGGTTGAGCGGAGAGACGCACGAGATTTTTGCAATGATGGAATACAAACTGGCCAAGGTGATCATGCAACCTGCAATGATGGCCACTTGGCTATTTGGTATTTTGCTCGTTGCAACACCTGGGATTGTCTATTGGGGCGATGTTTGGCCATGGCTCAAAGGGGCAAGCGTTATTGCCATGACTGTTTTTCATATCTGGTTGATGCGGCGGATGCGGGGGTTTCAGGCGGGCGAGAATACGCACACGGGCAAACAGTACCGAATTATGAACGAAGTGCCGACATTGCTGATGATCGTGATCGTATTTTCGGTCACAGTTAAGTTCTGATCTAGGCATTTATTGACACGCGTTGCGTCCCCGCGTATTGGAAATGCACCACCTCGTCCGAGGATGGATCAACCCGATTATTTTTTACCGACCGGCCTTTGATCGCTTTTGCGCGGGCCAAGGATATTTTCATGACACTTGAGACCCTTAAACTTGCCGATCTAAAGGCGAAATCACCGAAAAGCCTGCTGTCCATGGCAGAAGAGCTGGAGATTGAAAACGCCTCTACGATGCGCAAGGGCGAGATGATGTTCCAAATTTTGCGCGAACGTGCGGATGAAGGTTGGGAAATCTATGGTGATGGTGTGTTGGAAGTTCTGCAGGACGGTTTTGGGTTCCTTCGTTCGCCTGAAGCAAACTATCTGCCAGGTCCAGATGATATCTATGTCTCTCCGGAGATGATCCGTCAGCACTCGCTACGTACCGGAGATACCATTGACGGGCTTATTAAGGCCCCTGACGACACTGAGCGGTACTTTGCCCTTACCGAGGTAACCCAAATCAACTTTGAAGACCCTGAGAAGGCGCGTCACAAAGTTGCATTCGAGAACCTGACGCCGCTGTATCCGGATGAGCGGCTGAAGATGGAAGTAGACGATCCAACAGTTAAAGACCGCTCAGCGCGTATCATTGATCTGGTAGCACCTATCGGGAAAGGTCAGCGATCCTTGATCGTTGCGCCACCGCGCACGGGTAAAACAGTTCTGCTTCAGAATATTGCCAACTCGATCGAAAAGAATCACCCTGAGTGTTACTTGATCGTTTTGCTTATCGACGAACGGCCCGAAGAAGTTACCGACATGCAGCGGTCGGTTAAGGGCGAAGTTGTCTCCTCAACCTTTGATGAGCCGGCAACACGTCACGTTGCTGTGTCGGAGATGGTTATCGAAAAGGCGAAACGTTTGGTCGAACACAAGCGCGACGTCGTTATTTTGCTCGACTCCGTGACCCGTCTGGGCCGCGCGTTTAACACTGTGGTGCCATCTTCAGGTAAAGTTCTTACTGGTGGTGTGGACGCGAACGCACTGCAGCGCCCTAAGCGTTTCTTTGGCGCGGCGCGTAATATCGAAGAAGGCGGCTCTCTTACCATTATCGCAACGGCGCTGATCGACACAGGAAGCCGGATGGATGAAGTCATCTTTGAAGAGTTCAAAGGGACAGGTAACTCTGAAATCGTTCTGGATCGTAAGATTGCAGACAAGCGTGTATTCCCTGCGATCGACATCCTCAAATCCGGTACGCGGAAAGAAGAGCTGTTGGTTGATAAAGTTGATCTGCAGAAGACATTCGTCCTGCGCCGTATCCTCAACCCGATGGGGACTACAGATGGTATCGAATTCCTGATATCGAAGCTTAAGCAGACAAAAACGAACGCAGACTTCTTTGATTCGATGAATACCTAAAACGTCACATAAATTCAAAGGCTTAGGTCGATGGATACTATATTTTCCCAAGCAACAGCAATGGGCCGTGCAGGGGTGTCCGTTGTACGGGTTTCAGGGCCGTTGGCCCATGAAGTTTGCGCACAGATGGTCGGGTCATTACCTGAGCCACGTGCAACTGGCTTGCGCATGGTTAAAGATCGGGAAGGTGGCTTCATTGACCAAGGATTGATCCTACCATTCGCAGGGCCGGAAAGCTTCACCGGCGAAGATGTTGTAGAATTTCATCTTCACGGCAGCATAGCGATCATGCGGCGGGTTTTGGAAGAGCTGGGGTCGTTTGATGGCGTCCGCTTAGCCGAGCCCGGAGAATTTACGCGTAGGGCACTTGAAAATGGTCGACTTGACTTGGTTCAAGTTGAAGGCTTGGCCGACTTAATCGAAGCAGAAACCGAGGCGCAAAGAAAGCAAGCACTTCGCGTCCTATCAGGCGCGTTAGGCTCAAAAGTAGATGGTTGGAGGCGCTCTCTGATCCGAGCGGCTGCCTTGCTTGAAGCAACAATTGATTTTGCCGATGAGGATGTTCCTGTCGATGTGTCAGATGAGGTTTGTGAGCTCCTCCATGACGTAGAGGGCCAGCTCTTAAGAGAAATCAAAGGTACAACAGCAGCTGAACGCATCCGTACTGGATTTGAAGTTGCTATCATCGGAGCCCCTAATGTTGGCAAATCCACATTGCTTAACAGGTTGGCAGGACGTGAAGCAGCAATTACGTCGAGCATTGCAGGTACTACACGTGATGTTATCGAGGTTCGAATGG
Source organism: Sulfitobacter sp. (assembly GCA_036964385.1). Classification (GTDB taxonomy): domain Bacteria; phylum Pseudomonadota; class Alphaproteobacteria; order Rhodobacterales; family Rhodobacteraceae; genus Sulfitobacter. The sequence continues at coordinate 732 of JBALTK010000002.1, read as the reverse complement.
ACTTGGGCGGACTACCAGTAACCTTGCTCGACACAGCAGGCATACGTCAAAGCTCTGATGAAATCGAAACGCTGGGTGTTGAACTGGCCCTGCGTCGGGCAACTGACGCTGATTTACGCGTTTTCCTTCTCGATGATGGCGATACACCGCCAATAACTCCTACGGGAGACGATATCGTCCTTTGGTCGAAAGCAGATATTACGGGCAAAGAATATCCTGCCGTATCAGGGAAAACTGGCCGCGGTATAGAAAAGCTGCTTAGTGACATCGAACAGGCGTTGGCGAAGATGGCATCCAGTGCTGGTTTAGCAACTCACGCGCGCCATGCCTCAGCAATGGAGCTTGCACGCAGAGGAATTTTGAATTCACAAGAGATTCTGAACTTTGGGCCGGATCAGTATGATATCGTGGCAGCAGAGCTGAGAATCGGAATTCACGCCCTTGAGGTGCTTGTTGGTCGCATTGATGCAGAGAACCTGCTAGATGAAATATTCGCAAGTTTTTGTCTTGGAAAATGAGGATTGTTTCACGTGAAACATTTTGATGTCATTGTTATCGGTGGAGGCCATGCGGGAACTGATGCCGCGCATGCAGCAGCTCGAATGGGTGCAAATACGGCATTGCTCACGATGTCTCGTGAGACAATCGGCGTTATGTCTTGCAATCCTGCGATCGGGGGCCTCGGTAAAGGACATCTGGTTCGGGAAATTGATGCTCTTGATGGCTTGATGG
>JBALTK010000001.1:0-49143 GCA_036964385.1 Sulfitobacter sp. | reverse complement strand
CGCACGCTTTGCCCCAGGCCGGTGCCAAGGTTGATGGGCGTAAACTCGGGGGTGTCGCTTTTGAGGAGGTGGGAAACCGCAGCAACATGTCCCGTGGCGAGGTCGGTGACGTGAATGTAGTCGCGGATACAGGTGCCGTCGGGGGTGTCGTAATCGGTGCCGTAAATCTTGATGTGGGAGCGCTGGCCACGCGCGGCCTCAATCACAAGCGGAATAAGATGGGTTTCGGGATTGTGGCGCTCCCCCGTGCGCCCCAGTGCGTCGGCCCCTGATGCGTTGAAATACCGTAGTGCAATCGCTTGTAGGTTATGGGCCTTCACGCAGGATTCAAGGATTGTCTCAACCATAGCCTTGCTGTCGCCATAGGGGTTGATCGGGGTGCGGGGCAGGGTTTCTGACAGCAGATCTACATCGGTTTGGTTTCCATAGACGGCAGCTGTGGACGAGAAAACAATTTTACTCACTCCGGCGGCATTCATCGCCGTTAGCAAGGACAGGGTGCCAGAGACGTTATTCTCAAAAAATGGCAAAGGCGTTATGACGGATTGGCCCGCTTCGATCAGCGCGGCAAAATGCACAACACTGCCGATGTCAAAATCCCGCATCGTCCGCGTGAGTTTATCTGTATCTGACAGCTCGCCTTCAACCAGATGCGTGCCAAAGCACGCATCACGGTGACCTGATGAAAAGTTGTCGTAGACGACCGTTAGATAGCCAGCCTCTTTGAGAGCAAGCGTGGTGTGGGAGCCGATATAGCCTGCACCGCCGATGATCAGAACGTTTTTGTTAGTTGGCATCAGTTGCACTACTCTTCTCTAATGTCATGTATTAAAAAGGCATCTCACGTTTCGGGATTACCCTACAGGAAGTGCGAAAGCTTTAAAGTACCTTCCTACCTGCCTCATCCTATACATAGACCGCGTCCACGCCATTTACCGCCATCGCAGCTTCCCAAGTGCGTTGGATCAAGGACTTCTCAGTGCCGTCACGGTCACTCAGAGTGACCAATGGTTTGGCGGGATGTACGAAATAGGCAGGCGTACCTGTTGATGCGAGAGTGGAGGCGATTTTGCGTGCAATGGGGCCTGATTTTCCGATGCCCAACAGAATGATCCGGCCTTTGATTGCGAGATTACGCTCAACTGCGGCGACAAAATCGTCAGGCAAATCTGTGACCGTACGGACCAGCGCCTCGCCATCTTGGCGCAACACCTGCGCCGCAGTGGCGCATATCTTGTTTTTGTCGGTCATGACGGCCCTTTCGCTGCGTTTCGCGCGGGGCTTAGATGTACGCACCGCATGGCGCGGTGTCAGTCCGCCCCGAACAGATCACGGGTAAAGACTTTGTCTGCGACATCGTTCAGTTCAGGCGTGATGCGATTGGCGACAATCAAATCGGCCCGCGCTTTCATCTTGTCCAGATCATGCAGCACATCCGAGCCAAAATAGCTGTCCTCCGCCATCTCGGGTTCATAGACGATGACTTCGATCCCCTTGGCTTTGAGCCGCTTCATGATCCCCTGGATCGAGCTTTGGCGGAAGTTGTCAGAGCCTGCTTTCATCACCAATCGGTGGATGCCGACACAGCGCGGCGCGCGGGCTATGATTTGCTCGGCAATGAAATCTTTGCGGGTCCGGTTGGCATCCACAATCGCTTGCATCAGATTTTGCGGCACCGAGGAGTAATTGGCCAACAGTTGTTTGGTGTCTTTGGGCAGGCAATAGCCGCCGTAGCCGAAAGAGGGGTTGTTATAATGGCTGCCGATGCGAGGGTCGAGCCCGACCCCATTGATGATATCGCGGCTGTTGAGGTCGAATTGCATGGCATAACTATCAAGCTCGTTAAAATAGGCCACGCGCATGGCAAGATAGGTGTTCGAGAACAGTTTGATTGCCTCGGCTTCGGAGCTTTGGGTGAGCAGGACTGGAATGTCGGTGTCGATCGCGCCTTCAGTCAGCAAAGCAGCAAAGCGCTCAGCCTGCGGTGTCTGGGCACCCACGATGATGCGGCTGGGGTGCAGGTTGTCATACAGCGCGCGCCCCTCACGCAGGAATTCTGGCGAGAAGACCAGATTTTTTGTGCCCAATCTTTCCGCCAAATCGCTGGTGAACCCTACGGGCACAGTCGACTTGATTACGATGGTTGCATCAGGGGCATGCTGCATGGCCTGCCTTGCAACGGTCTCGACGCTGGAGGTGTCAAAGAAGTTGGTTTTAGGGTCGTAATTGGTGGGGGTGGCGATGATGACGTAATCGGCACCGGCATAGGCCTCGGCAGGGTCAGTGGTAGTGTGCAGGTCCAAAGGGACCTCGGCCAGATACTGTTCGATCTCGGGGTCCGCGATGGGGCTTTTGCGCGCGGCCAGCATCTCCATGCGCGCGGCATCCACATCCAATGCGGTGACGCGGTTGTGCTGGGCCAGCAATACCGCATTGGACAACCCTACATAGCCGATGCCTGCAACGGCAATTTTCAAGTCGGACATTTTGCCTCTTTCTTTTCTGCTGTGGCACCGATGTTGCGCGTTTTTCAGAGGCTGGCAATCGGTCTGCTTTAATCATTTCCCGAACGTGGCGGAATGGCCAAGGCTCGGGCAGGGGGATCAGGCTAAATCCGGTTGATATCAGCGGCCAGAGACACCTTAACCAGATGCTGCAAATTCGGGGTCGCCTCAAAACGGGCAAAGCTGCGATTCAGCATCTCTTCCAGGCCAAAGGCGGGTTCTTTGCTGTTCGTCGCAGCGCGCCATTGGATTTTTGGGTTTTTGATGCCGCGGCGCGCTGCAATCTCAGGGTAGATCGGCCAGATGATATTATCGGCCAGATAATCCTCGGACTTGGCGCGCAACTGTGCTTGTTCTTGCGCGCTTAATGCGGTTTTCAGTCCTGCCGCGCGCAGGGCGGTAGACAGAATATCAAAGAATACTTTTGTCTCGGGGTGGTTGGGGGTGTGCAGGAAATCACCCTCACTCTGCCAACTCTCGAACGCGTCTTTCAGATCGATACCTTGAGCGCCATAGAGCGAGAGAAGTGCGTCGCGTTGGCGGTCCTCGGGATCATAATAACCTTCTACCTCGAACTGCGCATCGCAAAACAGCGGCAGGGTCTGGGCGATGGTTTTGCCTTCAAGGTAGGATCTGACCGCGAGCCGTGAATTCAGAACGCCAGCCCGTGTGGGAGAGGTAACCTTGTTGAGCCAGAAACAATCAAGCCTGTTGCCCAGATAGGCAAAGGACGGAATCATAACCAACTGTGCTTGTGGGTTAAGGGCGGGCTTTAGCGTATTGGCGTATAAATTGGGCAGTCCAACAAAGACATCCACCTGCGCCAGATACTCGAGGAACCCCTCATGGCCCGACGCAATCCATTCCTCGGCCTGCGTCACGATAACCGAGCGGACCTCCCACTCTGGAAAGAGCGCGCTCAGGTACTGATAATATGCTTTAGTGGCGCAGTTCGATACAACAATGGCCTTCATCAAAAACCCATGCTGCGTTCGATTTCGACTTCGTCACACATGACTTCGGTCTCTTGTGTCTCGGTGTCACTTGCACTTTTTCCCAAGTACTCGCGCTCAAAAAATACCATGACCTGAGTGATGGGCGGGCGCAGAATACTGCGCAGATTGTCAGGGGCGTAGGGCGTGCCCGCAGTATAGGGGTTTGAGATCATCTCGTAGGAGGGGAAGTAATAGGTGTTCGCGTGCCGCTCGGTTTGGCTGCTGCACACGACGCGCAGAATCGATTTACTGTGCATGGTGGCGACCAGAACGTGATCCTCTGTATAGGTCGCGGTCAACGGCACAGGAGATACGGTGAGCAAGATTTTTGCATCCGGGTTGATGGCCGAAAACCCTTCGGTAAAGCGGTCCATGGCCGCGTCAACTTCAGCATAGCTGTAGTTGTGGAAATGGTATTTCAGGCTCTCATCATCGGTATAGAGCCCCGGACATACAGGCAGTGCACGCCCTGTGGCTGTGTCGTGCCATGCCTCTGTCAGGCCCAGTGTAAAGACAAACACACCCGCTGTGGTGAACATCTCGCGTACGGCTTCAAGGTGGATAGCACGGGCGTCGATGACCTCTTGCGCGGTGGCATAGCCCTGCGGGTCCATATAGGGACGGTGAATATCCACATAACGCCCGTCGCGCCGTTCGACTGCGCAGGCGGGGTCTACCTCGCCGCTTTGGCATTCCTCAAAGAGTTGCAGCAGTTGGAGGGCGGTGTAGACATTCCCCGTACGCGCAGAAAAAACCGGATCATCGGGCAAGAGCGGTTCTGCTTGATGATAGTTGGCGCCGGTGGAGTCACGCAAATGCCGCCCGAGGTTTTGGGCAAAACAACTGCCAGCGGTTACCAGCTGGTCGTCTGGGTCAACGGTAAAAGCCTTGGCCATAACAGGCGCAATTGCGTCTTGGCGTTCAAAGACGGCCTTTTTCCAGAAACTGTGTTCGGGGCGGTTATGATATGGATTATTCATCTTTAATGATGTGCAAAGCACATGGGCGAATGTCAATACTACAGGTAAGATGCGCACGCACCCGAGAAGCGGAATTTGTGCTGTGGTTGGGGGGGTAACGCACATCCGGCGCAGTAGTCTTGCAAGAACGATCATTATAATAATAACATAACAATGATTATAATTCGTATATTCCGTGCGCCAAACCCGACCTACTCCGTGACGCGCAAGTATTGCGGCAACCCTCCCTTAATATGAGCACCGCTCTGCGGCGCCTGACGCGGCTACGGGATGATCAACGAGACGAACTGGCAGGCCCGTTCATTGCGCCTACCCGATTATGTAGCACTTCTATCCTCCTGCGGTTGCTGTTATAGCATCAGCCAAATAACTGCCTCATGTCCCGACAGGAGGTTGAACAGTTCTGAAGGAAGACACATGCCTGATTCACCCCGCTTTGTGCTGCACATTGGTAGTAACAAAACAGGTACTTCCTCTATCCAGAAAATGCTTGTTGATAACCGCGCTGTGCTGAATGCAGCGGGATGGGACTACCCGGATTTCCACCTTTCTCATATGGCTCACCACAACCTGGCCCATTCAATCGATAATAGTGCCGACCGACGCATTGGTGAGAACTGGCAAGAAGAGTTCAGAAGCGTCACGAAGAATACTGATATGCGGTATATCTTTTCTTCCGAACTTTTCTTTCGAAATGTAGATCCGGCAAAAGTAGCGCATTTCTTCCCGCCTGAAGAAACCAAAGTTGTATTATATATGCGAGATCATCTCAATTATATGATGAGTTGGTACGGGCAAGCCATCCAGGAACGTAATGTGACCTGCAGTTTTGCAGATTATGTCCAGATTTTTTCGCAACCCTACACAAAATATCTCTCTCGCTGGGAGGAAGTGTACGGGAAGGGCCAAATAGTACTGCGCCCGTTTGATCGACAGCAACTGGTGGGCGGAGACTCCCGTACTGATTTTCTGCAGAACATCGACGGTATAGATAGTGACGCAATCCGATTGCCTGAGACTGACAGCAACCTGTCGATGTCAGGCAATCTTCTGTTTTTCAAGAAGCTTCTGAATAATTACATGACAATTGATGAGGCTAAATCTTATCCCATATCTGATGAGTTTGGCGCATTCGCAGGCGTAAAAGAAAGCTTCACAGGTCGGTTTTACGTCCCTCCTGAGGACATCCGAATGGTCCGGGCGACCTTCAAAGAAGATATTGTGGCAATGGACAAGCTTGGCCTGAAATTCAACCCCATGCCAACCGAAGTAAAGGGGATTCCGGTTCCCAATTACGAAACACTAACAGATGATTTTCGCCTGATAAAAAAGATTGCAGTCGAAACAGACAAGTCCTTTTTGCTCTATGCGGATCGTATGCAGGACTGGCATGCATTATAATAAAAACTCATAAAATTGGCGTATTACTATGAAACTCATTTCAACACAGCAAGTTCGAAAAGGAGCTGCGCCAAGACAGCTGCTGCTAGAAAAAACTGTGACGCGCTATTTAAGACAGCAATCAACGCTATCATTTGCTGAAATAGAAGAAAGCAAAAGTCCAATATCGAAAATGGAGAGCCTCAGTGCTTTTCCGCCCGCTAAGTTCCCGAAAAAAAATATTTTTCTTGGCTTGATAAATGCCCCCGAGATGATGCTTGGACATAATGTTATGATCTGTAGTCAGCCGCTTTCTGACGAGTTAGGTGATTTCATAGCGCGCAATTCACGCACCAAGGAAACATCAGGGAGTTGGATGAAAAACATACTGTCCAACTTTCAAAAAGTTATCGTGCTGGACCAATCAGATTTTCCAAGTTCAGCAAGCTTCATGCCCTGGGTTCCAGTCGTATTGGCAAGCAGAATTCCCGTTGTTCTCGAGAAGAAAAGTAAGGGAAATGCTAAAGTTCGGGTACTCCTTATACAACACGGCAAAGCGCCCCGCATCGGGATTTCAAAAAAACTGCACGAAGAACTAGGTCCATTGTGTGAAGTGATCGAACTGTCCGAAAAAGAGCCGTTCGGACCTGCACTAGAAGAGATGTTGAACGCTGATATACATATACACTTAGGGTATTCAGCCTTTGAAAAGCCAAATATTTTTTCGCCCTTTGATAGCATGATAAACGGCGCATACACCGTTATTCTGGCCGATCATCCTGACAGTGAAGCTCAGATCGAGAACAGGCTACGGCAAGAGGCAAACATACGCACATATGTACAGATTGTGACAACCGAAACCGAAACGGTAAACGCAAGCCAAGAGATGCTAAGGCGCCTGCTTATCATACAGCAGTCAAAACTGTCTCTCAATCCGGAGTTGATGAAGTTTGCGCCGCTAAACGAAAAGTACATTACAGAACGATATACTTCCTTCATGGAGAGAATTTAATGATACGCATTGGATGGTTCTCACCCATATCGACTAAAACTGGTATATCTACTTATACCCGTAATGTACTGACTGAATTACATCGTTTGTTTCCAAAGGATGAAGTTGAGGTCATCGTTTTTCATCCGGCAACAAACGAAGAAGTCGTAGATCTGCCTTATCCAACGATTGAGCTGTCAGACAGCTTATTGCGGTCTGACTTCGATTCCCTATTTGATATAGCAATATACCACTTGGGGAATAACGCGATTAATCACGAACCCATCTACAAGGCGCTTTTACGGCACGCGGGTATGGTTGTACTTCATGACTACGTATACCAGCACTATCTGGCGGGTATCGGACATAATAAGTTCATATCCAGAGCCTTTGCTGCATTGACCTATAATGCAGGTGGGGCAGATGCGTTTGAGTTTTTGAGCGAAGGCGGCGTGCTTGCCTGTGATCAAGGCGTATCAACATATACCCCTTGGGAAAGTGAATGGGCGGTCAATGTTCCCATGTGCGATATATTGGCGCGATTGGGTTTGGGCGCGATTGTGCATTCCGAATATGCCCATAAAGGGCTTGGTAATGATTACCACGGCAATGTTTGCACGTTGTTCATGCCCCGCCCCGAAGTCACGTCTCCACCCAAAATAGCAGAGGCGGGCAAGGGCCGTATTCACATCGTATGCGGCGGCCACATCCAAGAAACAAAAGGCCTCAGATTGCTTGTCAGGGCATTCGCCGAAGACCCCGGGCTAAGTGACCAGTTCCGGGTAACAATTGCAGGCTTTGCGAGCGATCAAACCTTTTTAGATCAGTTACGTGGTGAAATTCAGGCAACAGGGCTCAAACATACCATTGAGTTGAATGTCGCTCCTGCCGAAGAGGAGTTCATGTCCATCATGGCCTCCGCCGATGTTTTCTATAACCTCAGATATCCAAATACTGAGGGCGCATCGCTTTCACTGGCCGAGCAGCTTGCCTTTGGCAAACCCGTGATTGCGTATCGCACGGGCTCGTTCGCCGAAACACCCGACGACGCTTGCTATTTCTTGGAGAAGATCGGCGACGTCAGCGAAATTACTGCCTTGTTGGAAAAGATCGGGAAAGATCCGAAAGACGTGGCGCGGCGCGGACAGAAAGCGTGGGCCACAGTCAAGGACCGTACCGCAGAAAAATACGTGCGCAGCCTTGTTGGATTTCTAAAGAAGCATCAAAATGACTTTGACCGCCGCCTGCAGATATTGGGGGATCGCGCGTCAGACACTCTAAGTGCTCCCGCCAAAAAAGATGATCCTTGGGTGCGTGACTATGTCGGAGCACACCAACAGATAAGTGGGCTTTACGCCGATAGCCTGATCATTCCGGAGAACTTGTGGGAAGCAAGCAATCTGGAGCGTGGGCGTTATGTGGCGCTCAATATAATAGGATCTCGTGTTTCAGCTAAAAACATGGAGAAGATAGGCTCTATTCTGAATGGAGTTTCGGACATAGAGGCCCTTGCCGTATTGGGGCATTTCCTGATGCTCACCAATAACAAATATAGCCTGAGCAAACATCTCAACCTGATTTACCTTCCCATACATGATCTTAATTTCTGGAAAATCATAGTTTGTCTCGAACCTGCGCAAGCCATTCCGCTCGCGTTCAAGGCGTTAGGCGCAGGAGATGAGCCCGATGTTGTCCGCGAAGTAGTAGATGACGCGCAAGCAACTGGTGTCCGCAAAGCAATTCACCGCCACTTAAATGCGTCAAGAAACCCGCTGTTACAGCGCCCGGGCTTTAATTCTGTAGCTTGTTTCTTGGAGCGTATTGATCACTCTGAAATCGAAAAAATGCCTCCTGTCGAGGTGGATGGCAACCTAATCAAGGCTTTGTTCAATGATACAACTGCCACGTGGGCACATCTACAAGGGTTCCACCCCGTAGAAGAAGCCGGGATGTGGACCAATCGGCCAGAAGCTGCGGTTTTTGGGTGCATCCCTGCAGGCGTCAGCATCAGCACGATGACAGCAAACCTGGCATCATTCGCACCCGGCATTGTCATCGGAGACGTGGTGTCCATTGAAGTGACCGAAGAGACAACGGAGCGCAAAGTAACAGCGCAATATCAATACGCATTGGGAGGGCCGCATGAATTCGAGATGGTACTGGACCTTCCCCAGTTCAAAGGTCCAATTCAGATCAGGTTGATTACCGAGAGAACCTGCTCGCCCAAAGCGCTTGGCGTTTCTGCTGACCCACGTAATTTGGGCATCAGGTTACACGCACTCACACTCACTTCTGATTGATCAAAGCCACGTTCATTTGTAAGGGCCCGTCTGGTTTTCGGGCCCTCGCAACTATCCGTTGCGGCGATGGGCAACAAACGCTAGTCATCAGCGCAAACACAATATCGGCTTATTAGGAAGATTTGGGGCTAATTATGACTAAAAAAGCATTTATTACAGGAATTACGGGCCAGGACGGTGCGTATCTGGCAAAGTTGCTTCTGGAAAAAGGGTACGAAGTTCACGGTGGTGTACGCCGGATTTCGCAGCCTGAAACACCTCGCCTTGATCTGCTGGGCATCACAGATGACGTGCAGCTGCATGAATTTGACCTGACAGAGCAAAACAACATCTTCCGCGTGATCCGCGATGTCGAGATGGACGAGTTCTATAACCTCGCCGCGCAAAGCTTTGTTGGCGCAAGCTGGGACCTGCCCATCTATACCGCAGACGTAGACGGCATGGCCGTTGTGCGCATTCTGGACACGCTGCGCACTGTGCGCCCTGATGCACGCTTCTATCAGGCCTCCACCTCCGAGATGTTCGGGCTGGTTCAAGAGGTGCCGCAGTCCGAGACCACGCGTCTGTACCCACGCTCACCCTACGGTGTGGCAAAAGTATACGGCCACTACATCACGATGAACTACCGCGAAAGCTTTGACATGCATGCCTCCTCCGGCATCCTGTTCAACCACGAGAGCCCCCTGCGCGGCAAAGAGTTCGTGACACGCAAAATCACGCTGGGCCTCGCGGCGCTGGCACATGGCGGCAACAAAGCGATCGAGCTGGGCAATATGGACGCCAAGCGCGACTGGGGCTTTGCTGGCGATTACGTTGAAGGCATGTGGCGTATGTTGCAGCAAGATGTGGCCGATGACTATGTTCTGGCAACAGGTGTCACGACCACGATCCGTGACTTCTTCACCTTCGCGGCCGAAGCGCTGGGAATGGATCTGGAATGGTCCGGTGAAGGCGAAAACGAAACGGCCACAGACCGTAAATCCGGCAAGCTGGTGATGAAGGTTAATCCAAAGTTCTACCGCCCTGCAGAAGTTGAACTACTGATCGGTGATCCAACCAAAGCGGAAAAAGGTCTGGGCTGGAAAGCCACGGTCGACATCCGCGAGCTGGCAACAATGATGGCCAAATCCGACTTCGACCAGTTGGCATAAATATTCTTACGCGGGGGCTGGTCATTACACCGGCCCCCGCTTTTGATTTTTCACGCCTTTGTACCCGCTGTCGAGACAGCTCATCGGGTGCGGGCAGACAAAGGTTTACCCCTGTGCGAGCCTGTAGAAGTTAGGATTGAATGATGAAGTTCCTGATCCATATTGGTGTGAACAAAACCGGCACGTCCAGCTTGCAAAGCGCGTTTTCCGCGCGCCGCATACAACTATCCGAACAGGGCATCCTATACCCTGAAACCGGACTGCAACAGAGCGCGCATCACCAGTTGTCCCGTGTGGCCAAGGGCGCACGCCCCGCCTCGCTTGGGTTGTCGGACAATTGGGCTGACGACCTGCGGGCAGAGTTCAAGGACCACGAGCTGTGCGTGCTGTCGAGCGAGAATTTTGCCACGCTGCGCGATGTGCGACCCATGACAGAGATCTGCCCGCCCGGCGACACCCGGGTGGTGGTCTATCTGCGCGACTACGCCCGCTACATGACGTCATGGTACCAGCAGGCCATTCATTCGCGCAATATCTCCTTCTCGCTCGAAGACTTTATCGATAATTACAGCGCCGACTTCTCAACCATCGTGCGGCTTTGGCGCGAGGTCTATGGGTCCGAGAATGTCGAAGTGCGTCAGTATGATCGCGCTAACCTCAAGGATGGCGATATTGTCGCCGATTTTTGCGACATGATACGCCCCGGCCTCGAAGATACTTTTGCCGGCATAAAGCACAGTTCGAACCCCAGCCTGTCAGGCAATCTGCTGATGTTCAAACGGATGCTGAACTGTTTCATTACCCGCGAGGAATCACTTCAGGTAGCATCCGAGCTGGCCAACATGGCGGATCTCGATCCGACCTTCAGTGGTAAGCTGGCCGTCCCCGAGGAGACCGTGGCGCGCATCCGGTATTTGTCGCGCGAAGATTCCAAGGCGATCAAAGCCGAAACCGGTCTGGATCTGACCCCACGCATGCGCGAGATCAAGGGACATCCCAGCCCTGATTTGACGCGGCTGGAACAGGATATGCATCTGATCCGCGATGCCGCCGTAAAACGTGAGTTTCAGGTGGTCAAATTTTTAGAGCGTATGCGCGGATTGTCACCGCTTGCCCACACCGGGTAAGAATACACCTGACTAAAGAGTTGCGTAATTAGTCATCACATGTTGAGTGACCCAACAATTTGGATGCAGCCTGCACAGGGCCCGTAATGACCAAGGGCCCAGGAAATGATTCCGCAATGCGCGATCTGACTTTTGCCCGCAAGGCTATACACCGCCTTGAAAGTAAGGACTTTGCCCCGCCCAAGGCAGACTGATCCATATATGATACGAGGCTGCAGAATTTAAACCAAGATGGCGCTGCGGATACACACAATAGGTCGACATCTTTTTGTCCCTCCCTTATCAGGAGCGACGGATACAGGCCAAACGGATGACACAGAGGTATTAGACGATGAAAAAAGCATTTATTACAGGAATTACGGGCCAGGACGGTGCGTATCTGGCAAAGTTGCTTCTGGAAAAAGGGTACGAAGTTCACGGTGGTGTACGCCGGATTTCGCAGCCTGAAACACCTCGCCTTGATCTGCTGGGCATCACAGATGACGTGCAGCTGCATGAATTTGACCTGACAGAGCAAAACAACATCTTCCGCGTGATCCGCGATGTCGAGATGGACGAGTTCTATAACCTCGCCGCGCAAAGCTTTGTTGGCGCAAGCTGGGACCTGCCCATCTATACCGCAGACGTAGACGGCATGGCCGTTGTGCGCATTCTGGACACGCTGCGCACTGTGCGCCCTGATGCACGCTTCTATCAGGCCTCCACCTCCGAGATGTTCGGGCTGGTTCAAGAGGTGCCGCAGTCCGAGACCACGCGTCTGTACCCACGCTCACCCTACGGTGTGGCAAAAGTATACGGCCACTACATCACGATGAACTACCGCGAAAGCTTTGACATGCATGCCTCCTCCGGCATCCTGTTCAACCACGAGAGCCCCCTGCGCGGCAAAGAGTTCGTGACACGCAAAATCACGCTGGGCCTCGCGGCGCTGGCACATGGCGGCAACAAAGCGATCGAGCTGGGCAATATGGACGCCAAGCGCGACTGGGGCTTTGCTGGCGATTACGTTGAAGGCATGTGGCGTATGTTGCAGCAAGATGTGGCCGATGACTATGTTCTGGCAACAGGTGTCACGACCACGATCCGTGACTTCTTCACCTTCGCGGCCGAAGCGCTGGGAATGGATCTGGAATGGTCCGGTGAAGGCGAAAACGAAACGGCCACAGACCGTAAATCCGGCAAGCTGGTGATGAAGGTTAATCCAAAGTTCTACCGCCCTGCAGAAGTTGAACTACTGATCGGTGATCCAACCAAAGCGGAAAAAGGTCTGGGCTGGAAAGCCACGGTCGACATCCGCGAGCTGGCAACAATGATGGCCAAATCCGACTTCGACCAGTTGGCATAAATATTCTTACGCGGGGGCTGGTCATTACACCGGCCCCCGCTTTTGATTTTTCACGCCTTTGTACCCGCTGTCGAGACAGCTCATCGGGTGCGGGCAGGCAAAGGACCCCCTCTAATGGCAACCGCTTCCACGTCCGATTTTGCAATCCGTGCTCTGCGTGTAGCCCGCCGACAGGCCAGCCGCGTCAAAGCCGTTCTGATTGGTGACGGTACATCTGGTCCTTATCGGTTCCACCTAGATGGCATGACCGATGAAGGGGCGCTGCGCGGTTGGGTCATTCACCGTGAGACGCTCAAGGGCCATGTGCAGATAGGCCTGTTTGCTGGCGACACGATGCTGGACGCACGTTATGCCGACCAGACCCGCCGCGATGTAGCAGGCGTGCATTCGTGCGAGGCGGAATGCGGCTTTCTGTTTCAGGTGTCCGATAAGTTGTTTGACGATGTGCAACAGGCCGGCGGTGTGCTGAGCTTGCGCACACTGGGAAAAGACAGCACCGAGATCGGCACATTGCCGCTAACGCGCGATCTGTCCAACCCTGCCCCCGATGCCGACGATATAACCGCTTGCCGTTTTGCATTGCGCGACTACATCCAGGACTTGGACGTGCTTCTGGAAGATACGCCCGAAGGCCCATTGGCCAAAATCACCCAACCAGCGTTTGAACAACACGCCAAAATGTTCACCAAGGAACCGATTGTTGCAGACCTGCCTGCCAGTGGCCACCCTGCCTATCTGGACTATGTGCGCTATCGTTACCGTATGGATGACCAATTTAAGGTCGGCCCCGGTCTGGAATCTGCAGACCGCTTTTTATACTGGTATCTCGTCTCATACCGTGGGCAGGAAAAACACCGTGTCCCGCTAAGCGCAGAAACGGTTGAATATTTGAATGCGCCTATCGTGATGGGCGGGCAGCAATTTGCGCTGAGCCGTATCATGTGGTGGCGGATTACAGGCCGTCCCGACATGCTGAGCGGGATGAACCTCAATGACCGTGACAGCTATTACGACGTGCTGTTCTGGTGGGCGCATCAGGATGCCCCCCATATGTATTTCGAGGATTGCCTTATCCCCGACCGCTTTGCGGATCTGCTGCGTGGGATTCATCCGTCACGCCGCCTTGATGCCTATCCACTGAGCTATTTCACAGAGCGGTTCTTCAAAGACACCCCGCGCCTGCACTTCTTGAAACCTGGCACCGCCGAAGGCCGTAAAACGCTGGTTCTGGCAATGATGCTGATGGCTGTGAAACGGCCCGACCTTTTGCGCTATATTCCGCGCAATCTGATTTCCCAGTTGCTCGCCCCTGCAGAAGATGGAGGGCCCTCCGACTTCGAGACCTTCGTGAACGACTTGCGCCAAGGCCTGCCCGTTCCAGACCAAAAGGGCGACGAAGATACGGCTGATGAAACTGCCCCTGCAGAGATGATGGCCCCCATCAAACTGGATTATAACCGTTACGCCGCCGCCCTGCGGCACAAGCATTTCGATCTGGTCAGCTTCCGCTTTATGACTTTCGACAAAGCGGGCAACCGTTTCGAAGCCGCCGCCATGCCCCCCGTTGATCCGGACGGGCATGAGGCCGACATCCAACTGATCGGCCCGCTGGGCAAAGCTTCTGGTCTGGGTCAGGCAACACGTCTGTCCGCCAACATTCTGCGCGAAACCGGCCTTGATGTGCGCGGCGTGGATTTCGATCTTGATAACCCTGCCCCCGAGGGCTTCTCCAGCGATACGCTGATCGAGGAGTACGGGCGCGCCAAGATCAACATGATCCACCTCAACGCAGAATCCATCCCGCTGGCCTTTGCGTACCAGCCAGACGTGTTCTCTGGTGCCTACAACATCGGTTATTTCTTCTGGGAGCTCGATAAGCCCGCCTATTGTCATTATCTGGGCATGGAAATGCTGGACGAAATCTGGGTGTCGACAGACTACGGCGTACAGATTTACCAAAAAGATGCCAAAGGCAAACCTGTGGAAAACGTCGGCATGTGCTATGAGGCCACGCCAGACATCACACGCGAGGACAGCCGCGATTATGTTGAGCGCCGCTTCCAGTTCGACAGCTCGCACTTTGTTTGCCTTGTTGCCTTTGACAGCTTCTCGTTTGTGCAGCGTAAAAATCCGGTCTCTGTTTTGAAGGCTTTCCAGCAGGCCTTCAAAGACGTGCCAAACGCGCGCCTGATCGTCAAAACCCAAAACCGCGACAGTGTGTTTGATTCCGTGCAGGTAAACCTGTGGGATCAGGTTGATACCATCATCACATCCGATCCACGGATCATCGTGATGAACGAAACCCTCAGCTACCGTAATCTGCTGCGCCTCAAGGCGGGGTCCGATTGCTACGTCAGCCTCCACAAATCCGAAGGCTGGGGCTTTGGCATGATTGAAGCGATGAACCTTGGCGTGCCCGTCGTTTGCACGGCCTACTCTGGCAACATGGATTTCTGCAGCGAAGACACCGCATGGTTAGTCGACTTTGAAGAAACGCTCCTGCGCCAAGAAGACTATATCTTTGTACGTAAAGGCTCTGTTTGGGCTGAACCAAGCGTGGACAGTGCAGCCAAGCAGTTGCGCGCCGCCTACGACAACCCCGAGCAACGTATGGCAAAGGCCGATGCGGCCCAAAGCTATATCCGCGGGAGCTTCTCGACCGAAGCCATCGCAGAGCGCTATGGCGCACGCATGCGTGAGATACTCAAAGATCTAGATAAGAAGGCCTGATCGATCATGGAGGTAAATGAAGACGCTGTTCGCATCGCCTATAAGCTGTTTCTGAACCGCAATGCGTCTCCTGAGGAAGCCACTTCGATGGCAAAGAATCAGGAAACATTGGCCGAGTTGCGCAATGTCTTCCTTAACTCTCGTGAGTTTGGTGTTAAATTTGATGCCCACCGTTCCAAAGGGGCCCATAACCCGGCTCGAGACTGCGCAATTGTGCATTTGCATGTTCCTAAAACAGCAGGCTCAAGCCTGACGCGCGTTCTGGCCCCCCACTACGCGCAAGGCACCCAATTCTCTGTGAGCGATGGCAACCTGAGCAAGCTGAAGAATACCTCCAAAGAGGAACGGCAGGCCATTAGCTTTATGTTTGGCCATCTTTCTCATGGCGTAGCCGATCAATTGCCTCAGAACCACATGTATGTTTGTGTTCTACGTCGTCCGGGGCCACGGCTTATGAGTTATTACAACTATCTCTACCGCACAAAAGACCATCCCAGCTATGGCATCATCAAAGGGCAGGATATGTCCTTTGGTACGTTTCTGGAATGGTCTGCCGATCCAAAGAACGGGCATCGCCGCGAAGTGGATAACGGGCAGGTGCAACGTCTGGCAGGACTCGAGGCTCACCACAAAGGCGCAGGCAAAGCCGAAATGCTGACCCAAGCGCTCTCCCATATTCTAGCACCTGATATGATGTATGGGCTTACCGAGCATTTTGACGACTTTGTAGGACGCCTTTACGCACAGGGCGTCATCCCCAATAAGGTGGCAATCCGCGAAAATGCGGCCCCCAACACGGCAAGTCTGGATAAAGTTCTGACGGAGCTGACGGGCGCACAAAGAGAGCTTTATGATAGCTTCATTTACTGGGACGATATTTTGTACAACACCTGTGAGCAGTTATATTTTGCAGCAGCCAAGGGACTGGCGCGTAAAAATATCGCGAGGTAGTCCATCATCCTGATGGCATCATCCGCTTTATACCCCCTAGAAATTCAGTTACCGATAAAAACACACCAGCTTAAGGCACAAAGGCGAGACTTGGACATGGTACAACAACCCGACCCGACAGGCCCCGTCATCGGCGTCAGCTGGCCACGCAGCGGGCACCACATGTTGGTGCGCCTGCTACAACTCTATTTCGGGCCTGAGTTTGGGTACTGCGATTTCTATGGGGGCAAACCATGGGTGGACGAGATCGAGACATGCTGCAAACAGATACCTTGTGTGCATGCAGACCGGATCTGGCTCACAAAGAACCATGATTTCGAATTGAACCTCCCACAGATTCCAAACCAAAAATACCTCATCCAGTACCGCGATTTTGCGCCCTCGGTTGTCTCGAACTTCGAGCTGTTTGTCCGCAATGGCGGCGAAGACAGCGTTTTGGCCTTCCGCAAGTTCGCAAGCGGCGAATTCACGCGGTATCTGGGTTTCGTTGAGCGGTGGGTCACTTCGGAATTTGCCACCGATCAGCTTCGTCTGAATTACAGCGTTTTCCTGAACGATCCCCATACGGAACTCAGCCGGGCTGTCACCTTCCTCAACCCTGGCACCCCCGTGGATGCAGACCGCATTGCTGCGGCCATTGCCAACGTGGACGGCGAAGAAATTAAACAGGGCCGTGTTAAATCCTTGCACAAATCAGGTGTCCATCCCGAGCGGGCCTTGAGTGATTTCAGGCATTTCAGCCCCGCATTGGAAATGGAGTTGAACAACCTGCACCTGTCGCGCTCTGCTGTAATGGAAGTTTTCGATAGCGTATTGGGTCGTGCGCCCGCCGAAGCAAATGTTCTTCGCTTTCAGGGCTTCGAGACGCGCGAGGCGCTGACAGAAGAGCTTGTAGACACAGAAGAATACCGCCTGCGCCAGCAACAGATCGCGCAGGACGCTGCTGTAGGGGACGAAACATAAAGGAGCTTGTCGAGGCTCTCCTAAATTTCGGCCACGCGTTCGACCAGTGTGCGTGCCGCTCGAAGATAACAATGTTTAACCACAAGCCAGCGCGCTATACGGATAGACATATTAAGGAATGAGGATTTTCATCAATGATTACACCAGTTCTCCTGTGTGGCGGCTCAGGCACCCGCTTATGGCCGCTGTCACGCAAAAGCTTTCCAAAACAGTTTGCACACATTCTCGGCGAAGAAAGCTTGTTTCAAGCTTCCGCCAAACGGTTTTCAGGCGAGGGGTTTGCTGATCCCTTATTGGTCACAGGTGACAGCTTTCGGTTTATTGTTGGTGAACAGCTCGACGAGTGTCACATCAAACCCCAAGGTATCCTGATTGAACCCGAAGGACGCAACACCGCGCCCGCAGCGATCGCTGCGGCCTTGATGGTGGCACAAAGTGACCCCAAAGCACTGATGCTGCTGGTTCCTTCCGATCATGCAATCGCTGATGCTGATGCATTCCGTGCTGCTGTGACTGCTGGTGCTGTTGCGGCCGATGAGGGTCAGATTGTAACCTTTGGCATTGCGCCCGATCGCCCCGAAATTGGCTTTGGCTGGTTGGAAAGCGGCGCACAAACCCACCCTAATGTGATGAAGCTGGAACAGTTCGTCGAAAAGCCTGACCAAGAGAGAGCCAAAGCACTTCTCGCGGACAAACGTTATTTGTGGAATGCAGGCGTTTTCCTTGCGCGGGCCGATGTTATGATTGAAGCTTTCCGCGCCCATGCGCCTGGTGTGCTCAGCGCAGTCGAAGCCTCAATGGACAAAGCCACAACCGACCTGAGCTTCACGC
The DNA here is from genome assembly GCA_036964385.1 of Sulfitobacter sp. Lineage (GTDB taxonomy): Bacteria > Pseudomonadota > Alphaproteobacteria > Rhodobacterales > Rhodobacteraceae > Sulfitobacter. The sequence continues at coordinate 30,895 of JBALTK010000001.1, read as the reverse complement.
GTCTTGATCCTGAAATCTGGGCGGGCGTGCCTGATATTTCCATCGACTATGCCGTGATGGAAAAAGCCGACAACGTGAGTGTTGTGCGCTTTGACGGCAAATGGTCCGATCTGGGCAGCTGGGAAGCCGTCTGGCAGGAATCCGAACAAGACGAGAACGGCAATGCCCTGACCGCGCATACCAATGCTTTTGATTGCGAAAACACGCTCCTGCGGTCCGAGAGTGGTGAAATCGAATTGGTTGGCATTGGCCTGAAAAACGTGGTCGCCATCGCTATGCGCGATGCCGTTATGGTTGCCGATATGTCCGACAGCCAGAACGTGAAAACGGCCGTTGCAACGCTCAAGGCACAAAAGGCCAAACAGGCCGTGCAGTTCCCTGTCGATCACCGCCCTTGGGGTTGGTACGAGACGCTGATCATGTCTGACCGTTTCCAGGTGAAACGCATCCACGTAAATCCGGGCGCCTCGCTCAGCCTGCAAAGCCACCACCACCGTTCTGAACACTGGATCGTTGTGGCAGGCACTGCAAAAGTAACCGTCGATGACGACGTCAAGCTGCTCACAGAAAACCAATCCGTTTATATTCCACTGGGCGCTGTGCACCGGATGGAGAACCCCGGAAAAGTACCGATGGTCCTGATCGAAGTGCAAACAGGCACCTATCTGGAAGAAGACGATATCGTGCGCTACGAAGACGTTTACGCCCGCACCTGATTACAGCGAAACGACATCTTTCTTAAAACGGCCTCCTCGGGGGCCGTTTTCTTTTACGCCGCTCGTATCCACTCAGAACCAGCGGCCAATAGCAGTGACTTGGACAGGTGTGGCATCGCCCGCAACAAAGTTCGTGCCACCCGTTACACGGTACACCAGAAAATCACACAAGGTTCCGTTGCTCGCTCCGCGCATAACAGTTGTGATGTCATTGACGGGCGGAGTGATGTCAGCTGCCATATTACTCGCCCGCAGCATGGCAGTGCAATTTGGCATTGTTGTAAAGTCTACTGGAAAGGTCCAACGCACACTCAGCTTTTCAATCGTGCTGAAGGTAGCAGTCACGATACTGTCGCATATCTGCGTGCCATCGGCGAAACGCACATAGTTGCCATTTGCATTTGTACCGCTCTCGATCACGGCACCCGTTGGCACGCCGCCCACTTGTGAAACAGTCCCTAATACGGAGCTTTTGACATATCCGTCTTGCGTGCGGATCACCCGGTCGGCTGTTGTATCCGACGGCCCTTGTGTCACCGCCATCCCCGCCAGCGGCTCGTTGAATGTTACCCGGGCACTGACAGGATCAACACGCAGCGCGTCTTGCCATGCCGCACCATCCGTACTCACTTTGATGGCAAAGGCGTCATCACCAGCCAGTCCGATTTCCGCGCGCCCCGAAAACCCTGTCTGGTAGAGCAAGCTCGCCGTATCCGTGATCCCCGCTTTGTTCAGCTTGAGTTGGTGGCCCGCCCCCTCATGGGTGAGTAATGTTGCAGGGGCTGCAACGCTCAACCGGTTCACAGCGTCAGCCGTTGTGTTGACCCCAAGTTGAGCTGTGGTTTGTGCGGCGGATGCCTCCCACCCTGCAACCGCATCATAGACCAACATGCCTTTGGGTGTCAGAACTTGCGCGCTCCATCCTGCCTGCGGGGAGACAAAGCTCCAGTACCCGTCTGCAAAGACCGCGACTTCGCCACTGCGACCGGTCCAGTCCCCATTGGCGGAGGGCCCCACAATATAGCGGTCACCGCTTTGGGGGGTAATCGGCGGCGTGCCGAGATCGGCAGAGACAACAACTAACTGGACCACTGCATCCAACACACGCAAAGCTTCGTTATGGGTGACGTGCTTTTGCGCCTGTGCAGGTTGGATGAAAGGCAAAGACAAGATGGGAGACGTATCGGGCATCAGCTACTCCAGAAAAATATTCAGTTGCTGCGGACCATGTCCCCACGCGGTTAACACCACCGTGCCAGAGCGCGCGTTGCGCGGTCGCCTTGCAGCCCTACGCACGCCAAGGCATACACGTGTGAAACCGTGTTCGACCAAACAAAGAGATTTCCAATGCCCCCCAAATTTGGCACCAGCGGCCTGCGTGGCCTCGTTACCGAACTGACACCTGATCTGGTCCGCGCCTATGTGCGGGCCTTCATCGCGGCCTGTCCGCAAGGGGCTGCTGTGCATGTGGGATGGGATTTGCGCCCCTCGTCCCCTGCCATCGCTGATGCGGTGATGGAAGCGGTTTGTGCCGCAGGCCTGACTGCCATCAACCATGGGCCAGTTCCCACACCCGCGCTGGCGCTTGCATCAATGTCTCAAGGGGATGCCGCCGTGATGATCACAGGCAGCCATATCCCCGCCGACCGCAACGGTTTGAAATTTTATGTCCCCTTGGGCGAAGTTTCCAAAACAGATGAGCTCGCTATTCTTGCCGCCCTGCAAGAAGATCACGTCGATGCCCCGACCAAGGGCGCAATCGAGCCCCGCACAGATGCCCTGCCCGCTTATGTTGCGCGCTATGCACAAGCCTTTGGTGCAGACGCGCTCAAAGATCAGCGCATTGGTGTATATGAACACAGCTCTGTTGCGCGCGACGTGATGGGTGACATCATGCGCGTTCTGGGGGCCAAAACCGTGGCGCTTGCGCGCTCGGATGTGTTTATCCCTGTGGATACAGAAGCTGTTGATCCCGCCACACGTGGCTTGTTGGCAGGTTGGGCCAAAGAGCACAGCCTTGATGCGATCATCTCAACCGATGGTGATGGCGACCGCCCGATGCTTGCCGATGCCACGGGCACCATCATCGCGGGTGACTTACTTGGGCCGATCACAGCCGCCTTCCTTGGTGCCGACACTTTGATCACGCCTGTCTCGTCCAACACGCTGATCGATCACATGCCCCAATTCACCGCCATCACGCGCACACGTATCGGATCACCCTTTGTGATTGCCGCGATGGAGGAGGCGCTGGAAGCAAACCCCACAACCAAAATCACAGGCTATGAAGCAAACGGTGGCTTCTTGCTGGGCTTTACCGCTGCAGGTCCAACCGGCCCACTGGCCCCGCTGATGACCCGCGACAGCCTACTCCCTCTGATCGCTCCGCTGGCGGCCGCACGCGCTGCGGGCGGATCCCTGACTGATATGACCACCGCCCTGCCCCCGCGCTTTACCGCCGCCGATCGCGTACAAGAAGTCCCTACCGAGAAGTCAGGGGCTTTCATTGAAGGCCTGAAAAACAGCGCCGAAGCGCGCGCGGCTTTCTTCCACGGTGTCGGCCAAGAGAAAGCCATTGACCTCACAGACGGGCTTCGGGTGGCGTTTGACTGCGGCTCAATCGTGCATTTGCGCCCCTCGGGAAACGCGCCCGAATGCAGATGCTATGCCGAGGCTGACAGTATGAATGTGGCTCTAACATTGGTTGATAGCCATTTGGCAAAGATCAAAGCTGCGCTGACCTAGTAGACAAAACCATCAGCTTTGTTGCAGGTTTGCGAACGGGCTGATGGATCTTAGGTGGTACCGCGCTCAGGCGCGGGCCTTAACCCACCCTAAAAACGCCGCATCTGCATTCCCCAAACGCGGACGACCTGTCTCATCCCACCAGCTGCGCCAGTCGGCTTCCAGCGCATAGATATCAGCACCTGGATCCAGCATGCGCGCATGCTCTAACGCTTGAGTGGACAAGACAGGTCCTGCCACCCCGCCCTTTCGCTGGCGGCTAAAGACAATCACGTCCCCCGGCACTTCGGCCATGTCATAATCAGGCAGGTTCTCATCCACGATCATCCGGCGCAGGGCGGCGCGAAACACCCGAACAGGGGCCGCACTGCCTGCCTTCTTATGCAGTGTTCCCACAGTGATCTTCCATTCCGACTGCCGCCCGCAATGTTTACGCGCCAATTCATAGACCCGCCGCTCAAGCGGTTTGCGCAATCGGAAATAATCGCGGCTCAGCGTCAGAACAGATTTTGCCTGCACCGCCCGAAACAACCATTCCGACAGGGTAACCTTCACTTGGGTCATCCGTCCGCCACGCGTGCGCCGCACGATCTCCCATGCTTCGATCAGGCCAAAACCACTGGTCACTTCCATGCCATCCGTAGCCATATTGGTGGTGATCCGTGTCCCCGCCAAGCGCTCGAACGCTTCGCGCAGGCGCGCATAGGCATCGCCCGAAGTGTCGCGGTTGGTCGCCACCAACAAATCATGCGCCGTCAAATGCAAGGTTCGGCTGATCGCACGCCCCGCATTCACCGCCGCCATCAGCTGGCTAACACAGTAGATGATAATATCTTTGTCATGAATCGTCGCACGCCCGCGCACAGAAGGTGTTACATCCACCGTCGTACCATTGTGCTCATAGCTCAAGATGCGCCTGTCAGGACGCGTCGAGAGCGAAAAAATAGGATGCTCCATCGATCCAAGATCATCCTTGGGACTTGCACCCAGAATATCACAAACAAAAAAGTCTGCTGTTGGATGCCGCTCGGGCAATAGCCCGCGCCCTGCTATATCTGTCATGCCTTGCCCTGCCGCACGCTTTTGCGCACTTTATATTTTGACGCTTGCGCGCCTTACTGCTCGATCGGGCCTTTGCGGCCTCTGATATAGTTCCCTCCGCCAAACAGACGAATCTGTCCTCTTCGGGGTTTCAGTGACATCCTAAAGTTATCCACAGGCTCCGTCTACGGTTCACCCCCTTATCACAGCGTGGGATCAGAGTCGGTTACTCGTGGTATCAGAGTCGCTTGAACGTGGTATCAGAGTCGCATCTATGAAAATCCATCGCCTAATGAGATGAGTCCAAAGGCTTTTTCTACATTATGGAACTGTGTAACTAATAACTAACAATTCATAACAAGATATTTTTATTCAAAACCACAATCACAGCTCATATAAAGACCCATATCCTACCCTCGCCCCCTCAAAATGCTTAGAAACAAAGGGGGGTTGGAGGGGATGTTGCACCTTTAAACAGATGTTGCGTGTTTTGCTGTCTTCTGTCAAAATCACCGCACATGCCCCGTAAAGAGGGCGCCTCAAAAGGTTAGAGCATATGGAGAATACGCCAGGGCTACCCCCTTATTTCAACATTGATCCAGATACTGCTCTTCATGCACTGGGCGCGCCGACGACGACCCAAGGGTTTGAGCAGATTGCGGTGGCCTGTGCCAATGGCCGCAACGATCTTGCCTCGCGCGGGCTGGAAGGGGACGGTGCGCGCAAGCTGCGTCTCTTCTCCACATGGGAAATCACCCGATATCTTATTCCAGTGGCCCAAGGTCACTTCCGCCGTGTCCTCAAGCAAAACCCTGAGCTGCCCCAAGGTCGCTCCGAAACGGAGGGCGGGGCCAAATGGTTTGCCCTTGATGAGGTCCTTCGTCTGCGTGCGCATTTCGCCGCCGAGGGCTCCAAGGCAAAAGATTACCGCCCCTACCGCCCCGAAGGCCAACCCGCCAAAATGGTTGCCGTCGCAAACTTCAAAGGCGGCGTGGGCAAGACATCCACTGCTGCGCATCTGGCCATGTCAGCGGCGCTGGATGGTTACAAGGTCCTTGTAATTGATCTCGATAGCCAAGGGTCAATGACCTCGATCTTTGGCGGCAAGGTCGAGGATGAATGGCAAACGGTCTTTCCGCTAATCGCACGCCACTATGCAACCAATCTGCGTGCCGAGAACCAGCGCCGCCTGGACCGCGGAGAGCCCCCCCACCCGCTGGACGAAACCTTGACCGAGGCGCTCGACATCAAAGCTTCCGATATTATCCAAAGCACCCACTGGCCCAACATTGATCTGATTGGGGCGCAGCTCAATCTGTATTGGGCAGAGTTTCAGGTGCCTGTCTGGCGCATGGCCAGCCGCGGCTGGAAGCTGTGGGACGCGCTCACAGATCGGCTGGAAGAAGATGGCGTGCTCGACCAATACGACGTCATTTTCATCGATACTCCCCCTGCCCTTGGCTACCTCACCATCAACGGGTTGGCCGCGGCTGATATCTTATTGGTCCCGCTAGGCGCGTCGTTTCTCGAATTCGACAGCACCGGCCGTTTCTTTGACATGCTGCACACCACCTTCAAATCCATCGAGGATGGAGAGAACATCGCGGCACGCGCCCTCGGGCGCCCAGAGTTATCGTTTGAATGGGATGCTGTGCGCGCCGTGGTCACCCGCTATGATGGGGCACAGCAAGCTGAACTTGCTGCTTTGATGCAGGCCTATCTTGGCCCCACTCTCTCCCCGCATCGTCAGGGCTTTACCGCGTTAATCGGTCAGGCTGGTGAACAGGTGCGCGGCATTTATGAGGCGGATTACCGCGATTTTAACCGCGAAACATATGCCCGTGGTCGCGAAACATTTGATGCCACATACGCTGCCTTCAAAACCCTGCTCATCGGTGCATGGCGTCGCGACGTGCAAGCCGCAGAGGCAGCATCGGAATGATGTCATCGGTCGGTTTATTTAGACTCTATTAGGTGTGATTGCGCACAACGCTTCAAAACGATCTTCGAGAGGAACTCTGCAATGGCCAAACGTAAACGTCTCGGTCCCGCTGCCTTCCATGACGGAGGGGACCCTGAGACTGGCGCCCCGGTCTCTTCTGCCGAAGCAGCGGCGCTGACACCTGCCAGACCCTCAGCACGGACAGCAGGCGCCACGCCACCCATTGCTAATGTTGCCGCAGATGCTGCCTCTCAGGCGGCCCTGTCTGACGTGGTGGAGACGTTAAACAAAGCAAGGCGCGAGGGGCGGATGGTGCTGGAACTTGATCCGGCCAGTATTGATCCCAACTACCTCATGCGCGATCGCACCCGTATCGAAGCCGACGAAATGTCCGTTCTCGTCCAATCCATCTCGGAGCGGGGACAGCAAAGCCCGATCGAAGTGGTTGATTTGGGCGGGGCGCGATATGGTCTGATTTCGGGCTGGCGGCGCTTGAATGCCGTAAAGCAGTTGGGCGACCGTCCTGTTCTTGCATTGCTGCGCGTGCCCCAAGATGCACCCGAGGCCTACCTCGCCATGATTGAGGAGAACGAGATACGGGTCGGGCTGTCCTATTATGAGCGTGCGCGGATTGTCTCCAAATCAGTAGCAGGACAAGTTTTTGATAGTGACAAAACCGCACTTCAGTCTCTATTTAGGACTGCCAGCCGCGCCAAGCGCTCCAAGATTAAGTCTTTTTTACCTGTTGTGGCCCATCTGGATGGCATTCTTCAGTTTCCTGAAGATTTGGGTGAACGTTTGGGCCTCGCCCTGTCGCGGGCATTGGACGACGACTCCACCCTCCCTGCGCGCTTGCAGGCTGCTTTGGGAACTCCACCTGCCGATGCGGCAGGTGAGCAGTCTGTTATAAAGAGGCTGCTTGAAGCTCCCGCGCAGCCCAAGGCTCGGACCCCACGTGCGCAGAATACTGCGCCAACAATCCGCCGCCTTGTTCCAGGTCTCAAGGCCGAGACGCGCGCTGATGGGAGTGTTGTTATTTCAGGGCCTGTCCTGACGCCTGCCCTTACCCGTGAGCTGTATGATTGGTTGCGCAAACGTACGGATGACGGCGGCGCATAGGCGCCTCTTGTTGGCATCGACTGGAGTCGTAAATGTTTCGCGCGCGAAACATTTCCCCCCGCTCGCTTCGGATGGACACTTAGGCGGTTCACGACTAATTTGATCCGTGCACTTTTTAACCCAAAGGCGACTGTCGTGCTGCGTAGATTTTACCTGATTTTTCTGCGCTATGCGGAGTATAAACTATCCCTTGATGCGGATGGTGGCCCTCTTGTCGATAGTGCAAGTAACCGCTTCGGGGATGTCGACAGCATCCGCTTACGCAATAAGCGTCTTATCGTTGAGGGGTGGACCGAGGCAGGCCGTATAGGACTGACCATTAACCGTACACGTCTGTGGGTGGTGCCGGAGCTGTCCCAACCTGGTCGTGCGGCACGGGGATTTGTGTTTGATTCCCCATTTGAGGTGGGGGATGTGACCCTGCAAACAGACGAAGGGGGCGATACAAAAACCTGTACACTTGCCGGCTTCTCCGAGGCACAGGTGTCACGCGCGCGATTGCGTCTTGTCGTCCCGTACTTGCGCACGCTGGTGGGGCTGTTGCCCGCAATCTGGCGTTGGAAGCGGTACGGTGACATGGGCGCGCGCGAGGTCGCTAAAGAGGGGCTGGGGCTTGTGCCCAAATCCACCTCTGCCGAAATGTCGGGCGGGGCGTTGAATGCCGTAACAGCCCCCCTGCCCCGACCGCATGACGCTGTGACGATTGTGCTGCCTGTTTATAACGCGTTCGAGGTGCTGACGACCTGTCTGGAAAATGTGGCGGCGCATACTGATCTGGACTGGCACATGATTGTGGTCGAAGACCGCTCTCCTGATCCGCGTGTCTGGCCGATGTTGCAGGGTTGGGCTGAACAGCAAGCTGCGCGGGTCACGCTTCTGCGCAATGAAACGAACCTTGGCTTTATAGGAGGCGTGAACCGCGGGCTCGTTGAGGCTGCGAAACGCGATGCTCCCGTTGTCTTGCTAAATTCTGATGCTCTGGTGCCTGAGGGTTGGGCGTCGCGGTTGCTGGCGCCACTTGCGGACGCCTCTGTGGCCAGCGTGACGCCGATGTCCAATGACGCCGAAATTTTCACAGTGCCGGTGATCTGCCATCGCCATGATCTGGAGCATGGTGAGGCCGAAGTGTTGGACCGTACCGCCGCCACATTGCATCCCACAGACGGGTTGGTTGATGCGCCAACGGGTGTTGGGTTCTGCATGGCGCTTTCTCCTGTGTTTTTGGCCAAAATCCCTCAGCTTGATCCTGCGTTTGGCCGAGGCTATGGCGAGGAAACTGATTGGTGTCAAAAGGCGCGTGTTCTTGGTGGGCGCAATCTGTGCACACCCCATCTGTTTGTTGAACATCGGGGGGGGGAATCCTTCGGCTCTGCTGCGAAACAAGCTTTGTTGGAGCGTAATGGCGCTGAAATCTCGCGGCGTTACCCGCGCTATGACCAAGAAGTTCAGGATTTCATCCGTGCCGATCCGCTGAACACGGCGCGACTTGCGCTGGGGCTTACTTGGGTGGCTGGGCGACAGGACGAAGTGCCGGTCTATCTTGCCCATGCGATGGGTGGCGGGGCAGAACATTATCTGGCTGATCGTATCACTCGCGACCTTGATGCTGGTGGCGCGGCGGTGGTTCTGCGCGTGGGGCAGGGACACGCATGGAAGTTGGAGTTGCATACGGGGCAGGGGATCAGTGCAGGGATGACCAATGATGTGTCTCTGATTCAGGCACTTTTGACCTATCTGCCGCGCCTCAGGCTGATTTATTCGTGCGGAGTGGGCGCGCGTGACGCTGTGATGCTACCCGATGTATTGTTGCAGATCGCCAAAGGGGAAGGACGCGATCATCCGATTGAAATTCTCTTCCATGATTTATTTCCTATCAGCCCGTCCTATACGCTCTTGGGCAAGGATGGTGTCTATCGCGGCGTGCCCGTCGCAGGGGGGGCATTGGCCGATGATGCAGCCCACAGATATACCCGACCAGGGCGCAATGATGCGACGCTTGCTGACTGGCAATCTGCTTGGGGGCGTTTGGTAAGCGTGGCGGATCGCTGCGTGGTATTCTCAGAGAACAGCCGAGCGATCGTGATGGAAGCCTATCCTGAATCTGCGAAATCCCTTTGTGTAGAGCCACATTTGCTCCTGTCGTCTGTGCCACGCATTGCCCCGGTAAATGACGGGGTGCCTGTGATCGGGGTTCTGGGAAATATCGGTTATCAAAAAGGGGCGGCCCTGCTGCAAAAGCTCAACCGCGAATTGGCCCGCTCAGGCGCTGCGCGTCTGGTTGTGATCGGGCACATTGATCCTGCTTGGCCGTTGACGGCCCCTGCTCAGGTTCATGGGAGTTATGAGTTGCGCGATTTGCCCGGACTTGTTGCGCGCTATGGTATTTCGGGCTGGCTGATCCCGTCGATCTGGCCCGAGACGTTTTCATTCACAACCCATGAAGCACTCGCTACGGGGATGCCTGTCATCAGCCTTGATCTGGGCGCGCAGGGAGATGCGGTTGCAAGGGCAGTGGCGGCTGGGGCAAAGGGCGGCGTGATAGCGCTGCCTTTGGGCCATGATGTTGACACGGCAGGTATTTTGGCAGCACTGAACTGTGATAGTTAAGGACCCTCTGTGACACCACGCAAACCCCACATGATATTGCACATCGGCGCTCCTAAATGCGGGAGCTCTGCTCTGCAAACAGCGCTCAGCATGACACCTGACCTGCGCGCAGCCGATGGTACGCAATACCGCTACACTGCAGCCCATTCTCTGGGGGGGAAGTGGCGGGTTGAGCATGGTACCCGCCTGACCAATTTGGCGAAGATGTCCGCATATGGATACATTACTTGGCCTAATCTGGCGCGTGCGCAGTCTGTGCCAAAGTATTTCGACACGATGCGCAAAGTGCTGCAGCAAGGGCAGCGGGAAGGCCATGTGCCGATCCTGTCGTGTGAGGGATGGATCAACCACGCGAATACATTCGGAGAAAATCTGGCGGAGTGGGATCATCCGCCGGTGGATGTTGTTGTTTTTCTACGGCCTGTAGTGGATTGGATGAACGCCGCATTCTGGCAGTGGGGGGTTTGGAGTAATCATCAACTGGATGGTTGGATGGCCCGCAGTAATATGCCCTATAGTTTCGCAGATGACATCGCTGCTTGGGCGAAAATTCCAAATGTTCGAATTATTGTGCGCAGTCAACGGCCAGATGTGCTTGCAAAATTTGCAACGCTTTATGATCTGGATCTGGAGGGTGAGCGTCAAAGTAATGTGTCGTCATCGCCTGCGTTGATCGGGTTTCTCATGCGTAACCGCAAATATCGTCCAACCGGGCATGAGGGCGCCAATGAGTTCATTGTGCAACGGTGGTGTCCGCCAGTCCTGAGCGAGAAGCTTTGGGCCGTTGGAACGCGTCATGTCCAAAAGTTGCGGAAGGTAAGCATGCGCAGTCTGCGCGTCTTCAAAGAGACGCTTGAACCAGAAGACATAGAAGATTTGCTGACAGATCCGCGGTGGACCGATGAGCGCCCCTACCATGCTGATATACGAAAGGGCGTAACAGGTCTGAATGATCCGGCCTATTGCGTGCCTTTGTACGAGGCTTTGTGTGCGGGGGCTGTCCGTGCATGTGACAAAGCAGGATTACCGCCGCCCGAATGTCCTGCCCCTCTGGATCAAGGTGCCAGCATTCAAGAATGGGATGCCATCACAATAGTTGTCTTGGAAAAGCTCTTGGCAGCGGATGCAGCTGTGCGCACAAAGGTTCTGCCGCTGTGGGAACGCCAGGCCCTCAGGCTTGTTCTGAAAATGCGTAATTTTCGAAAGGCTTAGCGGGAGAGCAAGTCCTGATAATTGCGACGGAGCAGTAAGAGTCCCATGGCCAGAGCAGCTATGGACACACCTAAAAGGTAGACGATAGAGACATAATCTGCGTCATAAGTTCCGTAAAATCCGCTGCGCATAAGGCCCGTGAGATGCACCATTGGGTTGTACCACAGCCAATCCTGATAAGGGCTGGGGATCGTCTCGAAGAGAAAAAAGATACATGAAATTAAGAACATAGGGCGCATCATGATAGACCAAGCGCGCTGATAGGCCTGAAAGCGGGTGAACATGTACGCATTGAGTGTGCCAATGCCAAACCCCAAGAAGGCAGCGAGAGCAAACCCCATAAATATCACGGGCAGGTCTAGCGTCACGCGCGTCTCGAAAGTCATCAGGCTGATCGTAAAAATCAAATATGCCACCAACAACTGGGTGATCGCATTCAGAAAGAACCGTGCCAGAAGTGCGTCGACAAATGTGACTGTCGGATAGGTCAGAAGTTGTTTGGAATACATAAGGGCGCTGGCGACTTTCCCTTGAATATCGTTGAACATGATAAACGGCATCATGCCAGTTGCATAAAATACCGGAAAGCTGATGCCCAACGGCGGGTTCCTGAATGCGGCGGAAAACACCGCAGAGAGCAGAGCGATGCCTGCGACCGGCTCTAATATCGCCCAAATGTATCCGCCAGGCGAGCGGCCATAGCTCGTGGCCATTTCACGCAACATCAGCGCCATAATAGCGCGGGTGGTCGCAAAAGAGCGCCGGTTTGGCACAATAGGGGATTGGGCAGGGGCGTTTTTCATTTCAGGCCGACTATCTGACTTCTGGCATCGGATTACCATAGCATGTAAGACGAAGTAAGATTCATAACTGCATCATTTTCAAGGAGGGTCAGGCGTGCCAGAGCAGCCGATACGCAACAAGCCTGTACCGCCGCAGGAAGCTCCAAAGCCGGCTCCTAAACCAGCACACCCGCCAGGTCCGGCAGGGGGGGCTAAACCGGCCGCCGTAGCGCCCAAGCCTGCACAGCAACAACCAGCTGCCGCGCAGCCGAAGGTGCGCGCGCCTGCTCCGTCCGCGCGAGCACAACTGCGCCACTGGCTCACCTTGCTTAGCTTTTTGCTGTTTGTTGGTGTGCCAAGTATCGGCACCGGGCTTTACCTGATGGCGGTTGCGGTGGATCAATATGCATCCAAAGTCGGGTTTTCGGTGCGCCGTGAAGATACGAGCTCTGCATTGGAGGTGCTGGGCGGGTTGAGCAGTCTTTCAGGGTCGAGCTCGTCTGATACAGATATTTTGTATGAATTTATCCAGAGCCAGAAACTGGTGTCCGACATCAACGAAGAGTTGGACCTAAAGAGGATATGGTCTGGCCCCAGCCATGACGTTGTCTTTGCGCTGAAAGAAGACGCCTCCATTGAAGAGCTGGTGGCCTATTGGAACCGGATGGTGCGGGTTTCTTATGGTTCAGGCTCAGGCTTGATCGAAGTGGAAGTGCTGGCGTTTTCGGCTGAGGATGCAACAAGCATTTCGCAGACCTTGCTCGACCGCAGCTCTCGAATGATCAACGAGCTCAGCGATATCGCGCGGCAGGATGCGATCCGCTATGCGGGCGAGGAACTGGATGAAGCGCTGGAGCGGCTCAAAGATGCACGTGCTGTTGTGACGTTGTTTCGCAACAAGAACCAAATTGTGAATCCCGAAGTAGATATCCAAATGCAGGCTGGCTTGTTGGGGAACTTGCAAAGCCAGCAAGCACAGTCGTTGATCGAACTGGATCTGCTGAAAGGGACGGTGGGAGAGACGGATCCACGGCTTACCCAGCTGACCAGACGGATCGCCGTGATCGAGAACCGCATCAGTGAAGAACGCAAGAAACTGGGTGTTGGCGGGGCTGGAGAAGATGGTACCGCATTTGCAGATCTTTTGGGCGATTATGAGCGGCTTGTAGTGGACCGTGAGTTTGCGGAAAACTCCTATGTCTCGGCCTTGGCTAACTATGATGCAGCCCTTGCCGAAGCGCGCCGAAAGTCGCGATATCTGGCGGCATATATGCAGCCCACCGAGGCGGAAACACCTGAGTACCCTAAGCGCCTGACGTTGTTTGCTCTGGTATCGCTTTTCTTGTTTTTGATATGGTCGGTGATGATCCTCGTGGTCTACTCGGTCCGCGATCGACGCTAACCGGCATGATCAGATTTGAAAACGTAACCAAAGTTTTCGCGCTTGAGGGCAAGCGTAAGGTGGTCGCGCAGAACATCAATCTCACTTTTCCGACTGGCCGCTCTGTTGGGCTGCTGGGGCAAAATGGGGCGGGTAAATCCACCATGCTACAGATGATTGCGGGTACATTGACGCCGACATCAGGCCGGATCATCTCTACGGGGGCTATTTCTTTTCCTGTTGGCTATGCAGGGTCGTTCCATCCCGAATTGAGCGGCGCGCAGAATGCACGATTTGTGGCCCGTATCTATGGTGTGGACACGGATGAGTTGGTCGACTTTGTCGAGGATTTTGCAGGACTGGGTGTTCACTTTCATTTGCCCTTCCGAAGCTATTCTTCGGGGATGAAATCACGCTTGGCCTTTGGGGTGTCGATGGGGATCGGATTTGATACCTATCTGGTCGATGAAGTTACGGCTGTGGGGGATGCGGCGTTTCGTGCGCGTTCACATATGGTGTTCAAAGAGCGGATGAAGCGTGCGGGGGCTGTTGTTGTGACCCACTCCATGCAGCAGGTCCGCGAGCTATGTGATGCAACGGCTGTGCTGAATAATGGCAGGCTTACCTATTACGATAATGTCGAACAGGGGATCATCGCGCATTCAAAGAATATGGCGGCGTTAAACGCGCCCCAACAATAGGGCCAGGTTCAAAAGCAGGTTGCCGACCCGCCCTGTACGGCGCACCCCGTACCGTCGGAACACAGCGATACGGGCGAACCCGGCACGTGGTGGTGTTGCTTTGAGCGCTGCTAGTATTTCTTGTGCTTCGGGTGTCAAAGTAGACTCTAAATGGGCCAAAGCGGTAGTGTTTGCCATGATCCATTCGCGGTAAGTGCCACCGAAAACCTGTGCTGTACGGGTCGCCAATGCACGCAGGCCTTGATGCGATCCCATCGCGTTACGGCCGTGCTGACGGTAGAGTAAGACAGCATCGCTGGATAAGGCCACATGCCCGCCGACCCCTGTGATAAGCTGATAAAGCCACCAGTCATGATAGGGGATGCCTGCAGGCACGCCAGCACGCCTGACCACAGCAAGTGCAGCAGGGTTGAGCATACATGAATGCCCGCTCACGATGTTCTGTGTCACGGCATTGCCAAAGCTGGGTGTGACACCGCCGCCCAGACTTTTGCCGATGGGGGTGAGCGTGTCATCGGTGTGGATGCTTTGCGCGCCGTAGATGACAGGTTCGTCAGTGCCCATTTCAGCCAGACCAAGAGCAAGCTTTTCTGGTAACCAGACATCATCCTGATCTGAAAGGGCAACGGGCTGTTTGGGCAGGCCGGGGTGGCAGAGCAGCGTGAGAAAGTTTGTCGCCACCCCTGCGCGCGGTCCGTCCAGAATGCGGATGTCGCGCCCCATTCCGTGCTGTGCAGCAAAATTTTCGAGGATTGTTCGGGTTGCATCGTGCGATCCGTCATCACTGACCCACAGATCCCAGTTTGCATGCGTTTGTGCGACATAAGAGGCCAGTTGAGCCTCTAGGTGGGCCGCCCCGTTATAGGTGGCAAGTGCGATGGTAACGCGGGGGAGGGAGGTGACGTCCGACATGGGCGCAGTGGTGCAGCAAAAGCTGTTGCACTGCAATGGGTGCTCTCAAGGGCGGGCCGAGATACACATGCGGGGTTTCCTTAAATTATGAGACTAATAAAGCGAAATACTCCGCAAAACCTGATCTAAAAGCCATAAACCTGCCGTAAGCCCGCGCCGCAATGCGCCGCCTCGCCACTGGACTGTCCGGAGACAATTCCGGAGGGGTCATGGGATATATTCGACATATAGGCACGTCGTCGAGGGGGCCGGATACGCATGTGACGGGTGTAACGGACATCGAGATCGCGCATACGTCTGCGGGGCTGCGTACCTACAGCGCAAGTGGCCGTGATGGTGGTATATTGGTGCGCAACGTCGACGGTGTTGTTCTGGACGAAGCGTTTTATACGCCTACCGCGGGATTGGGGGCGGAGGCGCAGTTGCACCGTGCAACTTTGGGTGGGCGCGAAGCTTTGCTGCTCAGCGGGCCTGCACAATCGGGGATCAGTGGTTTCTGGCTGGGTGAGACTGGGCTGATTACGGGCCAATTTAATCTGGCAGGTCCACGGGTCGAAGCGATGACCGCGATGGAAATGGTGACCATAGGGGGGCAGGATTTCTTTTTCTCGGCTTCGCGCGGGGAGGCGGGCATCACCGCTTGGCGTCTGGGGGCGGATGGCGGGCTGCACGAAGTACGCCAAGTCAGTGTGGCGTTGCAGGAAACAGGGAATGATATTTTTGCGCTCGAACATGTGGCCATGGGGGGGCGTAATTACCTTATGGCGGTAAGTGCCGAGGGGCACGGTATCTATAACTTCCAAGTGAATAACGACGGCACAACACGTCTGGTCGACAGCCTTGATATGCAAGGCGGCCTAGGGGTGGCGATGCCTACGCAACTGGCGCAGCTTAACGTGGGGGGGCAGCAATATATATTGGTGGGGGCAGCGGGGACGTCATCCATTTCCGTGATTTCAGTTGCGCCCAATGGCACGTTGCGCGCCACAGATCAGGTGAATGACGATCTCAACACACGCTTCCAGTCGAT
Source organism: Sulfitobacter sp. (assembly GCA_036964385.1). Lineage (GTDB taxonomy): Bacteria > Pseudomonadota > Alphaproteobacteria > Rhodobacterales > Rhodobacteraceae > Sulfitobacter. The sequence continues at coordinate 14,707 of JBALTK010000001.1, read as the reverse complement.
ATCGGTGTTGGAAACGATTGTGATGAATGACCGCGCCTTTGTTGTAGCGGGGGGGGCGGATGACGGATTGTCGTTGATGACGCTGCTGCCGACGGGGCGGCTTTTGCATCTGGAGACGATTGCAGATGGTTTAGGAACTGCATTGAGCAATCCTGAGGGTATCAAGCTGGTGGCGCAGAACGGGAGTATCGCACTTTACACGGCGGGGCTGACTGACAACAGTTTTGGCGCCTCTGCGATCGGGCGGTTTCTGATTGACCCCAATGCAGGGGGCATTCGCGGGGAGATCATAGAGGGTGGAGCAGGCGATGATCGACTGACGGGGACGCAGGGCGCGGACCAGATATCTGGTGGTGCTGGCGATGATCAGGTGAGGGGGGCAGGTGGCGCGGACATTATCATCGACGGGTCAGGCAGTGACCGCATGTGGGGCGGAGCTGGTGCTGATATTTTTGTGCTGGGCGCTGACGGCGAGAATGACAGCATCGAAGATTTCGAGATCGGCGTGGACCGCATTGATCTGTCGGCAATGGGGCGGTTTTATGCGATGGAGGCGCTTGAGTTCCAATCCACCGGTAGCGGCGCGCGCATTTCGTTCAATGGTGAAACTGTGGTCCTCAAAACGGTCGGCAATGTCAGGCTTTATGAAGACGATTTCCATTATTCCGATTTCACCGACCTTTGGCACATCTCCACGCAGGATTTGCCGAAGGGGGACCAGCAACTTGTCGGAACATCAGGGCGTGACATGATCCTCGGAGACAGGGGGGCCGATACAATCTCGGGCGGTAGCGGGGCAGACACCATCGAAGGTGGTGCAGGCAATGACCTGCTGTTGGGCGGTCAGTGGGATGAGGATTTTGATCCTGTCGCAGCGACCGTGTACCGACTGTATCTCGCGACGTTGAACCGGACACCTGATGTGCAGGGGCAGAAAAACTGGGCTAACGCCATATTGGAGGGCGAGCGCAGCCTGCTTGAGGCGGCTGACGGGTTTGTCCGCTCGGCCGAGTTCGGGCGCACCTATGGGGATGTCACCGACGAGACCTTTGTCACGCTCTTGTTCAACAACGTGTTGGGCCGCACGCCCGCAGAGAGTGGCCTGCAAAACTGGACCAACTTTCTGGCGGGGGGGGCAACACGGGCGGAGGTTGTTGTAGGGTTCTCGGAAAGTAAGGAGTTCCAGATTGTATCGTCGGGCGGTGCCGTTCAGATGAGTCTGGAAGGCCAGCAGAGTGGCTGGCTGGATGATGTGTACCGTCTGTATCAGGCCACCTTTGATCGGGCCCCCGATCGGCAGGGGTTGGAAAACTGGACCGAAGCACTGACCGACGGGATGACCATCCAACGGGCTGCTGAGGGCTTTGCGAACAGCAAGGAATTCCTCAAAACCTACGGCGATCTGGGCGATGGTATGTTTGTCCAGCAACTCTACCGCAATGTGCTCGACAGAGAGGCCGATACAAGCGGATTGGCAAACTGGATGGGCGCGCTTTCACGGGATTGGTCGCGCGGGGAGGTAGTGGCCGCATTCTCTCAAAGTAAGGAATTTACCACCAAGAGTGTCGCGTCTCTGACGAGTTGGGTGAAAGGTCAGGGATGGGAAGATGTGCTGGAAGGTGGCAGCGGGAATAACGTGCTGTTGGGTGGCATGTGGGCAGACAGTTTTGTCTTTGATGTTGCCGAAGGCGGGCAGCACGAAGTGGCGGATCTTGAAGTCTGGGACCAGCTTTCCTTTGAAGGCTTCGGGTTTGACGACGCTGATGATGTTCGTGCGCATATGGTGCAGGACGGTGACGATGTGGTTTTTGCCGATCAAGGCGTGCAAGTGCGCCTGCTGGATGTTGAGCTAGCCATGCTGGAGACTGATAATATTTTTGACGTTTGACGTGGTCGCTGCAGCATCCCAACGGCGGATGATTGCCAAAACATCCTCAAACCAACCCAGATTGGGCGTAATCTTGCCCTGATTGGGACCTAGGGATGCAATGCCCGACATTTCTTAATAAGTCGGATGTACGTTGAGTGTAATGAGGTCAATCGCAATGTTATCAGCAGCCGAACAACTCTTAATCGAAATGATCAACCGCATGCGGCTTGATCCTGAAGGCGAGGCCGAACGTTTCGGCATTGACCTGAACGAAGGTCTTGCAGCGGGCACTCTGGACGGTAGCGCGCGGCAGGTCCTGGCACCCAATGAGTTGCTGCATGACGCGGCTGATGCACATGGTGCATGGATGCTGGAAGAAGATACATTCAGCCATACCGGCGTCGACGGCTCCAGTCCCGGAGACCGTATGGCCGCCGCAGGCTATGACTTTTCGGGCAGGTATGCGAGCGGTGAAAACATAACCTACCGTGGGTCAACAGGATCCATTGATCTTGATAGCTTGATGGAAGAAAGCCACCATCGAGACTTGTTCCTGAGCGAGGGCCACAGGGTCAATATGCTGCATGATTTTTACAGCGAAATTGGTGTTTCCCAAACAGAAGGTGTGTTCACATCAGGCTCGAATAGTTTCAATGCCAGCATGGTTGTCGAGAATTTTGCGGTCAGTGGGTCGAACGTGTTTCTAACGGGTGTCAGTTATACTGACAGCGACAATGATGATTTTTATTCGATCGGTGAGGGGCGTGCGGGGGTGCAGATACAGGCCGCAGGCCAAACCACCCGAACCCAGACGGCAGGCGGCTATGCCATCGCACTTACCGCCGCGTCCGATGTAGCTGTGACGCTGGGCAGTATTGGCCTGTTGGTCGATCTCTCGGATGGTAATGGCAAGCTTGATCTGGTGAATGATGATGATGTGACCACCTCGGTCAATACCACCCTGACCAGCGCCGCCGGCAGTCTGACGGCCCTCGGTGTGGGGGATATTGATTTGACCGGCCATGACGGTGCCGATGTGCTGGTGGGCAATAAGGGCGATAACACCCTCGATGGCGGGGCAGGGACGGATCAGGTTCTATATGATCTGAACTTTGCGGATGTCACGATCACGCAGACAGACGGTGGTGTCACGGTTGTCACTGAGGGGGTGGGCACTGACACGTTGCTCAACATTGAGACAATTATCTTTAACGACCAATCCGTAATCTTTGACATCGAGCCTGAGGTGAGTCCGCAGGATGATGCGATCTACGCGGACGGGTTCTCGGCAGGGCTGGCGGCTGATATCTCTGCGCAAGTGTACCGCTTGTATCAGGCTGCTTTGGGCCGCACCCCTGATCATGCGGGGCACGCAAGCTGGACCGAGCTTTTGTTTGAGGGGGATCTGGCGCTATCTGATGTTGCGAAAAGGTTTGTTCTGTCAGCGGAATTTATCAAGACCTACGGTGACGTCGATACTGGCGACTTTGTAGACTTGTTGTTCCAGAATGTTCTAGGCCGTGAGGCGGCGGCGGAAGGCCGTGCAAATTGGATTTCTGCGATTGATGAGGGCGGCATGACACGTGCCGAGGCCGTGCTTGGCTTTTCGCAAAGCCAGGAGTTCACAAAAACGACAGCTACGCAAACCGCACAGTTCACCCAAGATCACACACCACAGGAGTGGAGCGACGATGTCTTCCGCCTGTACCGCGCCACATTGGACCGAACACCACAAGAAGAGGGGTTCACCAACTGGGTCGATACATTAAGCAGAGGTGTCGATTTTACCAATGTTGTATCGGGGTTTGTTGAATCAGCCGAGTTCCAGCTGACCTATGGTGATCTGGACGACGATAGCTTTGTCGAACTGCTGTACCAAAATGTGTTGGACCGTGGAGCAGATGCCAGCGGGTTGGCTCAATGGACCGCGCTTTTGGACAGTGGCAGCAGCCGTGCCGAGGTTTTGGAGTTCTTCACGCAAAGCCGTGAATTCGTCAACAATAGCAGCGATGATGTGACTGCGTGGGTTTTGGCGCAAGGGACCGATGATGTGATTGCCGCAGGCGGCGGGAATAACATCCTGTCTGGCGGCCTGTTGTCGGACATGTTTGTGTTTGAAGCGAATGTGGCAAGCACCAATGAGGTGCTGGATCTCGAGGCATGGGATGTGCTGAGCTTTGAAGGCTTCGGCTATGCGAATGTCAGCGCTGTGCGCGCGCATCTGAGTGAGGTGAGCGGGCAGGCTGTATTTGCGGATCAAGGTGTCACGGTCACCTTCACAGGCACTGCTCTTAATGAGATCACCGACGACATGTTCCTGATTTAGAGCCTGATACAGGGTAAGCAGTGCTTCGAGCCCATGCTATCCAGCTCGTTCTTAATCGGAGTTTCAGAGCCTTCATAGATTTGAAGGCTCTGATTGTGGCCGAGATGGTGGTCTGCCGCCGTCATTTTGAACCCATACAGCGATACGATGCCAACCAAGTGCAAACAGTGTGATTAGCGCACTGCTTACACTACAGGCACTTGTTCTGCAGGTTAGAGGGCCTCCCTATTCGGTCAGGAAGGGGAGGCTCTTTTGTGGCATGTGGCTGAGGGTCAGCTGCGCCGTCTGGTGGCTGGCGACTTGTACCAGCGCTTCCGACAGTCTCGGTGTCAGGGTTTAGATGTTGAACTGTACTTCGTTCATATAGCTCATCCGCATGTCCACGAACCTGATGCGTTGCTGACCTTGTTCAAAGATTACATCATCGCCGACTTGCTGCATCTGGGCCAAGGCATCAGCATCCGTGTCAAAGCCATACCCGCTCAGCTGTAAGCGGTCCCAGGGCTCAAACCCGTGGACGGTATCATTGCCGGGTTCATCCGCGCGGAAAATGAAGATGTCGCTGCCAATGCCGGCGTTCATTACATCATCACCTGCGCCGCCTTCCAGCACGTCGAGCCATTCAACATTCAATTTGGTCATGAAGTTGTCAAAGCCGGCGCTGGTTTTTGTGCGGTTCTCACGGCTGTCCGAGAAGCTCAGAACAACCTGATCGCGGGTCAGGCCACCGTCCAATGCATCCACCCAGTTTTGCTGGCCTTGGGCATCGGCATTACGACCCAGCACGTTTTGATAGAGAAGGTTCACAAAATTTGCATCGTCGAGATCACCATAGGTTTGTATGAACTCGGGTGATTTAAGGAAATAACCTGGCAAGTCAGCAATCGGAATCCGGCCTGTATCTAATGCATTCAGCCAGCCGACCAAACCGCCCATGTCAGGGTTACGCCCGAGGGCTGCACCATACAAACGGTAGACTTGGCCTGTGTATTCAATATGGGCGATGTTGTCTGCGACAGTAACTTCGCCGCCTTCATCATTCAGGATGTTGTTACCAGCCCCGCCGCGTAAGACGTTACTGTCTTGAGGATCACCCAGTATGACAGCCGAATTATCCCCGATACCATAGCTTGTCTCAGCGCGGATACCGTATGAGGTGGTCAGATTTTCAAATTCTCGACTGCCCGTAAATCCGGCCAGAACGTCCGCACGTGATACGCCGCTGTCGAGATCATTGATCCATTTACCAAACCCGCCGGCGTCGGCATTCCGCCCAAAGAAAGCTTCATATAGGATGTTCACATATTCCTCATCCGAGGTGTTGCGTCTGATGAATTCCTTACTGCCGATAAAGCCGGCGGCAACATCAGCGCCGCTGAGCACACCGGTGGCGAGGGAATCTGTCCAGAAGTTGCTGCCCTGAGGGTCTGCGGAGCGGTCCAGAACGGTGTTGTAGAACCGCTCGACAAAGCTGCGTACTTCATTGAGGGACTGCATGTTTTGATATTCCGCCGTGCGGTAGTCATCCGATGTTGCCTCGAACGGGTTTTCCCAACGGAAGATAACGGCCTGATCTTGTGCCTCTGTGGTCCCGCCTGAAAGCAGGTCCAGCTTGCCGTCGTGATCAATATCCTTGGCGACAGGTGATCCGGAATAGACTTGGTAGATGTTGTTGGAGTTCTCCTGCGTGGTCGAGGTGATCTGTGTACCATCGCTGTCCAGAACAATGGTTTGCGATCCGATCGAGACAAGGATTTCGAGATCACCGTCGGCATTGTCGAGATCTACAGCAATGGGCTGACGGGTGATGGGCTGCGTACGGTCCACGTCGCCGTGGATCTCTGTGTCGACATAGGGTTCAACCAGTGTGCGGAAAAGTTCAACACCATTGGAATTCCAGCCATAGACATATCCCTCCATGGTGGCGGCGATAATCTCCAGCGATCCATTGCCATCTAGATCTGCCAGCAGGGGCGCTGCACGGGGTTGGCCTATGGTCGTCAGTGTGGCCCGCTCTGTGCCGTCAGCATTCCAGATTTTGAGAAATTGTCCGCGCTCGTCTTTGAAAAAGTTGGTTGTACCGTGGATGAATTCGGGTGTGCCGTCACCATCCAGATCGGTGACTTTCGGGCTGGACCACAGACCCTGTTCAAGGAATTTACCGCGGTGGTCTGCGCTGGCATTCTCTTTGATTGACACCTGATCCGTCCACCCTTCAATGATGGGCTGGGCATAGTTGGTCAGCACGTGCACAACCCCACCTTGGGTGGGGATGCCAGCTTCTTCATTGTCGGTGATGGCGGAAAGAACGACCAATTCATAAATGCCATCGCCGTCCATATCGGCGACATTCGGGGTGGCTGCGGCTGTGTCATGCAGATTGAATTCGCGTTCGATCTGGCCTGTTTTGCCGTCAAGAATATAGAAACGCTGATCCCATGAGGTCACCAGAATTTCGCGCTGCCCATCGGCATCAATGTCGAAGATGCGCGGTGTGGAATACACCCCTTCCGAGCGGCCATCAGGGCTGTCATCAGGTTCGTCCAGATGGCTGCCGAAGACATCATAGGTCTCATGGAACCACAAGATTTCGCCATCCGCAGTCAGGGCATAAATGCCGCCCTTATCACCCGGTTGTCCCGAGGTGGGGAATACATCGGTGATGCCCGCAGCGGTGCCGATAATGATTTCCATGCGCCCGTCACCAGTGAGATCCGAGAAGATCGCCTGAGTGGATACCGAGCTGGTGTTGTATTCTTTGCCTGTGATCAGGTCGGGGCCTTCTTCGGCTTCAAAGGTTTTGGTCCATTTGATGGTGCCGTCATCTTCCAGCACGATCAGGCCACCGGGGCGGATCTCGTTGCCTTCCTCATCCAGAGCTTTGCTGGCACTGACAAAAATTTCGTCTTTGCCGTCATTGTCGATGTCAAAAACGGCGATTGAAGCATTGCGGATAGGCCCGAAATCAAGCGTTGTTGCCCATGTGTTTTCAGGCGTGTCCACCGTTAGATCATAGTTCATCGTGACCCCGTTGGGGGTGCCATTGGGATAGATCGGCATGAACATATTGATGTAGTAGGTGCCGCCGGTCTGGGACAGATAGCTCACGCTCTCGGTGCCGCCCGCCTCACGGTTACCGATCAGCAGATTGCCCTGCGCATCATAGAGATCCATGTTGATCTCATTGCTGCCATCGTTGGTGTCGGTCATGTCGATGGTGAAGCGGCCAGGTCCAGTGTCGAGGCGGAACCAGTCCAGCCCGGTGCCCTCAATGCTATGAGTGCCGTTTGCAGGCAGGGGAGTTGCAGTCTCGCGGGTCTCGCCCGGATCATTGGGGTCGCGTGCGGCCTCTTCGGGCAGATCAATGTCGAGAGTATAATCGAGTTTGATCCCTGAGGATGTCGCATCTGGCGCGACGGCCCAGAAGACCTTGAGGAAGTAATCATCCGCATCTTTGAGCAAGGCGGTAAAGCTTTCTTCGCCGCTGGGATTATTGTCATGGCCAAGCACCTGACCTGCGGTATTATAGAGCACCGCATTCAGGTTTTGCGGATAGGCATCATCATCGGTGTCCAACGTGATCGATATATTGCCCGAGGGGCTGTTCAGGCGGAACCAATCCACCGCAGAGCCGCTGATGTTGTGCAGTCCTTCGGTAAGGGTCTGGGCCTCGGCAAGGGTGTCGTTTCCGTCAGGGTTGCTGGTATCAGGCAGATCAACAGTGATTGTATAAGTCATCACCAGATCGGCTGGTGGTGTGGTTGCAGCATATTGTGCGGTGGCGACACGCAGATAATAGGTCTGATCGGCGGCGTTGTAGAAATCAAAGCTCTCGGTCGCTGTCGGGCTAGGGCTTCCCTTGATCGCATTGCCTGCGGCGTCATGCAGGGTCAGCGCAAGGTTCAGCGGTGCCTCGGTTGCGGTGATGGAAAATGCCATCTGACCTGCAGGGGCTTCGAACCTGTACCAATCTTCCCCGTTGCCTTGAACTTCAAACCGGCCATCGTCTATTGTCGAGGCGGTGGAAAAAGTATCGTTTGACCCAAAATCGGTGAGGGCTAGCGTGTCAGAAAATGTCTCAAAAAGGTCCATTGTTTTGGAAATCCCTTGGTAAGAGTGATCTTTGGGGGGGGCGGGATGAAAGCGGTTAATGACCTTTTGGGAGGCTTCAGTTAAAACCGTCTTAATGATAAAATTTGTCTACTTTTTGTTCAAATAGCGCCTGTTTTAAAAACGAAATAACTACTTAAAGGATACCTATCCATGAAACACGACACCCAGCCAATTATGGGTCAAGGGCCGGGAACATCAGGCTTGCGCAAAAAAACCCGTGTTTTTATGGCTCCGGGGTATCTGGAAAACTTCGTACAGGCCATTTTTGACGCTACCTCTGGGGGGGCGGGCAAGACCTATGTGCTGGGCGGGGATGGTCGGTATTTCAACCTGCAGGCAATCCAGACGATCCTGAAAATGGCAGCGGCGAACGGGGCCGCGCGGGTGATCGTGGGGCAGGGGGGAATCCTCTCGACTCCCGCGGCTTCCCACCTGATCCGGATGCATGGCACAGACGGTGGATTCATCCTGTCCGCCAGCCATAATCCCGGCGGGATCGATGCGGATTTCGGGCTGAAATTCAATGCGGCCAATGGCGGGCCTGCCCCCGAAGCACTGACTGAAGAAATGACCCGGATCGGCATGGAGATTGACCGGTATTTTCTGTCTGATTTTAAAGATGTAGATTTGGACCATATCGGCACGCAGACGCGCGATGACATGGTGATCGAGGTGGTGGATTCAGTCTCTGATTATGCCCAATTGATGGAAAGTCTCTTTGACTTTGACGTGATCTCAGATCTGCTTACGGGCGACTTCGAGATGTGTTTTGATGCAATGCATGCGGTCACGGGGCCCTATGCCCATGCGATCCTTGAGGGGCGTCTGGGCGCGCCTGTTGGGACGGTGATTAATGGCATCCCGTCGCTTGATTTTGGCGGTGGGCATCCCGATCCTAACCCGATCTGGGCGCATGAATTGATGGGCAAGATGACAGGCCCGACTGCTCCTGATTTTGGGGCCGCGTCAGACGGTGACGGAGACCGTAATATGATCGTGGGTCGTGGCGCATATGTAACCCCTTCTGACAGTCTTGCGGTGCTGGCGGCCAATGCACATCTGGCCCCTGCCTATGACAAGGGGATTGCGGGCATCGCGCGCTCCATGCCGACCTCGGGGGCCGCGGATCGTGTGGCAGAGGCGTTGAGTGTCGAGATGTTCGAGACGCCGACGGGTTGGAAGTTCTTTGGCACGCTTTTGGATGCGGGCCGTGTCACGATTTGTGGCGAGGAAAGTGCCGGCACAGGATCAGACCATGTGCGTGAGAAAGACGGGCTGTGGGCGGTGCTGCTGTGGCTGAATATTTTGGCGGCGCGCAAGATGTCGGTGGCGGATTTGATGCAAGATCACTGGGCACAATATGGTCGTGATCACTATGCAAGGCTGGATTTCGAAGCGGTCCCGACCCAAAGCGCAGCTGCCATGCTGGAGGCGTTGAACGCGCGCATACCGACATTGGAAGGCACACAGGTGGGCGGCAAGACCATCACTGCCGCTGACATTTTCACCTATACCGATCCTGTGGACGGCGCGACCAGCGATAACCAAGGCTGGCGTATCTGGTTCGAGGGCGGTGCGCGCGCGGTGCTGCGCCTGTCGGGCACAGGCACCGAAGGGGCGACAGTGCGGCTTTATCTTGAGCAGTACCAACCGCCGCAAACCGGCGATTTCGGGGATATCGAAGCCCATCTTGGCCCGCTGCGCGAAGCGGTTATGGCGCTGTGTGATTTTCAGGGGCATTTGGGGCGCACCACGCCTGATGTGAGTACGTAAGAGTTCAGGGTGCGCGCGTCATAATCTGGCCCTTGTCATGGGGTAGATCCCGCGCGTAGCCGTGGCACATGAGCAGAAAAAGCAGCAGGGCGGAGAAACCGGATGCAAATAGAACAGACAACACTTGAGGGCGTATTGATCCTGACGCCCCAGCGGCACGGCGATGCCCGCGGCTTTTTCTCTGAAAGCTGGAACAAGGCGCGGATGGAAGCCGCAGGGCTGGATTTCGATTTTGTGCAAGACAACCATTCGGTTTCGGCCACTGTGGGCACGTTGCGCGGGCTGCACTATCAATCGCCCCCTCATGCACAGGCCAAACTGGTGCGCTGCGGGCGCGGTGCGCTGTGGGATGTGGCTGTGGATTTTCGCGCAGGCTCGCCCACGTTCGGGCAGTGGTTCGGAGTTGATCTGACGCCAGAGAATGGCCGTCAGTTGCTGATCCCTGCGGGGTTCTTGCACGGGTTTGTCACACGCGCATCCGATACCGAGATCATCTATAAATGCACCGACTATTATTCCCCTGACTGTGACGGGGCTGTGGCATGGAATGACCCCGACATCGGCATCGACTGGGGCGTCGAGACACCTGTTCTGTCAGACAAAGACGCCAAGGCCCCCAAACTGGCAGATGTGCCCAGCCCGTTCACGGCAGGTGCCGCATGAAAATTTTGATTACAGGTGGTGCGGGTTTTATCGGCTCAGCGGTGGTGCGTCAGGCGGTTGCCGCAGGACACAGCGTGGTTAACCTTGATGCGCTGACCTATGCGGCCTGTCTCGAGAATGTGGCCAGCGTCTCGGAGAGCCCGCTTTATGCGTTCGAGCATGCGGACATCCGTGATCCTGCAGCACTTGCGCGTATCTTTGCCACGCATAAGCCCGATGCGGTGATGCATCTGGCAGCAGAGAGCCATGTTGACCGCTCCATCGATGCGCCTGGTGATTTCATCGAGACAAATGTGACAGGCACCTACAACATGCTGGAGGCTGCACGTAGCTATTGGACAGCGGCAGGCAAGCCTGAGGGTTTTCGCTTTCACCACATCTCGACGGATGAGGTGTTTGGCAGCTTGGGAGAGGAGGGGCTGTTCACGGAAGATACCCCATACGACCCAAACTCGCCCTATTCCGCGTCCAAAGCGGCCAGCGATCATTTGGTGCGTGCTTGGGGCGAAACCTATGGCCTGCCCGTGGTGCTGAGCAATTGCTCGAATAACTATGGCCCCTACCATTTCCCCGAAAAGCTGATCCCTGTGGTGATCCTCAAGGCGCTTGGGGGCGAGGATATTCCGATCTATGGCACAGGCGCGAACATACGTGATTGGCTGTACGTCGAGGACCACGCCGAGGCCTTGCTGCGCGTTCTACAAAAAGGTGCAGTGGGCCGCAGCTATAACATCGGGGGCAATAACGAGCTGACCAATCTTGATCTGGTGCAGATGCTCTGTGCGATATTGGACAAGGCGCGCCCTGCTGCGACGCCCTATGCCGATTTGATTACATTTGTGGCCGACCGTCCGGGTCATGATGCACGCTATGCGATCGACGCGAGCCGCATCCGCGACGAACTGGGTTGGCAGCCTTCGGTCACTGTCGAGCAAGGGTTGGAGCGCACAGTGCATTGGTATCTCGACAATGAGGACTGGTGGCGCGCGCTACAAAACCGTGATGGAGTTGGCACACGGTTGGGCACGGCATGAGCATACTTGTCTTTGGCAAAACAGGGCAGGTGGCGCATGAGCTACAGCGCATCTTGCCTGACGCTACATACCTTGACCGCGATGCCGCTGACCTGAGCGACCCTGACGCCTGTGCTGCAGCGATTGCCGTCCATGCGCCGCGCGCAGTTATTAACGCCGCCGCCTATACGGCTGTGGACCGCGCCGAGGAAGAGGAGGCGATGGCCACCACTATCAACGGTGACGCCCCTGCGGCCATGGCACGGGCCTGTGCCGCACTGGGTATCCCGCTGGTGCATATCTCGACCGACTATGTGTTTGACGGGCAGGGTACGGCGGCATGGCAACCAGATGATGCGGTGAACCCTATCAATGCCTATGGCCGCTCGAAGCTGGCGGGTGAACGTGGTGTGGTCGCGGCGGGCGGCGCGCATGCGATCTTGCGCACGTCTTGGGTATTCTCGGCCCATGGCAATAACTTTGTAAAAACCATGCTGCGGCTGGCGCAGTCGCGGGATGCATTGACGGTTGTGGGCGATCAGATCGGCGGGCCGACCTCGGCCGCGGCGATCGCACAGGCCTGCATGACACTGGTTGATAAGCTAACCACCGGAGCGCCCTCGGGCATCCACCATTTTGCAGGGGCGCCCCCCGTAAGCTGGGCCGATTTTGCCCGCGCGATATTCGAGATGTCGGGAGATGCTGTCACGGTGACAGACATCCCCACAAGCGATTACCCCACACCCGCAGTACGGCCTGCCAATTCACGCCTGAACGGTGGCAGCCTGATGCGTGACTTTGGCATTGGCCAGCCTGATTGGCGCGCAGATTTGACAGATGTGATTAAGGAACTTTCGACATGAAGCGTAAAGGTATCATCCTCGCTGGCGGCTCTGGCACGCGGCTCTATCCGATCACCATCGGTGTCTCCAAGCAGTTACTGCCAATATATGACAAGCCGATGATCTATTATCCGCTGTCGGTGCTGATGTTGGCCGACATCCGCGAGATTGCCGTGATCACCACCCCGCAAGATGCTGAACAGTTCCAGCGTACGCTGGGGGATGGCAGCCAGTGGGGTGTCACCTTCACCTACATCGAACAGCCCTCGCCGGATGGTCTGGCGCAGGCCTATCTGTTGGCAGAGGATTTTCTGGATGGCGCACCCTCTGCGATGGTGTTGGGTGATAATATCTTCTTTGGTCACGGCTTGCCTGAAAGTCTGGCTGCGGCAGATGCGGCGCAGGGTGGCACGGTGTTTGGCTACCGGGTAGCCGACCCTGAGCGGTATGGTGTGGTCGATTTTGACAGTGATGGCACGGTGCGTGCAATTGTCGAAAAGCCCGAGGTGGCTCCGTCACCCTTTGCTGTGACAGGGCTTTATTTCCTTGATGGCACAGCGCCCGAACGCGCGCGCGCTGTCAAGCCTTCGCCGCGGGGTGAACTGGAGATCACCTCTCTGCTTGAGCTCTACCTCGCTGATGGCCAACTCAGCGTGCAGCAAATGGGGCGTGGATATGCCTGGCTGGACACAGGGACGCACGGCAGCCTGCTGGATGCGGGAAACTTCGTGCGCACCCTCTCCGAGCGCCAAGGGCTTCAGGTAGGCAGCCCCGAGGAGATCGCCTTTGCCAAAAGATGGATCACTGCAGATGAATTACGCATCCGTGCGGAAAGCTTTTCCAAGAACAGTTACGGACAGTACCTGCTGGGGCTCCTGAAATAGCTTGGTGCGCCTGAACGCAGGACGGGCGCGTCAGACCTTACGGATGTGCATTGCGATGAAGTCAAAGTCTTTACCTGCAGGGCCGCGCAGGCGGAACTGGTAGTTGTCCAATGTGGTTTCAATCTCGACCTTGATCAGTATGCATAGGTTTCTGTCATCCTCGATATCATCAAAGACAACTTCATCCATAACGCCAAGCGCTGGCGCAAAGCAGTCAAAGACCAATCGGGAAACGGTTCGGACATTGATTTCAGCTGCGATAACATAGCTGCCAGGTTCTAGATAAACATTCGGACCCCTTGTGCAGAGCCCGTGCTGTGCAGCCGAGATGGAAATGCCCTTGCCGTTCTCAAAGCTCCCTGTGTGCAGCTTCTTTTGGGCGAAATAGTGCGCTTCATAGGTTCTCACATCTTCGAATCCATACACGGATCTCGAACTCCATAGAGCGGGGTATACATTTGATCCTGAGATACCGACCTCAGCGAGGCCTCTGCCGCGTTTGCGCCGCGATGCAACCAGACCATTCTTGCTTTCAGGGTGCGAGAAGTGGAGCGATTGATAAGGTTTTCCGATGTTCACCATAACGGCTTCGCCGACGTTCTGGTTCTCGACGGGGCAGGCGATTGCGACATTTCTCCCAAACAGGACTGGACCGGTCGGACAAAGGGGGCTGGGGCCGTAATATTCCTCGCGGGCATTTTGGGCGCATGCCTCTATCGCCAGGGACAGAAGTTCGTGCCCCTTAGGGACATACATTAATCCATTATAGCATTCGTAGGTCGCGATTTGGAAAAGATCGCGAAAGAGGGTCACGCGTTCGGGGTCAACAGGGAGGCGCTCGTGGAAATACATCGCCAGGTCGAAATATATTCCACCCATTGCGTACAATAAGCAGTATCTTCCCAAGTCGGCTTTATACGCATTGGGGACAAACTTATCGTATGCGAAAAGAATATCGCGGTCGAAGTTATCCTTGATAAATGCCCGCAATTCGGGGCCCCGAAAAAGCTGGTGGGGAATGTCGGGATGGTGGGCTTTGAAGGAGTTGAAGTTACTTTCAGCTTCTTTTGGTAGAGGTTGGTCTGGATTACCTGACTGGATCAGAATGCTGAATGCTTGCAAAAATTATCTCCGTGCTCGAGGCGCTTGGGTATTTCAGGTGCTGCGTTGTGCATAGGACCATGCGTTTGTGACGATCGTCTCGATATCACTATGTTTTGCAG